>DLLT01000027.1 GCA_002478045.1 Porphyromonadaceae bacterium UBA7555
TTCAGAAGAACAACCAGATAGCTAAGTTCGATGCGTCCGGTAAGATTACCGCAGAAGTACTTCCCACATCAGCACTCGGCGGATCCATATACGGCACCGCCTTCGCCCCCTTCAACGTAGGCAATAAGAAGTATATCGCTGCTATCACCTACAAGACGGGCAATCTCGGCAATGGCCAAATCGCCATTATCGATGTAACGGACGGTGTAGCCAAGGCTACTGCTCCTATCATCAACCTGCCCGAAGAAGGCTTCGGTACAACCACTAATAGCCAGTTTGCTTCGGCTGTTGTTGTCGGCACCGAGGGTTCGCTGAATGGTGTTGTCAGCATCTACGCCAACGTCTTCGGACAAGGTCTCGGTCGCTTCGTCTATGAAGGTGAAGTCAAAGATGCCATCTCCGATATTATCAATATTGAAGACGCTGATGCCAAAGCAGAGTACTACAACCTGCAAGGTGTACGCGTGGCCGCCGACAACCTTACCACCGGCGTATACATCCGCCGTCAAGGCAACAAGGCCGAGAAGGTGTACGTCAAGTAGTCACTGAATTCGACAGCGAAGTCTTTCAATAGACCTCGACTGAGATAATCCTAAAATGAGCGGGGACGCGCCATGGCGCGTCCCCGCTTCTATTATTAGGTATTATTAGGTATTATTAGGGAAAAAAGAAAGTGGCATAAGTAATGGGCGCACTATGATAATAAGGAGACGGAAGTTAACGTCTTGGAATTTGTGATGACAATGTACGCTGTGGAGGCAATATGCGTGCCCTTTGGAAGTTTTTTCGGCGTTGAGCCAAACTTTTTTACACGACTTCCAATATTTTTTTGTATCTTTGCAGCCTGATTGGTCGCCAACGGCAGCCGTCAGATAGTTTATCAAACGTCGATAACATTATCACATAAACTATGAAGTTACTACAGGCAAAATTAGCCAAATACACGGCGCCGCAAGAGGCCAAGGCCGCCGGCGTTTACCCCTATTTCCGCGCAATATCCTCCGAACAGGATCCCGAAGTCATCATAGACGGCAAGAAAGTCTTGATGTTCGGTAGCAACTGCTACAGCGGACTGGTCAACGACCCCCGAATCAAGGAAGCCGCAATCGAAGCAATACGTAAATACGGAACCGGATGTGCCGGCTCCCCATTCCTCAACGGTACGCTTGACTTGCACAAGAAGCTGGAGCATCGTATCGCCGAGTACATAGGCAAGGAGGACGTGATGATTTACTCCACCGGCTTCGGCGTCAACCTCGGTGTCGTATCGTGCCTCACCGGTCGTGAAGACTATATATTGTGGGACGAACAGGATCACGCCTCCATCATCGAAGGTCGTCGTCTGTCGTTCTCGCAGCAGCTCAAGTATAAGCACAACGACATGGCCTCGCTGGAAAAGCAACTGCAGCGTTGCGAGCCCGATAAGGTAAAACTTATTGTTACGGACGGCGTATTCTCGATGGAAGGCGATGTGGCCAATATCCCCGAAATCGTGCGCCTGGCCAAGAAATACGATGCCAGCGTCATGGTGGACGAAGCACACGGTATAGGTGTCTTCGGCGAGGGTGGTCGCGGTACGGTCAACCATTTCGGCCTGACCAAGGATGTAGACCTGATTATGGGTACATTCTCGAAGAGTTTTGCCAGCCTCGGCGGATTTATCGCTACGGACAAAGAAGTGACCAATTATCTGCGTCACCACAGCCGCAGCTACATCTTCACCGCAAGTATCACTCCGGCCAGCACCGCTGCCGCACTCAAGGCTATAGACATTATGATAGCCGAGCCCGAGCGCCAGCAACATCTCTGGGACCTCACACACTACGCCCTCGAGGGATTCCGCAGTATGGGCTTCGAAATCGGTAATACATCGACACCGATCATCCCGCTATTTATCCGTGACGACTTCAAGACTTTCGCTATCACGCACGACCTGCTCGAAGAAGGCGTATTTGTCAACCCGGTTGTTTCGCCCGCCGTTGCGCCTCAAGATACGCTTATCCGCTTCTCTCTGATGGCTACGCACACCAAGGAGCAAGTCACTACCGGTCTTGAAAAGATTCAAAAAGTCTTCCGGAAATACAATCTTGTACCATAAGGGTTTAAAAACATAAATTTAGAGCTTGGTGCCGGGGCCGCGTGTCCCGGTACTTTTTTGTGTACTGACGTCAGTGGAAATAGCAGCTCGGCGACTTGCCGAGAGAAAGACGAGTATTGCATAGGTATGCACGGCGAAGGACTACGCGAGGAGACGATGCCGAAGGACCGGATGACGGCAATCGACTTTGTCTATTCGGCGAAGTTTTTGTACCTTTGTCTCACCGCTTGAGAAATACAAATAAACAACAAACGATATGACAACACAGATTATTAACGGCCGCGTGCTCACCCCCATGGGCTGGGTCGAAGGCGGAAGTGTCCTCATCGAAGACACTCGTATCAAGTCAATACTCAATCACAGTCGCCGCATTGATGGCGTGGACAAGGTCATCGATGCGCAAGGCAATTACGTACTCCCCGGCGGCATCGATATACACGTGCATGGCGGTGGAGGACGTGACTTTATGGAGTGTACCGAGGATGCTTTTGTGACGGCTGTGGCGGCTCATCGCCGCCATGGTACGACGTCTATATTCCCGACGCTGTCCTCGTCAACTGTTCCGATGATACGTGAGGCTGCCGCTACGTGTCAAAAGCTTATGGCCGACCCTATGAGCGGCGTGCTCGGTCTGCATCTCGAAGGTCCGTACTTCAACCCCAAGATGGCCGGCGGACAGCTGCCCGAGAATATCAAAGTTCCGACTCCGGAGGAATACAAGTCCATCGTCGAGGACTTCACGTCTATACGTCGCTGGGATGCCGCTCCCGAGCTGCCCGGCGCCGAAGAATTTGCCACCTATCTGCGCAGCAAGGGCATACTTGCCTCGCTGGGACATACCGCAGCTGCATATAAGGATGTCGAGAAGGGCTATCGCGCCGGCTTCACTCACGCCACACACTTCTATAACGCTATGACCGGCAACCACAAAGAAGGCCCGTACAAGCACGAGGGTACTGTCGAATCGGTATACCTTATTGACGGTATCACCGTCGAGATGATAGCCGATGGCATCCACGTTCCGCCGGTGATGTTGCGTCTGATATGGAAGCAGAAAGGCGTAGAGCGCACCGCCCTGATCACGGACGCCTTGGCGTGTGCCGCTTCGGACAGCAAGACGGCGTTTGACCCGCGCGTGGTCATCGAAAACGGCGTGTGTATGCTGGCTGACCGTAGCGCCATCGCCGGTAGTATTGCCACGATGGATCGCCTGGTACGCACCGCCGTACAGAAGGCCGGCATACCCCTGGAAGATGTGGCACGTATGGCCTCCGAGACACCGGCACGCATTATGGGCGTGTACGACCGCAAAGGCTCGCTCGCCCCGGGCAAGGATGCCGATATCATGATGTTTGATGCCGATCTCAACCTCACCGGAGTCGTTCAAATGGGTCGAGTAGTCGAGTAAGACAGCTACGCTTTACGGCACATATATAGCAAGCCGCCACGGAATCGGAATTTCCGTGGCGGCTTGCTGTTTGTCGGCTGTTCTATGGGGTATTATTTTTGGCCGAAGAGCCTATTTTAGGGATAAAGACAAGTGAAGCCTGTGTTGAGGAAAAGAGCCGGAAAACGGCGCTTAGAAGAAGTATGCTACGCGGAGTGTCCAGCCTTTTGTCGTGGCGCTGAAGTCTTCGAGCAGCTTGGTTTTCAGCGCGTAGGTCATGCCCCAGGTGTATCCTCCGATAACCTGCCAGCGGCGGAAAATTTCGACGCCCACGCCCACGGCCAGCGATAGATCACCGCCCGAGTACTTGAAGGCATCGCCTCCGGCGTGTGCAGCCTGGATGTTGAATTCCGGTCCGACGTATGCCAGGGGAGCCAGCTTTTCCTCGAATCCGTTGAGGCGTGTGTACTTGAAACGCAAGTGCAAGGGGATGTGGATGTTGTGCATCATTGCGGTTTCTTTGCCCAGTCCGAGTGATGACCATATTTTCTTTTCGCCGAGATTGACCTTGGCGTTTTGCTGCTCGTACATCAGCCCGAAATCAAGGCCGAAGCCTATGCCGGGGAATATCATTTCGCCCACGATGCCGGCGCCGTAACCTACGCCTTGGGTTACGGACACGATGTCCTGTTTGAAATTCAGGTTGGTATAATTGGCTCCGGCAACGGCGCTCCAGCGGAATTGCGCGTGGGCGGCTACGGAGACGGCGGCCACGGCTATGATGATGAGTAATTTCTTCATTGCGGTATGGTGTGTAATTGAGTTATTCTTTGAGGGTTGAGGCCAATGCATCGATGTCGGCGGCGCTGACTGTCGATTGCTCGCCGGTGCGCATATTGCGCAGGGTGACGATGCCGGCAGCCAGTTCGTTGCTGCCGATGAGTGCCACGTAGGGCACGGCGGCTGCATCGGCCCATGCCATTTGTTTCTTCATCTTAGCGGCGTCGGGGTATACCTCCACGGCAATGCCTTGGCGGCGCAGGGTGGCGGCCAGGCGCAAGGCGGCAGCCACTTCGGCGGCTCCGAGGTTGGCAAACATCACTTGTGCGCCGCTGTCGGTGCCTTCGGGGAAGAGGTTGAGCGTGGTCATGACATCGTAGATGCGGTCGGCGCCGAAGCTGATGCCCACGCCGCTGAGGCCGGGAGCGCCGAAGACGCCCGTGAGGTTGTCGTAACGTCCGCCGCCGGTGATGCTGCCTATGGGTGTGTCCAGGGCCTTGACTTCGATGATGGTGCCGGTGTAATAGTTGAGACCGCGTGCCAGCGAGACATCCAAATCAAGAGTGGCACGCAGTCCGAGGTTGCGCGTCCCATCAATGACCGTGCGTAGTTCCTCGACGCCTTTGGCTCCGGTTTCGCTGCCGGCCAGCAGCTCTTGCAGGCGTGCCATACGCTCGTCCGTGGTGCCGGAGATGTCCAGTATAGGTTGGAGCGCGTCGACGGCTTCGGGCGACAGACCGCGCTCGATGAGCTCGGCGTTGACATTGTCGCGCCCTATCTTATCCAACTTGTCTATGGCTACGGTGATGTCCACGATGCGCTCGGGCGCGCCGATGAGTTCGGCTATACCGGCCAGAACCTTACGGTTGTTCAGCTTGATGGCTACGCGGATGCCCAGGCGCGCAAATACCTCGTCGATAAGCTGCAGCAGCTCGACCTCGCACAGCAGCGAGTCGGTACCCACCACGTCGGCGTCGCACTGGTAGAACTCGCGGTAGCGGCCTTTCTGCGGGCGGTCGGCACGCCATACCGGCTGTATCTGACAGCGCTTGAAAGGCATGGACAGCTCGGCGCGGTGCATCACCACGAAGCGTGCAAAGGGTACGGTCAAGTCGTAACGCAGGCCCTTCTCGGCCACAGCCGAGGTGAGGTGCCCGATGCTTTCTCCGGCGAGGTCTTTGCCCTCGAGGCCGCGAGTCCATTCGCCCGAGTTGAGTATCTTGAAGAGCAATTTGTCGCCCTCCTCGCCATACTTGCCCATAAGCGTGGAGAGATTCTCCATAGCCGGCGTCTCGATGGGTCGGAAGCCGTAAAGTGCAAATACCGAACGTATAGTATCGAAAATATAATTGCGTCGGGCCATCTCCGCGGTATTGAAATCGCGGGTGCCCTTAGGTATGGAAGTCTTTTGTGCCATTGTGTGTCTGCAGCCTCGGTTTCCCTTAGCCTTTGTCTAAAAAGTACCCTTTACTTGTACTGAAAGTAGCCTTTGTCTATAAAAATTGCTGCATCGCGGCTCCCGAAAGAGCCTATTACGCCGCAAAGTTACGCATTTTTGCAGACAACGGCAATATGCATCCGCTGTTGCCTTGCTTTATCGTCTACCTGTTTCCGGCGTTTCATGAAAATTGGTTATCTTTGCGACATAATACACTCAATAAAATTTAGTCTATTATGCCGACAAATAAAGGTGCATTGATTCGGAGGCAGGTTTTAGACCGTTGCTTGAGCAGCAATCGCAATTACACCCTGCTTGAGCTGATGGCAAAATGTAACGACGCGCTGGTCGAACATGGCTTTCGCGAAGTTACGTCGGAAAACACCATTAGAACCGACTTGTTTGAATTAGAAGCGCAATATACTCAAGCGGAGATTGTTCCTATCCGTAAGGGTCGAAACATCTATTACCACTATAAAGACCCGAACTTCAGCATTTATAAGATACCGCTCACCGATGACGAAATCCTCGGTTTAACCCAAGCGGTTTCCGTCTTAAGTCGTTTCGATGGTATGCCGGGGTTCGAGTGGCTTGATAGTTTGATAAAACGCTTCAAACCATCTATGGGCATCGATACCGATATTAAGAGCATTGTCGGTTTTGATCAAAACTCAGACCTCAAGGGCAAAGAACATTTCGCACCGCTTCTCAAATCAATACTTGGTCGGCAAGTGCTGATTGTCCGCTATTGCGGCTATCGCAATCCGCAAGAATCTAATGTTATAATCCACCCATACTATATAAAGGAGTACAACAACAGGTGGTTTTTACTTGGGCTTAACGATGAATTGGGACAAATCACCACACTTGCTTTTGATCGCATTCTCGAATTCACCCCGATTGTAAAGACATATAAGCCTAACACCTCAGTTGATTTTTCAGCATTTTTCAACGATATGATAGGTGTCAGCCGCTCGCCCGAAGACACGCCACAAGAGGTGCGGCTGTTCGTCAGTAATTCTCAACTTCCATATATTCTCTCGAAACCGCTGCATCACTCCCAACGCATAGTGGAAAAATTAGAAAATGGAGCTGTATTGTCGTTGAGTGTGATTTTTAATTATGAACTCGAAAGAGAAATATTGTCGCTTGGTGATTACGTAAAAGTCTTATTCCCAGTAGAATTAGCTAATAAAATAAGAAACAGGATTTTTAAGGCAAATAATTTATATCAATAAACGCAGTAAAACTGAGTATATTCGATATATCTTTGCTCCGTAATTAAAATAAATGATTATGACCGCCCAACAACTCGCTGCCCTTATTTGGGACATAAAAGATATAATCCGCGATGTCTATGAAGACCCGGAGGTGGAAAATGTAATTTTGCCGTTCACGCTCTTGCGCCGAATGGATTGCGTTTTGCATGACAAAAAGAAAATTATTGACGCGGAACTTGAGAAAGTGCCGGAGCATATGCGCAAGATACGGCTTGACATCCTTATGCGCAAGTATAATCTTTCGTTCTACAACACCTCCAAATTTACATTGTCTACCCTTTTGGCTGCACCGGCTGAAATCGCAGACAATTTCAAGGTATATCTCGAAGGCTTTACTGATAACGTAAAGGATATTCTCAATAATTTCACCCATGAGGACAGCGAAGCCGGAGACCTTACGCGCATATACACTCGCCTCGACCGCGCCGGGCTGCTGTTTGCAGTTACACAAGCTTTCGTGACCAAAGCAGACCTGCGGCCCGAAGTCGTTGACAACGCCATGATGGGGACTGCTTTTGAAACCGTAATTAGATGGTCAAAAGAATCCTCCAACACCATGGCAGGACAATTCTACACCCCGAAAGACATTGTTCGGCTTCTCGTTTCGCTCGTTATGTGCGGCAAGGAAAAAGAGATAAACACCATAGGGCAGCATTTCTCGATTTATGACCCTTGCTGCGGCACCGGCGGTATGCTTACCGTGGCTAAGGAATACCTCGAACACGCCACCGACCGCACCGATATGAAGGTGTACCTGTTCGGTCAAGAGAAGAACGAAAAGACTTACGCCATCTGCAAGAGCGACATCCTGCTGATGAACGATGCCTCCGCCAACAAGGACGGACAAATCACGGTCGGCAATACTCTTACCGACGACCACTTTGTCGGCAAGACATTCAACTATATGCTCGCCAACCCGCCTTTCGGCGTGAAGTGGAAAATGTTTGAAAGTCAGATAAAAGAAGAAGCCGAGCGTAAGGACGGTCGTTTTTCCGCCGGACTTCCAAGCACTTCCGATGGATCTCTGCTTTTCCTGCAGCACATGATAAGCAAGATGGACCGCAACGGCAGCGGCTCGCGTATCGGCATTATCCTCAACGGCTCGCCGTTGTTTAACGGCGATGCAGACAGTGGCTGGAGCAACATCCGTAAGATGCTGCTCGACCGCGACATCCTCGATGCGATTATCGCCATTCCGAAGAACCTCTTTTACAGCACCGACATTCAGACATACCTTTGGATTCTCGACAACAAAAGACCGGCATCGCATCGTGGCAAGGTGCTGCTCATAAACGGCTACCAAGAGCCGTATCAGTCTTTGCTTCAGCGCAACCTCGGCAAGAAACGCTATGAAATCAGCGAACGCGGCGCTCGCGAAATCCTTAGCATGTACCGCAACTACACAAGCGCACAAATCGAGGTTAACGGAGAGACCGTCGAAGCAGCCAAACTGCTTGACCGCGAAGACTTCCTTTACACCAAGGTGACGGTGGAACGCCCTTTGCGCCTTGTATTTGAGAAGACGGGCGAGAAGCTCCTTGAGGCCATACAGCAAAAAACCTTCCCTAAGAAAGACCTGCCGTTTTTTGCCCAAGTTGCCGCAATTCCCGGCATCGACAAACGGCGCACCGACGAAGAGTTCTTCGCGTTCATCCTTGCTGCGCTCAAAGTCAAGAAGATACAGCAGGGCTACATCAAGAAACTGCGTTGCTATGCGTCCACCGATGAAAACGCTCCAGCGATTTACGCTACGCCCGGTAAGCCCGACTCCGGCTTTGTTCCCGATGCCGCTTTGCGCGACACCGAAAACATTCCGTTCAAGACCGACATCGATGAGTATTTCCGAGAAGAGGTGCTGCGCTTTGTCCCTGATGCTTGGATGGACCGCTCGAAAGACAAAATCGGCTGCGAGTTTCCATTCTCTAAACTGTTCTACGTCTACAAGCCGTTGCGTGACCGCGCCGTTATTCTTGACGAATTGTTTGCACTCGACAGCGAACTTGAAAACGAACTCAAACAACTCAGAGCAGAGCAATAATTATGAGCGACATTATAAACCACGTCGATTCCATAAACGCGCAATTTGCTGAAATTACACAGCTTATCAGCAATGCACGGGACAATGTGTTGCGCCTTGCCAATACCGCCCTCATTGACTTGTATTGGAATGTCGGCCGCCTTATCTCCGAGAGAATCGCGTCCGCTGAATGGGGTGACGGGGTGGTGAAGCAGCTGGCTGACTATATCTCCCGGAAGACCCCGGACTTGAAGGGATTCTCCGACAAGAACCTGTGGAGGATGAAGCAGTTTTACGAGGCTTACGCCAACGAACCAAAACTATCACCACTGGTGAGAGAAATCAGCTGGACCAACAATCTCGTACTCCTCAGCCGGACGAAAACTCCCGAGGAGAAGCTGTTTTACCTCACAAAATGTATCGATGAACGCTACTCGAAACGCGAACTGGAACGTCAAATTGACAGTGCGCTCTATGAACGCTCGCTATCCGACACCAAAATTCTCTCACCGGTGGTGAGAGAATTGGCTCCGGGTGCAGCAGCGGTATTCAGGGACAATTACGTCTTTGAGTTCATTGCCGGCAAAACTATCAGAAACGAAAACTCTCTCCGTGCCGCTTTGATAAGTCAGATGAAGGACTTCATACTGGAGATAGGGAAGGACTTCATCTATATCGATCAGGAGTATCGGCTACAGGTTGGGCAGAGTGATTTCAGAATAGACCTGCTGTTCTATCATCGTGAGCTGCAATGTTTGGTCGCCTTTGAGCTGAAGATGGAGAAATTCAAGCCCGAGCATTTGGGACAATTGAATTTCTATCTTGAAGCCCTCGATCGCGATGTCAAGAAGCCGAAGGAAAACCCGAGCATCGGAGTCCTGCTCTGCAAGGACAAGGACAACGACGTAGTAGAGTATGCCCTGAGCCGCTCGCTGTCTCCTGCGCTTGTGGCTGAATACCGTCTGTGCTTGCCGGACAAGAAACTCTTGCAGCAAAAGATGAAAGAGATAGAAGACAACCAAAAATCGGAGGAGGATTGACCATGAAGCGATACGACGAATATAAACCTACCGGCATCGAATGGATTGGCAAAATCCCCCAACACTGGGAAACAAAACGGCTTCGCTTTGTATGTGAGTTTAGAAACGGTTATACCCCATCAAAGCAAAATGCAGACTTTTGGACTGACGGCACAATACCATGGTATCGTATGGAGGATATTCGGGATACGGGTAGGTTCTTGAAAGAAGCTAAACAATACGTCACGGAAGAAGCCGTAAAAGGAGCCGGTATGTTTGATGCCGGGAGTTTTATTTTGGCTACAACTGCTACTATTGGCGAACATGCAATGCTAATTGTTGATTCGCTTGCGAATCAACAATTTACGAATCTAAAGATTCGTAAATCGTTAGTTTATAAAGTTTGTGGGAAATGGTTCTTCTATTACCTCTTCCTAATTGACGACTTTTGCAAGACCTCAACACGTACAGCGACTTTCCCTGCTATGAATATGGAGGATTTACGGAACTGCTGCGTCGCCATACCCCCTATTGAGGAGCAGGAGGCGATTGTCAAGTATCTTGATGGGAAGTGTGGGAGCATTGACGCATCTATCGCTAAGGCGAAACGCGAGATAGAGTTGCTGCGTGAGTTCAAGCAGTCTGTAATCACCGAGGCCGTAACCGGAAAAATCAAAGTTTATTAATCTCTCCAAACCATACGACAATGAACATTTTGAACGAGACATATTTCGAGGAACATATAGCAGACTACCTTGCCAACAGTCCGCTTTACAATCAGCGCACATCTGCCGACTTCGATATCGACGCGCTCTGCGACCGCGCAATGCTTCGCCGCTTCATTGAGGCTCAACCCTCCAAGTGGCAGCGGCTCGTTGACCGCTTCGGCGGCGAAGATGCCGCTTTCGAGGCTGTCGTCAAGGAGTTCAACAGCCGAATAGACAAAGGCACGAAGCTCTCGCACTTGCTGCTGAAAGGGCTGAACATACAGGGCATTAAGATTAAGCTCGTGCAATTCAAGCCCGAGTATGACGATGAGGACAGCGAGTTCATGCAGCTTTACCGGCAAAACCGTTTTTCGGTGGTGCGCCAGCTGCGATACAGCAACCTGCCGCCCGACAACAAGAACGAGCTTGACCTCGCAATCCTCGTCAACGGCATACCCATTATCACCGCCGAGCTAAAGAACGAGCAAACCGACCAAACATACGTCAACGCCATACATCAATACAGCACAGACCGTAACCCACAGAACCGGCTACTGAAAACAGCTCTCGTGCATTTCGCCATCGACAACAATTATGCGTTTATGACGACCGTGCTTCGCGGCGAAGCGACAACGTTCTTGCCGTTCAACCGCGACAGCACCAATCCGCCGGTTGAAGGCGATTACCCCACGTGCTATATTTGGAAAGAGATTTGGCAAGCTGACAGCTTGCTAAACATCTTGCAGCACTTCATAAAGCAATACAAGGAGCGTGACAAGAAAACCGGGAAAGAGCGCGAGGTTACGATCTTCCCACGTTTCCACCAACTCCGCGCAGTGCGCAACCTCTGCAAGTGGTCGCGAGAGAACGGCGCAGGTAAGAATTATCTCATCGAACATGCTGCCGGCAGCGGCAAAACCAAGTCCATGGCTTGGCTCGCGCATCAGCTTGCCAATCTCACCGACCGCGAAATGCGTCCTATCTTCGACAGCATTATTATGGTGACAGACCGCATTGTGCTGAATGCCAATATGGCAGACGATGTCAACAACTTTGAGACAGAAGCCGGGACGGTCAGCGACATACGCCGAGGCTCCAAGAACCTTGCCGACGCGATTAACGACGGCAAACGCATCATCGTCAGCACCGTGCAGAAATTCGCATACGCGCTCGACCATTTGAAACGTGATTCGGCTCGCAGATACGCCATCATTGTTGACGAAGCGCATACGGCTATCGGCAACGAGAGCGCCAAAGACCTCGTGAACGCTCTTTCGACAGATGAGGAACTGCGCCGATATGCCGAAAAATTCAAGGCGGGGGACTACGAAAGCGAAATGGACGCAATGCTCGCATTCCTGCAGGCCATGCGTCAAGAGATGTCTCACATCTCATACTTCGCATTCACTGCGACACCGAAGGACAAAACCTACGCCCTATTCGGCGAGAAGGACGAAAATGGCAACTGGAAGGCTCACGACTACTATTCGATGAAGCAGGCTATCGACGAGAAATTCATTCTCGACGTGTTGCAGAACTACACCACCTTCGACACGATGTACGAGTATGTGACAAAAGCCGGATTGCCGGAAGATGAAGCCTCAAAAGAATACGAAGAACGGAAATCGATAAGACTCATACTGTTAGCCCTCAACAAAGACCCATACAACATGGAGAAGAAGGCTCGTGTGATGCTCGCGCACTTCTTCAGTACGTCCATACATAAGATTGGCGGACAAGCCAAGGCTATGGTCGTCTCGGACTCTCGTCTTTCCGCTGTGCGGTACAAGCAGATTATCGACCGCATTATCCAAAAGGAATACAACGGTTCGATAAAAACGCTTGTAGCATTCTCCGGCACCGTCGAATGTGACGGGGTCAGCTATACGGAGGACAAAATGAATGGTTACGGCATCAAGGACAACCGTATTCGCGACATCTTTGAGGAGCCGGAATACCGCATCCTTATCGTTGCCGACAAATTCCAAACAGGCTTCGACCAAAAATTGCTGCATACAATGTATGTGGATAAAATGCTTGGCGGCATACAGTGCATACAGACCCTCAGCCGTTTGAACCGCTGCTGTCCTCCGATGAAAGAGGATACAATGGTACTCGACTTCCGCAACAATGCGACCGATGTACAAAAGGCATTCCAACGCTACTATAAGGAGACCAAGCTGCAAGGGGATGTCGACGTGCAGAGGCTGTATTCATTCATCGCCGAGATTGAGCAATATAAAGTCTACAACGAGGCGGAAGAAGAGAATATCGTAAAAGCCTTGCTCAATAAGGCTACGGCGCAAGCTGTCCCATCTCTCGTCAAAGCGATTGTCAATGAGCGTGTAATGCCGATGGCAGATGCCGACAAAGAGAAATTCCGCAAACTCGTCAACCGCTACATTCGCAGTTATGGCTTTATGGCACAGCTCATGAAGTTCATAGACCCCGACCTTGAAAGGCACTATGTATTCTACAAGGTGCTTTATAAGGCCTTGCCGTACACCAAGGAAACTCTGCCGATGGAAATATTGGAAAAGGTGGATCTCAACAAATTCCGTCTGCAAATGAGCTTCGAGGGAAACCTCCCGCTTGAAGATGAATCGACCACACTCCAATCATCCCGTATCGGTGACATCAACACACCACGAGCTGATGAATCGAAATCACTTCAAGAGTTGCTGAACATCGTCAATGAACCATGGGAGGGCTACCTGGACGAGAACGACAAGATTATCCGAAATATCATCGATGAGTTGCAGGTAGACACAGAGCTAATAAATGCGTTCCGCGCCAACAACAGCCCGGAGACCTTGTCGCGCCTCATCATCGACAAAATCATGCAAAAAGCCGGGGGGCAGATAGACAAGTTCTTCACGCTCTTGAAAGAGGTCAACGAAGGTTCTAACTTCTCCAAAGAGTTTGTGCGTGGTGTTTCCGACCTGTTGGCTAAAAACACGGCACACGACCGCAATTTGCCGCTGGATATTGACGCGCTTCATGCGGCCATCAATGCTGCAATGGAGAACACATTTGCAGAACTCAGCCGTTATATCCGCCCGCTCACAGAAGTAATTTCTACGATGCTCAAAGTGATTCAAGCACCGTCTGTTTCTAATCTCGACGGCATCAATGACATCGTGATGGACTCTCTGAATCAGGTCTACCGTGCGCCGAACCTGCGTTTTGTGGATCGTCGCCGACACTTCACAAGTCTTGTAGGCAACTATGAACCGTTCCTCAAGAAGTTGTACTATCTTATGAACGGCACACAGATTCAAGCCAGAAATGAGGGGCAAAACGCCACGTTCACGGATGCGATATTCGCATTCAGTGCTCTGCGAGGACTACGCAACAATCCACAACCCGTGTACAAGCAATTCAACACCTTCTTGGAGAACTTGCGCCGTTGGCGTAACGAAGAAGCGCATGAATCCAATACCGCGACCGAGCAAGACCTCATCGGTGCAACGCATATCGTTGTCGCTATGTACATCTACATTGTCTCGCAGGTCACTACCGACCTCGAAACGTCAGAGTATTATGATGCATAAATATACGCAACTTTAGGATTTGTGTGCAAGTTAGAGAGACTTCTGCTGCCTGCCACAATGGTAATTTCAAACGGTTTCCGCGGGATTTGCGGCATTGGAGAAAAATGCGTAATTTTGGCGGCATAACGCAAAGGAATTATAAAACGAGGGCGGAGGCCGTAGGGCCTGCGCCATAAAATACTGATAATAGCTATGATAAAGACAATCCTCACGGGGGCGGCGCTGATGGCGATGGTGCCGCTGTATGCCGCCACAGACGCGGACAGCGTGGCCACAGACAGCGTCAAGGGCTTCAAATTCACGGATGTGTACACGGTCAAGACCACGAGCGTCAAGGACCAAAACAAATCGGGAACATGCTGGTGCTTTGCCGGCACATCGTTCTTCGAGGACGAGATTATGCGTCAGGGCGGCGACTCGCTGGACCTGAGCGAGATGTTTACCGTATGGCATACTTACGATGAAAAGTGTGAACGCTTTGTGCGCAATTACGGTGATGTGAACTTCGCCCCGGGTGGATCGTTGCTGGACGTCCCCTACGTCTGGAAAAAGTACGGCGCCGTACCCGAGGAAGTGTATTCCGGCCTGCAATACGGCGAGGATAAGCACGTCCACGGCGAATTGGACGGGATGTTGGCCGAGATGCTCAAAGTCGTGGTCAAAAAGCCCAATAAGAAGATCTCGAAGGCATGGCGCACGGCCGTGCGCGGCGTGCTGGATGCCTACTTGGGCAAACTGCCCGAGACCTTCACCTATCGTGGCAAGAAATATACGCCCCGCAGTTTTGCGGATGCGCTGCCCATTCGCGTCGATGACTATGTAACCATATCATCGTTTACACATCATCCTTTCTATGAGGAATTTGCGCTCGAAGTGCCTGACAATTGGCTTGCCGGCCGCTACTTTAATGTGCCTATGGACGAGATGAAGGCCGTGGTGGACAACGCCATCTCTAAGGGTTATCCCGTGGCTTGGGCTGCTGATGTCAGCGAAGGCGGATTCAAGTGGACCAAGGGCGTGGCCCTGATGCCCAAAGGCAAGACCGAGGGCGATATGGACGGCACCGAGCTGTCGCGCTGGGTCACTCTGAGCGACAAAGAGCGCCAAAACGACAAGTACAACTTCGAAGGCCCGGTGGAAGAAATTGCCGTGACCCAAGAGTTGCGCCAGGATATGTTTGACAGCCAGGAGACTACCGATGACCACGGCATGGAAATTGTGGGCATAGCCACCGACCAAAACGGCAATCGCTACTATAAGGTCAAAAATTCGTGGGATACCAATCAGGTATATGGCGGATATATCTACGTGAGCGAGCCTTTCTTCCTGGCCAAGACTGTCGGCATCTACGTGCACCGCGATGCAGTGCCTGCCGCAACGGCCAAGAAGATGAAATAAAACGGCCGACGCCTCGGCGTCAGCCAATACATATCACCACCCAAAAAGGCTATGGCGGCTGAGACGGCGGACAGACGCCGCCGGCCGCCGTAGCCGCAAATATAGCAAGAGATACCGAAATGAAACGTATAGGCATACTGTCGGACACGCACAGCACGTGGGACGATCGCTACGTTGTCCATTTCAAGGACTGCGATGAGATTTGGCACGCCGGGGATATAGGCGATATCGACCTGCTGTACCGACTGCAAGGTATAGGCCCGACGGTACGCGCCGTCCGTGGCAATATCGACCATGGCGATGTGGCGCGTGTATGCCCCGAGCTGCTGCAATTCGAAGTCGAGGGAGTGCACGTGGTACTCACCCATATTGGCGGCTACCCGGGACATTACACCTCCGGGATGTATGCGCTGCTGCGGCGTACCCGGCCGCAGTTGATGGTGGATGGTCACAGTCATATTCTACGAGTGATGTACGACAAGAGCCTCGGCGTGCTGCATATCAATCCCGGCGCTGCCGGCACTCAGGGCTGGCAGCAGGTGCGCACCCTGGTACGCCTCACCATCGACGGCGTCGAGATGCGCGACTTGCAGGTCATCGAATTGGGCAAGAAAATTATTTGAGTAATACCGAAACTCCATAACGAATAGGACACGAACTTCATAACAAACAAGGACGAATGAAACTGTACGGCATTTTGGCCATAATCGCTTTGGCCGCCATACTTATACCCTCGTGTAAAACCACCGAGAAAAACTATCGCACCGCCTACGAGCGTACACAGGCAGCACGTGACACCACACACCTCGAGTTTGACCAAACCATCTACGGTCGCTATCGTCGCGATATGCGTGTCTCCGAATCGGTCATCGGCGGCGACACCGTGGCTACGCGTATCCAGCGCGTATATATCACGCCCGGCGACAGTGTACCCAATAAATTGAAAAATTACAACCTCGTAGTCGGACAGTTCAAACAGTTGTTCAACGCCAATTCTATGCGTCAGCGCCTGCGCGACAAAGGCTACGCCAACGCCTTCTTGGTGCAGACAGCCGAGCCGTACTATTATGTTGTTGCTCAGGATTATGACGACCAATCACAGGCCGCTTCAGCCCTCAAGCAAATGCGAGCCAATCCGCCTTTTCGTCTTCGCGACCCGCTGCCCTTCCTCCTCCGTCCCGCGAACTAAAGAAATAATATGAGAATTGTCTTATTCCGGATTTAAGGGATTGCGAAATGCTAAGAAGATACTGATAATATGCTTGCTGCACAGGTGATATTATTTTTGGGAATCGTCGCGGCCGTTGCGTATCGGTGTTACGTCAATGCCCGTAACAACGAGCTCATTGAGCAGGCGACATCGCTGTCCAGGGGCGAGCGCTCGGAGCGTCGTCTCGTGCTGAAACTTCTGAAGATGGGTGTCAATCCGCGAGCAATATTTCACGACATATACCTCCAAAAACCTAATGGCGAGTATACGCAGATAGACTTGGCCGTGGCTACAAGTGCCGGACTTATCGTCTTCGAGGTCAAGGATTATGGCGGATGGATTTTCGGCAACGAGGGTCAGCGATACTGGACCAAAGTCCTGGCTTACGGACGACTTAAGAGCCGCTTTTACAATCCCATAATGCAGAACAACGGCCATATCAGGGCGTTACGCAGTCGTTTGACGCAAAACCCGGATATACCAATATATTCGGTCATCGTGTTTTATGGGAATTGCATTTTTAGGAACGTGACGTACTATTCCGAGGATACTTATATCCTTCATCCACGCGAAGTGAACGGCGTCGTTTCCGAGCTTATGAGTCGGCCGAATGCCGACTTCGGTAACAAACACGAGATTATGGATGTGCTTACTCAGGCCGTCCGGAACGGTAATGACCCGGAGATTGTCGCCTCGCAGCACCGGACGGCAAGCCGCTCGGCTCGGTATGGCACGAGCCGGCCGTTTTAATTTATGAAAATCAGTGTGATAAGAAGGATATGCATCGGTGAGTGACTACCGGAGCATTATAGCGACGGTCAACGACGAGTATCAGCACCGGATGAGTGCTAAACGACTGTGGTGCGCCGATTTGTACCTTGTAAGTGAACTCAATGGTTGACCCTGCCACGATTTTGGCTTGCATGCTGCTCGGATTTAGAGGTGCCGGGACAAATTCGAGACTTTCGGGGATGATAGACGTGATACGATCGGTCACCGGGACATCAACGGCGATTACAAATTGGCGGTCGAAGTCTATGGATGTCGGCATACCATTTTCGCCCATGACGGCAGCCATACCGAAGAGCGAATCAAACTGCTCGCGCGTGATGATGCGATTGGATGGGAGGCTGTCTACGTCGTTGCGTACAAAGTATCCTTGTGCGATGGTGTAGGGGACTGCATAGGGTTGCTGAGCCTCGACTGCCGGTGAGGCTGTTGTCGATGCTGTGGACGCCGATGATATGCATCCGGCCATTAGTGTCGCTATTACGAGGCTGAAAATTAGTGTAGTCGCTTTCATAACAATGCTTTATTAGAGATGTGGTTGTTTATCGGTTGCCGAAACTGATTCGCAGTCCGACGTTGAGATTGAAGTTTAGAGGTTTTTCGCTGTAAATTGTCTCGATGTCCGAGCCGTTGTCAAAGTAGTAGCTTAGGCCCGGTTCGGCATATATTCCTACCTGCGGCGAGATGTTGTACTGCACGCCGGCAGCGGCATTTACGGACCACTGCAGCGGACGGACTGTGATGCTCTCGCGTCCGTCGTCACGTGTTTGGCCATTGATGACATAGGCTTTTTTCAGTGTGCCCGATACGCATTTCTCGGCCTCGAATCCGGCGCCGACATATACATCGAAATTCTTCCACGATACGGCACGCAGTCGTATGCCCACGGGAATGCCGATGTAGTGGAGGCTTTGATCCCCGGCAAAATAATATGCATCGCTGCCCTCGTGAATGTCGGCCGAGAGATACGAGTATGCGATGCCGGCCTCGACGGATATGCGGTTGTTGATGCGGTATGCTACGGATGCCCCTGCGTGTACCGGTAAGCGATGGCGCACGCGTCGGTCGGAGACGCGCCCCTGATTGGATACGAGCATTCCCATGCGAGGGTCTTCCTCCCAGTTGGCATTATCCGGGGCAATGCCCATCAGGCCGAAAGATGCGTAGCGTTGCATCGAAGAGCCTCCTGTGCCGGCTGTGGTGTATATCGAAGCGGCCAGACGCCCCGATTCTTGCGACTGCTGCGGCTGTTGCTTTTCGCGCTGTTTGCCCGGGTAGGTATTTGTCTTGTTTCGGCTTGTCTCGGATTGGATGGCCGGGAGCGGGTGCGCAATCGTCTCGGTGTCAGGTTCCTTTGCCTTGATTGACGGCGCGAGTGAGCCTTCGCCGCAGGACTTGACAGATGCCGGTAATGTATTGGCCTTGCTTTCCTCCTCAGCTTGGGTGAGTGAGGTGTACGCGTTTCGGGCTAAGTCCGAGGCACGTACCTCGGATGTCGGGCTATTGTCTTCCGTGTCAAGGATGCGATCAGTGGCGTCAGGAGTGCCGCTTGTGAATGTGCCGACTCGAGCCGTAGCGCTGTTCCCGGTGCCGCCGGATACTTCCAAGGTATTATCTGACTGCAATAGGTGCACTCCGATGACGACAGCCACCACAGCCGCGGCGGCCGCAGCATAACGTCCTATGCGTAGCCATGGGCTACGCCGCTGTCGGCGACCAACGGTCGAGTCGATGCGAGCCCACAAATCTTGCGGCGCTTCGGCTTCGTAATCGGACATTTTGTCGCGTATGTCTTTAAGCCAATCTTCTTTCATTAGACGGAATATTGTGCGGTTCGGTATTTGTTGATTTTGGATGCGAGTAGGGCCTTGGCGCGATGCAGTTGCGAGGCGGAAGTGCTTTCGGAGATGCCGAGAAGAGCTGCTATCTCCTTATGCGAACGCTGTTCGAGAATATATAGGTTGAATACGGCCCTATAACCATCAGGCAACTCGCGTATCATCCTGTGTATCACTTCGGCCGGAACTTGGTCTGTGTCCGGGTCTTCCTCGGCGAGGTCTTCCTGCCCGGGTGACAGCGGCACAAATACGGCCTTGCAGTCGCGCAGATGCTTGAGCGCCTGATTGACCACGATGCGTGTCAGCCACGCCTTGAAAGATCCGCTTCCGCGGTACTCAAACGACCCGGCTGCATCAAGTATGCGTATGAAAGCCTCTTGAAGGACATCCTTGACGTCTTCGTCATCGGCAATATATCGAGCGCATACGGCGGTGAGGTAGCGTGCGTATGCGTCATACACCGCGCGAAGTGCCGTGCGGTCGCCTTGACGCAGACGCATCGCCATCTGTAATTCGTTGTCGTGTGTCGTGCCGATGTTTGGCATAGATGTCGTGCCTGAGCCGAGCCCCGATTTTTGACGTTGAGAGCGAGCCGCTGTCTTTCGCGACCCGCCCCAACCATCGTTTTTCGGACGAGCTAATGAATATTACTCTACATATAAACTATAAGCCATGCCTTGAGGCGTGGAAGATACTACTCGTTTTTTGAGTTCGAAGGTGGCGGACTTGCTGCCGGAAAATGATTGCCATTTCAGCGTGAATTTTGCCGTGTCTTTGTCTCCGAAGTCTATGCTGTTGAGATTGAAAGCTATGAGCGCATCGCCCATTACGCCGTCAACATCCTCGTGGGCGTTGTGCCTTAGCTCGAGTACGTAAGGATCCTTGGCATCGGTGCCGGTTATGAGGTTGATAGCGTGCTTGATGCCACGGTCGCCCCAAATGGTGCGGAAGCGTAGTGTTAGGTATCCGTCTTCGGCTATGGTCACCCAATCTCTTACAATCTCAATGGGGTCTTTGCCGTACTTCTCGTCATCGGCAGTTGCGCTGCCCAGACTCTTTTCGGGCATCTTGGTGCGGATGCTGTCAATCCATACCACTTGGACGCGTTGTTCGGTGGTGCGGCTACCCTCTTCAACATAATTGACCAGCGCGCGTACTTCTTTGTCGCCGTATGGGGACTTGCTCATATTGGTGGGAATCAGCACAGTCGCGTCATCGAGATTCATCACAAAGCCGCCGTCTTCTTGAGGTACTACGGTCACTAAGGCCGTGGGACGGTCGCGGATGTCATCATCATCATCGTTAAGACACGATTGAAGCCCTAAGGACAAAACCAGCAAAAACGCCAATGCCGGATATTTTAATGTATTCATATTCGAATGTTTTATTAATTGTTCTTATTGATTGTTCTTGTTATTTTCTACCTTGTAAATCCCGTATCGTGTGTAATCTTGCATCTTTACACCGAAAAAATTATAAATTTGCAGCACCTATCAATACGCAAAGTTATGAAAAAGTCTTGGATAATGACCCATGCTTGGAGGTATATCGCTATGATAATGCTGTTTATGCTCTTCGCTGATGAGTGCCGAGCTCAAGACGAGACTTCGGCTTATCATTGGCGCGGCTATATGCAGTTAGGTCTCAATACTGACGGATTTGAAGCGCATTTCGGCCTCGCTTGGATGACGACGCCGTATACCGGCGTGGCGGCGTCCATAGGTTTTGCCGGCGAGGTGAGGCCTTTTTACACTTGGGATGATGATTATTACGATACATATGATCCGGACGAATATTGCACTCGTCTTGTTTTCAAGCCTTCGGTGATACTGCGCTCTCCCACACTTTTTCGTATCCCGAGCATCGGTGGCGATTTCCGCTTGTTTTTTATGCCGGGTCTGACGTTAGCTCCTCCTGCCGCCGGAAGCCGCAATTCGGCTTGGGCGTATTGGCGAGCCGAAGGCGGCCTATTGATGAATTTTGACCGCTACGGGATTTCGTTGACCTATTCATATTCAAACTTCAAGCTTTTTGACGGCAATCCCAAGGATTTTTCGGATTATAATCCGGACTATAAGACCCACTCTGTCTGCCTCAACTTCAGCATTGCCTTTTGATACGGCTTTAGGCCGATTCTTGCTTTGTGTAATATCCCTATGTATAATATGGTGGCTGAAAATTCAGTGAATTGTGAGTGATTTGTTCAGTGTATTGCGAGTACGAGGCAGGATTTGGGTGCCGTCTCAAAAACAAACGAAGGAGGACGTCGGTTGACGCCCTCCTCGTTGTATGCCGATATATCGTGTGTATAAGGTTGATAACGTAGTCAGATTGCAAAGAAAAGTGCTGTGGTGATGACCGCGCAGCTCAGGAAGGTGCCGACAGCGGCGGAAGATGTGGCTGAGTGTGCGGCGGTGGCGGCGTGCGTCGAGGTATGCGTAGCGGCATCTGTGGCCGTATGTGCGGCGACGGACGCGGTAGCGGTGTCTGCCGGGATGGAATCGGTGACCGTCACCGTCTCCATAATGCCTCGGTTGTATTCGATATAATGAGCGGTGTGCACTGCATCAAGGTAGTTGAACATCAGTATGGAGGCGGCAATCAGGACAACTTCGATAATGCAAAGTGTGATGATGGTGGCGCGTGAGGGGCTTTTGACTTTGAATAGCACCACGCAAGCGCCCCAGACGACCAAAAGGCATGGAATGATGATGGCCAAAAAGACCGAAAGTATTGCCGGCCCTACGATATATTCGTTGCCTGCGGCTTTTCCCCCGAAACTGAAATCAAATTGAGATAAGACCCATTCGGGTGAGGTAAAGACACCCATAATTATCAGAAACAGAGCACATACTGCACCGATAGCGCATGCGATGCCGATGCTTCCGGCTATAAATCCGGCAAAGGCGGCGATGACGCGCCCGAGTATTGAGAAAAAGGAGTTGTTCAGTCCTTCGGCGGCTCGATTGGCTGCATCGCGCACCGTCTGTCCGATGGTGGCGGCATTAACCGGCATTCCGACCATACGCAACTTTTGCTCGGCGGTCTGCGCCGGTGGTATTATAACCCAGGCAATTATATAGGCAAATACACAAGGCCATACCGTAGTGAGCAGCGCAAATGCAACGGCGCATAGTCGCACGGTAGTTATGCTCCATCCGTTGTATTTGGCAAAACCTGAAAGCACGCCGCCGAATACGCAGTCATCAACATCGCGGTACAGTTTGCGGTCTTTGCCGGCCTCATCGGAATTTTTAAAAGGTGGCGGCGTTACGCTCTCTGTCGCTTTGTCCGCAGAGGCTTCGGCATCCTCGTTTTTTTCGGCGCCTATTTGTTCGGGGCGGCCGATGATATCTATGACGGCGTTGATGTCTTTGATGGTGATCACTGTCGAGGGGCACATATCGGCCAGATGTTCGGATACGCGGGCTTCGATGTCGCGGACTATCTCGTCCGAGTCGTTGCCGTTGCCGAATGCCGTGCCCAGTTGCTGAAGGTAGGATTGCAACAGGTTGTATGCGTCTTCATCGATGTTGAAGAGGCGTCCGTCGATGTTGACTGAGAATGATTTTTTCATATTTGCTTGTTTCTAAGGATTTCGATGGATGTTGCTATTTCCGACCAAGCTGTGGTGAGCGCAGCCAATACGTCGCGACCCCGATCGGTGAGGGTATAGTATTTGCGAGGTGGACCTGAGGACGATTCTTCCCAACGGTAGGTGAGAATGTCATCGTTTTTCAGACGCGTCAGCAGTGGGTATAGTGTGCCTTCGACCACTATGAGGTGTGCGTCTTTGAGCCCCTGTATTATCTCGCCGGCGTATGCATCGCCACCCTGCAACAATAGTAATATGCTGTATTCCAGCATTCCTTTGCGCATCTGCGCCTTCATATTGTCGGTGCTTGTTGCCATGAGTGTAGAGCGTTTGTTTTATATTGACGATGCAAAATTAGATATTTATATAATACCTTGCAATACATAGTACCTATAAATAACATAAATTAACGTATAGCCGGACGCAGATTGTGCTATTATGGCTATAATGGCTATTATGGCTAAAACAGCTATAATAGCTATAATGAGAGTGTTAGCGTGTGCACAAACGCAAAGCGGCACCATCCGGAGGGGTGGATGCTGCCGCTTTGCGCTTGTGTTGCAGGGGTTTTATGCCTTGTGTGCCGTCAGATAGGCGTGCATTTGTGCAGCCGCACGTCGACCATCGCCCATAGCGAGGATGACCGTCGCGCCGCCGCGCACGATGTCGCCGCCGGCAAAGATGGTGGGTATCGATGACTGAAGTCCGTCGTTGCCGTCTTCGCCGCTGTTGGCGCCCACGGCTATGGTTCCGCGACGTGTCGTGTCCAGTGTGGGAATGCTGTGCGGAATCAGCGGGTTGGGCGATACGCCGACGCTGACGATGACTTCGTCCACGGGCATTTCGACGAGGGGTTTGTCCATATCGGGTTCGGGGCTGCGACGTCCGCCGGCATCGGGTAGGCCGAGGCGCATGGGCTGAAGTATCATTGTGGTGACTTGGCCGTGTTCATCGCCGCGATATTCCACGGGATTGTGCAGGGTCATGAACTCGACACCTTCCTGTTGGGCGTGGTGTATTTCCTCGGCGCGTGCAGGCATTTCTTCGAGGCCGCGGCGGTAGACAATGACGGCGCGTTTGGCGCCCATACGCAGGGCGGTGCGCACCGAGTCCATGGCCGTATTGCCGCCGCCGATGACGGCTACGGTGTGTCCGCGGCGTACGGGGGTGGCATATCCGGGACGTCCTGCGCCCATGAGGTTGATGCGCGTGAGGTACTCGTTGGAGGACATAATGCCTATGAGGTTTTCGCCCGGTATGCCCATAAAGCGGGGCAATCCGGCGCCGCTGGCTACAAAGAGTCCGACAAAGCCTTGGGCCTTGAGGTCTTCGTAGCTCAAGGTCTTGCCGATGACGGTATCGGTGTGAAATTCGACTCCGGCGGCGCGTAGATTGGCGATTTCGTAGTCTACAATTTCGTTGGGCAGGCGGAATTCGGGTATGCCGTACTTGAGCACGCCGCCTATTTCGTGCAGAGCTTCGAAGACGGTGACGCGGTATCCCAACGCGGCCATTGCTCCGGCAAAAGATAATCCCGAGGGACCCGAGCCGGCTACGGCTATGCGCGGCGCATCGGCTGCCAGAGCCGTGACGGTGTGTTCGCCTTTGTCCTCGCGGCGTGCGGCATCGGCTGCAAATCGTTCGAGCCAGCCTATGGCTATGGGCTCTTTCTTCATCTTATGGTAGATGCATTGCGATTCGCATTGGCGCTCTTGCGGGCATACGCGGCCGCAGACGGCGGGCAGTGCCGATGTGTCGCGTAGTACGCGCGCGGCATCATCGAAATGCTCGCGCTGGATGTTTTTGATAAAGGACGGTATATTGATATTGACCGGGCATCCGGTGACGCAAGTAGGGTTGGGACAGTCGAGGCATCGTGAGGCTTCCACGAGGGCTTGTTCGGCTGTGAGACCTTGGGCCACCTCCTCGCTGTTGGTGATACGATAAGCCGGGTCGAGCTCGGTCATGCGCACACGGGGAATGACGGTGCGTTGCGGTGTAGCTATGGCTTTGCGCAGCTCGGCACGCCATGCGGCATCGCGGTCGGTCAGCTGCTGTATGCTTTCTTGGTTATCTGACATTGCAGTATATGTTTCGGATATTCTGTGAAACTTTTTTTTGGAGGGGGATGGATGTATTAATCGTATGCGTGCAGACGCATCAGCATCTCGTCAAAGTCCACCTGATGAGCATCGAACTCGGGGCCGTCAACGCATACAAAGCGTGTCTTGCCGCCTACGGTGACGCGGCAGGCGCCGCACATGCCCGTACCATCCACCATAATGGTGTTGAGCGAGCATATCGTGGGGACATTATATTGTGCCGTGAGTTTCGAAACAAATTTCATCATTATGGCCGGGCCGATGGTGACCACCTGATCCACGTGCTCGCGGTCAAGCACCGACTGTACGCCGACAGTGACCAAGCCCTTGATTCCGTAGCTTCCGTCATCGGTCATGATGATGGTCTCGTCAGAGTATTGCGCCACATAATCTTCGAGGATGATGAGGTTGCGCGTGCGGGCTGCCAATACCGAGATGACGCGGTTGCCGGCTTCCTTCATGGCCTTGATAATAGGCAGCAGGGGAGCCACGCCCACACCGCCGCCACAGCATACCACGGTGCCGAAATTTTCGATATGTGTAGCCTTGCCCAGCGGGCCCACCACATCGGTGAGGCTGTCGCCGACTTCGAGGCCGCAAATGGCGTGGGTGCTGAAGCCGACATCCTGCACCACCAGGGTGATGGTGCCTGCCGGAATGTCCGCATCGGCTATGGTCAGGGGTATGCGTTCGCCCTTGTCGCCGCAGCGTACGATGACGAAGTGCCCCGGACGGCGTGCTCGCGCTATCTCCGGAGACTCTACCACCAACTTAACGACTTTGGGGCTGAAATATTCTTTGCTTACAATTTTGTACATAGTCTTGAGTGTATATTTATACTGCCGAAGCGTGTGCCCCGGCTATCGGGTGCAAAATTATCAAAAAAACGCAGACGACACGAACAAAGACCAAGAAAAAATGATTATTTTTGTCGCGTTATATAACGCCCTTCCTCATTTTATAAATACCTAAGACAGCAAATATGTCCGAAAATACCACAAAACATGCAGCCGAGCCGCTGCAAATCAACGAGATATTCAATGCTGCGCGCGTACTCAACGGCGTGGCTCGCCATACGGCGCTGGTACATGCGACCAACTTCAAACCCGGGGTCGATTTGTGGCTCAAGCCCGAGTGTCTGCAGCTGACCGGATCATTCAAACTTCGCGGTGCCTACTATAAAATTTCGCAGCTCAGCGACGAGGAAAAGGCACGCGGTGTCATTGCCTGCTCGGCCGGCAACCACGCGCAAGGTGTTGCCCTGGGCGCTACACACAACGGCATCAAGTCGCTGATATGCCTGCCCGCCGGCGCACCCATATCCAAGGTGGAAGCCACCAAGGGCTATGGCGCCGAGGTATGCCTTGTGCCCGGCGTCTACGATGACGCCTACGCCAAGGCGCTCGAACTCAAGGAGCAATATGGCTACACCTTTGTGCACCCATTTGACGACCCATTGGTGATTGCCGGACAGGGTACTATCGGTCTCGAGATACTCGAAGACTTGCCCGAAGTTGAAGCCGTGGTGGTGCCTATAGGCGGCGGAGGTCTGATCTCGGGCGTGGCTTTTGCCATCAAAACCCTGCGCCCGGGCATCAAAGTCTACGGCGTACAGGCCGAAGGCGCTCCCTCGATGTATCAGTCGCTGCACGAAGGACATCCCGTGCACCTGCCCAGCGTGGCCACCATTGCCGACGGTATCTGCGTCAAAGAACCGGGTGTCAACACCTTTGCCTTCTGTCAGAAGTATGTGGACGAGGTCGTCACCGTCAGCGATGACGAAGTGGCTGCGGCCATACTCGCCCTTATCGAGAAACAGAAATTGGTCAGCGAGGGCGCCGGAGCCGTCAGCGTTGCTGCCGTAATGTTTGACAAACTGCCCGTCCAAGGCAAGAAGGTCTGCTGCCTCGTATCGGGCGGCAATATAGACGTCAATACGCTCAACCGCGTCATCACACGCGGTCTGGTCAAGAGCGGCCGCTTCTATACCGCCATCATCAACCTCGCCGATAAGCCCGGCCAGCTCTCCGGCGTCTGCGGCGTCATCGCCCAACTCGGCGGCAACATCATCTCCGTCACACACGAACGCCTCGATGCTTCGGTCGAAATCAACGGCTGCACACTGCGCATAGATATGGAGACGCGCAACGCCGAGCATATCGAGCAAGTACGCCAAGGCCTTCGCGATGCCGGATACAAAGTGCTCAACTGACCCCCCCGGCGAACATCACCGACACGAAACAAATACCTATATTAAACTCTAATAATTCTAATTATGGACTGCAAAAAATTCTCCTCCGCACTTCCGGCGCTGCTCATCGCTGTCGGCATCATTATCAGCGGCTTTGCACTCAAAGCCGGCATCGACAACTTCGCATTCCGCGACCGCGAAGTCAGCGTCCGCGGCCTGGCCGAACGCACAGTCAAGGCCGATAATGCCTCCTGGAACGTAAGCTATACCATCACAGGCAACGATCTACAGGCTCTATACGCCCAACTCGAAGACAAAAACGCCACCGTCAAAGCCTTCATCAAAGAATGTGGCATTGCCGAGGCGGATATCACCTTCGGCACACCCTCGGTGTACGAACCCGAGGCCGAACGCTATGGCGAAACCAACCGCAACTACCGCTACGCCCTTACCGGCACCGTCAACGTCAACACCTCCAAGGTCGATGATGTCTACGCCATGGTCGACAAGCAAGGCGTACTGCTTGCACGCGGCATCCCCTTCTCGAGCACATACGTCAACTACACCTTCAACGGTCTCAATAGCATCAAGCCCGAGATGATAGCCCAAGCCACTAAGAGCGCACGCGAAGCTGCCGCCCAATTCGCCAAAGACAGCGAATCCACCCTCGGCAAAATCAAGACCGCCAGCCAAGGCCAATTCTCCATCGAAGACCTCGACTCCGGCAAGCCCTACATGAAGAACGTCCGCGTAGTCTCCACCGTCGTCTACTACCTTGAGGACTGACCAGTCAACCGACCGGAGATTATATTCTAAGTGATCTTGGACTAAAATTCGCAAGCCATATCGGCGGGGAGGCGATATCGTTTCGCTTCCCCGCTGCTTAATTTTCCGCCGGCCTATACAATATATAAATGCAATAGCGTAAAACGCTCGCAATTCAGATATAAGCGATGAATGTCAAGGTGGGGAGTGAGTATTCGCGGAAAATGAGTAATTTTGTAGGTGAAGCGGACGCGAAACGGCGGCGTTGGCCGTGGGCGAACCGTTTTTGAGTTTTTAGATTATCGTAGAGCACCCTAAAAACGACTTATAAGACTTAAAGATATGCAAATGAAGGCATCTTTGGGCGGCGGAATTGTGGCCGCAATGATGGCGGCAACGGCGCTGTCGTCGATGGTGTGTGCCGAGGCACAGACTACCGAATTGAAGTATGACTGGGGCGTGTGCGACACGCTGGCGATGTATAACGTCGGCCCCGGTATCACTTACTCGAAGCTGGTGTATCACGACAAGCCGCTGATAGTGTGGCTTGTGGAGGTGGACTTGACCAATCCTTACAATAAGGTGGAACAGGCCCCGAGCCGTATGGCAGTACCGGATACGAAGCGCTGGACCATTCCGACGTTCCAGACGGAGTTGTCCAAGCCGGGACATAATGTGTGCGTGGCGTGGAACCACGATTTCTTCTCGTATGACGGAGGTTATGCCATCGGCCTGAATATCCATGAGGGTCAGCCTAATTACACGAAGTTCAGCCGCTCGACACTGGCCTTTGACGATAAGAAGCATGCCGAGGTGTTCCGCGCCGGTATCAGCCCTTATGTAGTGATAGGCGATGAGAAGGTGTATATCGACTTCTACAATCGCGCGGCCAATGCGTTTTATGGCTCGTGCGTGTTCTTCAATATGTACAATGCATCGACGTTGACCGAGGCCGGCCATTATATCGCGTTGCAGCCTATAGACGGCTGGGCTGTAAACCGCCCCGAGGGTACGCGATGCCGCGTGACGGCCATTTCGGACGAGCCGATGCAGACGAGTGTGGACACGTATGTGCTGTATCTTCGCAACGAGAAATTGCACGCCCTGGACAAGGCGGCAGTGGGCGATATTGCCACTGTGTATCAGACTTTTGACGCTCCGACTTGGGGCGTAATTCCCGAGAATATTATGGAGGGCTTCCACGGCTACGTAAGCATAGTCCATGACGGAGTATTGCATAAGGGCGAGTATGACGATTTTGAGAACGGTAGCAGCTACCCCAATGGTCGCTCTTACGAGCTGTCATCGCGCACCATGGCCGGTATCAATAAGGAAGGCAATCGCTTGTATGTGGCTGTCAACGAGGCCGGTTCGGGCAAAAGCGAAGCCATAGACTGCATCGAGATGGCCGCCTTCCTTGTGGACCATGGCGCCAATGATGTGGTCAACTTTGACAGCGGTGGCAGCGCCGCCATTTCATTGGACGGCGAGATGCTCAATTACCCGATGCGCGGCGGGTCGATACGTCCCGTGGCCGATGCCATGTTGGCTGTATCTACGGCGCCCGCTGCTGACGATGCTGCGTCCATAGGCTTCACCAATCGTCGCCGCCGTATGCCGATGCTGGGCGCAACGCCCTTAGGCGTAATGGCTTATAATGAGTACGGCGACATCGTGTCTAAGGATATCACCAAGGATTGCACCTTCGAGTGCATCCCCGCCGAGTTGGGTTATGTAGATGCTGACGGCGTGCTGCATGCGTCCGATAATGCCGTCTCGGGCAAGATTGTGGCCACTTACAACGCCGCAGGCAAGACCTTAACGGCCGAAATGCCGGTGTTCCTGGCTCAAATTGACGGCGTAAAGCCCGCCAACAGCTCCTTGCTTATAGACAAATATCGCCGTCAGTTGTTGGGCCTGTGCGGCGTCTGCGGCGGCATCAATATTGATGTAGATCCTTCGGCTTTCGAGTGGTCGGCATCACCCGAGGGTATTGTCGAAATTGATGACAACGGATATGTCACGGGCAAGGCCAACGGTACGGCAACCGTTACCGGAACATATAAAGACTTGGAAGTGAATATGGAAGTGACTGTCGAAATTCCCGAAAGCGATATAGACATCACGCGCTTTGACGATGGAACGGTCTTCGGAATGAAGTATGCTTCGGCGCTTATCAAGAATTTGACTTCAAACACCACCGACTTCCCCGAGGGCTGGGATCGCGGCGCTTCGCTCACCTTTGACCTCAAGAGCAATCGCAATCCTATGGTGACTTTCAACCCCGGCGCTTCGATACGGCTGTACTCGCTGCCTAACAGCCTGACGCTGACGATGAACGACCGCGACAATGTCGTAAGTGGAATCAAGATGGACTTTGTAGACGCCGAGGGTACACGCTTCAGCCTCACCAATGCCACCGTCCCCGAGCAGCAGGAGTATGTCTTCAAATTTGCCGAAAGCGATGGCACCGAGATGCTGACACCCCGCTATCCGCTGACTTTCGAGAAAATGTACTTCACTATGGTCAAAAAAAGCGTCACCGGTGCACGTCTTGACTTGCGCTCGATTACCGCCAATTACCCCGGTATGGGTGCCGTAGACGACATCATGGTTGATGCTCGCCGAGACGGCGCTCTGATTGCCGGACAGCAGGGCGACAATATTGTCCTTGTCCTCGGTGATGCTTCCGGCGCGGCTCGCGTGCGTGTGTCTACGCTTTCGGGCGCGGTGGCGCTGTCTGCCGATGCCGATTTCGCATCAGGTTCGGTGGCCGTGTACGCTCCCGCACTCGCTCCGGGTATATATATCGTCACTGTATACCCGGCAGCCGGTCGCCCGGCTTCGGCCAAACTGATAATTCGATAAAGAGTCGCTAAAGATTATCGCTTATGCCTGCCAACAAAAACGCGATGACGCGCTACAAGTTGCTCGATGACCTGTTGAGCAACCGCTATCACAGCTACTCGATTGCCGATATGACCGAGTATATCAACGAGCGTCTTGTCGAGTATGACGCCGATGGTGGTAGTGTATGCCGTCGCACTATCGAAAAAGATATTAAGTACTTGGAGGAAGGCCCTTTCGGTGCCGACATCGAGCGCTATACGGATGACTGCAACAAGCGATGCCTGCGCTACGCCAATGAGGGCTTCACGATATTCAAGCAAGAGCTGAACGATGACGAAAAGCTGATGCTTCGCGAAACAATACGTATGATCGGTCGATTTGACGGTCTACCCAATCTCGCTGCCCTCGAGCGACTGCGCCAATCGGTGAACATCGGTGACGAAGACCATCGCGAAATTATATCCTTTACACGCAATCCGTTAGGAGAGTCTAATATACTCGGCGAGCTGTTTACTGCCATATCACAGGAAGTGGTGGTCGAGTTTACGCATTACAATTACGACATCCCGAACAGCCGGAAATCGTTTCGCGTCAACCCACTATTACTCAGGGAGTACAATCGCAGATGGTTCTTGCTCGGCACTATTGTTGACAAAAAGAAACTGTACACCTTCGCCCTTGACCGCATCTCGGAACTGAAGATGCTCCCCGGAATAAAGTATCAGCCCTATGACGGAGATTTGAGCGAACATTTCGATGACATCATCGGTATGACGTACTATAAGCATAATCCGGTGCTGGAAATTGTGTTTTGGACAAACGATGTAGCCTTTGAATATGTCCGGAGCAAGCCGTTGCATGTTTCGCAGACGCAGCTCCGCGGCGAGCGCGATGCCGAGCTGCGGCAAAAGTATCCGGCGCTTACCGGCGGGCACTTTTTCCGCATCAACTGCAAAGAAAATTACGAACTTATCCGCGAGCTTATGTCCTACAATTCTGCGCTTATAGTCCTTAGTCCCACAGAATTACGAGACAAAATAGTACGAACCCTCGCCGATATGACGGTGGGATACGGCAAGGTGCGAACATAGAGTTCGCGCACGCGCGGTAACTTTGCATCGTCATCGGGACAAGCCCGGTGGCGATGTTTTGTTTTTATAATACATGCGATTGATTACCGATGTGAAACCTATACGGACGGCGTGTAAAATTTACTCAAAAATCCATTTACATTCCGTACCCCGAGGGTATATAAAGGCACAAACACAATTCTATAGACTAAAATAAATAGCATAATATGACCAACAAAAAGACCAAGACAATTTTAGACCTCAGTGCAGGCGAAGCCCTCGACTTCCTCATGCAGAACGACCGGTATGTCACTACCGAGATGCCGGAGTACCTCAATTTTGACCCCGTACTGGCGTTTGCTCGCGAGCACATCGGCGATACCCCCATTGACAAATGTGTGAATAAAGTCAACCCCGAGGATATGGCCGATGCCAATTATGACATTATGCTCAATAAGGACGGCAAGTATGCCGTGCGTGTGCTGTCGCTGTCCAATCCGTTCCTGTACTATATGCTGGCGCGCGAAATTTGTGCTCCGGAGCATTGGGACGCGATACTCGACGACTTCAAGGTCTTTGGCTCGACGCCGCACATACACGCTGTCGGTATCCCCGTCATCCAGGCCGAGAATGAGAGTTTTCATAAGGCCACAACCATCCTGAACTGGTGGAGCCGTTTCGAGCAAATGGCCGTCAAGCTGTCGCTGGACTATCGCTACATGTTTGTCACGGATATTACCAATTGCTACGGCACTATCGAGTTGCGAACGGTCGAAAAAGCTCTTTGCCGCAAGGGTACGGCATCCGAAGTCGAAGTCAAGACGGACATTGTGCGCATCCTGACCATGCTGCGCCAGGGACGCAACATCGGCCTGCCGCAAGGCAGCACCTTGTACGACATCGTCGCCGAGATTGTCATGGGCTACGCGGACGTGTTGCTGCACGAGGCTTTGGAGCGTGAAGGCATCACTGATGGCTACGAAATCCTGCGCTATCGCGACGATTACAAGGTCTTTGCAAACGACAAAGACCTGCTGGAGCGCATCTCGTACACACTGCAACACGTGCTCGAAAGTCTCAACCTGCGTCTCAATAGCGCCAAGACCCGCATCAGCAATTCGATAATTACCGACTCGATAAAGCCCGACAAGCTGGCGTACATCTACAACACCCCGATATACAAAAGGTCAATTTACAATGCCCAAAATAACAATAACTACAACAATAGGATATGCTGCAGCTTCAACGGCATACAGAAGCAGCTGCTTTTCATCCTGCAATTCGGCCGCGAATACCCCGACTGCGGCCGCATACGGGTGCTGCTGTCAGACCTCTCCATGTGGATTGAGAAGTATATCAACAAGGTGGTGAAAAAGTCGGACAAGGGAAAGTCAGCCGAAGATAAGAAGGAACAGGGGCGTCAGGGTGCAATCCGTGAGGACATTATGGCTATGTCGGCCATCGCCGCACAGATTGCCGCCGAGAATCTCAACAGTGCACACTATGCCCTGAAAGTCATCAGCCAGCTGCTTTCGACCATCAGCGATGAGCAAGTTGAGAACGGCGAGCAGGCGTCCAAAGACGAGATAGTCACCAAGGTGCTCCATCGCCTCGGCTCGATGCAAAACAGCGATTACCTCAAAATCTGGCTGCAAAACCTCGCTGTCAAAGCCGAATACGATGGCGAATACAGCTTCGCCGACGAAAAAGGCACCGGCCTGTGCCACCTTGTCTGCGGCGCCGATGCCAACCTATGGGACAACAGCTTCCTCGCGCCCGAGTACCTCGAAGGCTTCGATGCCACCGCCGTAGTTGATGCCACCGTCCTGCACAACGACAGCCCCGTGATGCAGTTCAAGCACCGCTCTCCCTACGACGACAGCACGCCCGACGAGAAAGATGACATTGCAGCCTGCGCCGACACCGTTGACGAGGAAGAATACCGTGCCCAAGAGGAATACCGTGCTGGGGCCGATGATGACATTGACGAAGAGGAATACCTTGCCAAAGCCGGGGCCGACGAAGACATAGCCGAGGTCGACCCCGAATAATTGGGACATTCTGACATAGTAGTATCTCCTCGGTGTCTTGCCCGGATTGACGCATAGGGCCTTCACTCAAACCACATCAATCACCACCCTCTCTCCGGCAAGACACCCGTACGGGCGCGGCATCGCGCCCGTACGAAAAGGAGGCTATTTTGAAAGAGGATAGACTTGTTAGCTTGGGATACCTTATGAAATTCGCTCAGATATGATTCTGCCATTGAATAATTTTGTAAATTGCGCTTATGCATTTAACCTGTTTTTTTTATGGCTACATTTATTCCTCCAATAGACAAAATTCGGATGCTTAGTACTCCGCCAACGCCCGGCGAGTGGCATCTGCTGCATTTCCTTGAGAATACACTTGACGATAGTTTTGAGGTGTATTTCAACCCATATCTCAATGGCGACCGCCCCGATGTTATAATAATGCGTAAAGGGGGTGGTGTTATGATTATTGAGGTTAAAGATTGGGATTTGGATTTGTATACAATAGACGATAAGAAGCATTGGCATCTTGCTTTCCCCAAAAATGATAAAGAAGCGCGTGCATATATTAAGTCACCGATAGAGCAAGCGCTACAGTATAAAAGTAATCTGTACAACCTCCATATAGAAGAATTGCTTGAAATGAAAATTAAGAATTCAAAGATGTGGAGTGTTGTGGCTTGTGGCGTTTATTTCCATTGTGCATCACATCAACAAGTCATTGATAAATTGGTTTCACCATACGCCCATGAAAAAAGCTATAACAAGTTTATTGAGAACATAGCATTACTTGGAAACGATGATCTAAATGAAAAATCGTTTACTGATACCTTGAAGAGGTTTTATGTCGTTTCGAATAGAAGACCCAGTCAGCTTTTTACAGATGACCTGTATAACAGTATACATCGTTTGCTCCTACCACCGCTGCACACCCAAAATCAAGGAGTGCCTATCGTAAGATACGATGGGCGATTGAAACGTCAGTATCCGACAACTCGGATGTATTCAAAAAAACAGGATGAGCTCATTTATGATGGAGCAAAACGAAAAGAGTGGCGCGTTAAAGGGGTTGTCGGTTCCGGAAAAACAACAATGCTCGCAGCAAAAGCCGTACAATCATATAAAGAGTTGGTCGGGAATGGAGTAGATAATCCTAAAATACTGATACTCACCTATAATATTACACTTAAGAATTTTATTCACGATAAATTACAGCAAGTATACGAGGATTTCAGTTGGTCTGCCTTTACGATACTTAACTATCATCAATTCATTAAATTCCAGTTGAATAATCTCGGGATTGATTTTCGAAGAGGGGAAGGAGAGACCGAAGAACAGTTTTTCGCTCGTTATTTCGACAACTACGGGCTTTTTGCCGAGCATAGTGAGTCAACGGAGCGATATGATGTAATCTTTATTGATGAAATACAGGATTACAAGCGCGTTTGGATGGATATAATAAAGGACTACTTTCTTTTTAAGGGCGGCGAATATCCACGTAGCGGATACTACCTTTTGGGTGACGTTAAGCAAAATATATACAACAGAGGTACAGAAGGAAAGGATGTGGCAACCAATGTACGCGGCGTAAACACGCTTGACACATGTTTTCGTTCGGATATGAAAATTAAGGACCTCGCTCTTGGTTTTCAACGCAAATTTTTCGAGAATAAGTATGAAATTGATAATACTTTGACGTCTGAACAAGATTCTCTCTTCTTTGGACAGAACTTGCAGCAGGGATATCTTAATTACATTTATCTTCAAGGAGACGATCCCATCAAATCGGTATTTAATATTATTGAAGGGAACATAAAGAATCGAGTTAAAGATGTTGCAATTAACGATATAACAGTGCTTGGAGCGGAGATGGGTTTCTTGCAATTGTTCGAAACGTATTATCGCTATAAAACGGGACGTAGAGCATCAACGATGTTTGAGACATATGAACACATGTATTTGCGTGGCATACGAGGGAAGGCAAGTATTTGTCCCCCTATATTGCGTGATTCCTTGATGAAACGTATCAGAAGAAACAATGATTGCACTTATGAGAAAGGAGCACGCTATATTGCCGTTCTATTTGCAGCGTATGAAATGTATCGTATGTTCCCGGATGATTTCAAAATACGTCTTGAAGAAAAATGTAAAGGATATAAGATTACACTTAACGACCTTACGGATGTAATAAAACGGTATAAAGAAGATTTTATGACCTTCAGGGATGCGGTGTTCGCCGGTGATTACAAGGATATTCGAGAGAATAAGAAATTCAACTTTTGGATGAATACGGGAAATATCAAGATCTCTACTATTCACAGCTTTAAGGGGTGGGAAAGCGATACGGTGTTCCTTATTTTACAAAAGCACTTTGATGGAGACCCCACGTTCAACGAGCTTTTGTATACAGGTATTACTCGAACTCGTTCAAATCTGATAGTGATTAATCTTGGCAACGAAGAGTATCATGAGAATATGAAGTACTTGATTGACGCATATAAGTGATGCGAGAATGTAGTTCCGTGCCCGATTGAGACGTGTGTGCCGGGGTGTGGCTGCGGCCGCGTCCCGGCATTGCTTTGGGTCGGATGTCTTGCGTCCCTTGTTTTGAGCTGATGGCGGAATCTTTTTCGTGGCGGGGGATTTACCTTTGGAGGGTTAACGGTATATAAAGGTGTAATAGAACAAGAATACTCACCTCAAACAATTGGATCAAAATGAACAAGACATTCAGAAAAGTGATGGGCCTCGACAGAAAGGAGTCGGGACCGAAGCAGGAAAAGGACCTCGAATTTGATGCTACGGCTGTCGCGCGGGCGCGTAAAGATGGCAAGCGCTGTTTCTTCGACCTTATCATCCTGGACGAGAGCGGCTCGATGTGCACGATATACAAGCAGGCTCTTGACGGCGTCAATGAGACGCTGGACACCATCCGGCAGTCGCAGACCGAGGACGACACGCAGCGCCATTTTGTGTCGCTGGTGGCTTTTGACAGTAGCCACCTCCGCTTCATCTACAACGGCACTCCGGCCGAGAAAACGAAGAATATCACTACCGAGCAGTATCGCCCCGGGGAGTGCACGCCGCTGTATGATGCTATGGGTGTGGCCATTAATGATTTGCGCACTCGCGTGGCCGACGAGGATATCGTGATGGTGACCGTAATCACCGATGGCGAGGAAAATTCGTCGCAGGTGTATACCTCGGCGATGGTCAAGGCGCTCGTGGACGAGTTGCGTCTCAAGGGCTGGACTTTTACCTACCTCGGCGCCAATCAGGATGTTGAGGCTGTCGCAACCGATCTCAATATCGACAATTACATGGCCTTCGAAGCCTCGGAGGAGGGTGCACAAGATATGTGGAAGCAAGAATGTAAGATGCGTAAACGTTATTATTGCCTTATGGCCGACCTACCCGAAGATGCACTCTACTGCAGCAAATCCAAGCGTGTGCTCGACTACTTCAAAGGTTGGAATGGGAAAGACGAGAAATGACGTGACGGCCTGAGGCCACGGCGGATGCCGCCCTCGCCGCTCATCCTTTAAGGTATGATATGCGGAACTTGTCCGCATATCTGTTTCGGCAAAGTGGTTACGCCCCGACGGAATGTCCGCCGGGGCGCAATTTTATGTGTCTTGGGGTGTGTTATTTACGGGTGAGGAGTATGGATTTCTCGGTGGCGGCTGCTGCGCCGTCAAGCATTTCGAGCAACTGCGGCCACAGTTGTAGCGGCACGGTTGGAATTTTGACGCGCCACATACTCATAATCTTGATGTCGCCTTCGGCGGTGACTGCGGCTTGTACTGCAAATTGGCCTATGGGCTTGTTGACGTTGGCCGCGAAGTCACGCAGCGAGGTCTCGTCTACTGTGTATCCTTCGGGAATGTGGATGGTGACTGTGCGCGAGAATTGGCGTGCCGTGGGCATCATTGCGTCCACCAGCGGCGTGCGCTCGGGTCCGGTGACCTTATCGAAGCGTCCTATGAGCTTGCCTGCATGGAGGCTCAGATCGGCGCCTAAGGGCGAGACGATGTCCGAAAGGTGGCACTCGGTTTCCACTTCGAGCCCTTTTGAGCCGGGAAGGATGCCGCGGTCCGAAATCTTGTAGGATAATACCGAATCGGGCTGAGTGCCCAAGATAAATGCGCGTTCCTTGGACACGATGCCGCGTACTTCGTTTTCGCGCTCCACGGCGTCATATTCTTTGTCTACATATTTCTTGCTGATGCCGAGATATTCTTCGACATTGGCGATCCACTCGTTGGCGTTGGTGAGTTTGCCCGCCATTTCCTTGCATCCGCCGGTATAGGTTGCTGTCCCCTTGGCGGTGGCCGTACCCATGTCCGGGTCGAGGTCTATGGTGGCGTTAGATATGATGCGGTTGCCGATATGCTTAAGGTCTTTTATGGTAAATTCGGTGAGTAATGTACGCCTATTGATGTTATTGCGCGGACCTACAAAGGCGTATCCTTTCTCGCCCTGGTATGCAGCGGGGGCTTCGCCGGGCATGTAGCACATCTGCGGTTTGGCGAAGTATACGCTGTCGCCCACGAGGTTTACAAACGAGAAGTCGTACCATGCCGAGGGCTCGGCGGTAGGGACGTCGTTGCGCGGATTGATTACGCCTATGCCTACCGAGCCTTCATCGTATGCTTTCAGTTTGTCCAAGCAGTCAACCATATACAACGTTTTCCACATTCCGTAGTAGTTGGGCGTATCGTCGTCATCATCGATGGCATCGCTGTATTGCAGCGCCAGCCACATCACGTCCACGATTTGACGTTGGGTCATGCCCGGGTGGGCTTTGATATAGTTTTTAGCAATCTTGACGGCCTTGCCCGGCAGCGAGGACTCGTATTCGGCATCGTGCAGCACTTCGCCCACTTCGCGATAGTACTTGCCGGGCAGGATGTTGGTGTAAAATCCGGCGTTGCGCGAGGATGGAGCGTGGTATCCGGAGGATGAGTTGTTGAGTGTCTGCAGGCGTATGAACGGCAACTGGCGCGTAGGTATTACGTACAGGGTGAAGTCTACGCCGGGGACGTTGATTACGTGTGTTTCGGCGCAATAGTTGTCGTCCTTATCGCGTGTAACGTTGAGCGTGGGTGCGCCGTTGTAGGTGCGGTATTCGGTGGTGAGATACGGGGACATCTTCATTGACACTACGCGGTTCAGTATCGGATAGCGGTCGTAGAATTTGATGTCTATAGGGTCGAGGCTGAATTCCTCGGCCATTTCTTCGTCATAGAAGAAGTATTCGAGAATATCGCCCACGGCCAGCCCCGGTATTGCAATCTTGTACTTGCGTTCCTTGTCTGCCTTTTTGCCATGTGCCACTTCTATGGCATTGTCCGGAACGTCGATTTCGACAACCGAGCCGTCGGGTTTGTGTATACGTGCGCCAAAGACGTCCTTGGCTTCGTAAAGCAGCAATCCGCGATATTTGATGTTTTCTTTGACGCCGAATTCGGTATCACCATAGTCCTCTACAGCCTTTTGGTCCAATAGTTTGACCATAGTGCGGCGTAGGTGACGGCGTATTGTGCGGTTGGTGCGTCCGGATGCTTTGTATATTGTGTTTTGAATCTGTTGCTTGGTGCTTATTTGGTCAAGTCGCATCATTATTACGGCCGAAGACTTTTCTGCGATGCTGTCCGGTATGGGCATATCTGCGCGGAATAGGGTGTCAGCTTCGCTCCAGATACGCTTGGCTGTCTGTCGGTACAATTTGGCGTCAATGCCGGCGTATGCCGTGGCGGCGGCCAATAGGGCTAATGATAGTAGTAGGTGGCGTAACGGTCTCATAATGAGTTTGGTCTTTGGGGAATAGATGGTATGTTTTGTCGGTTAAAGGACTGATGTTATCGGTCAGTCGTATGTCGGCCACCGGGAAGGTCATTGTGCGGCGGCGCGACTTAGCGAAAGAGGTGTGGTCATGATGCGGCGGGCCTTGCGTGTGGCTTTGTTCCATTCGTCCATATCTGCGCGGCGTATATATGGCGTCTTCCATTTGAATGAGGCTCGGCATCGGGCTTTGCCGTTGTCGTGGACGTACTCCACGCGTAGGTCGTACCAGCGTGTCGACATCTCGGAGGGAGCGGCGTACTCGGCTGCATATCCTTCGGGGATGTCGATTGTGATATCGGCTGCAGCGTCATCGGTCATCGGAATCTTGGCATCGTAGCGTCTCTTGGGCAGGTCAAATAGCGGGAGCGCGATGCTGCGTAATGGCGATACGTTGATGTACAGCTTGGTGCCGCCGGCTCCGGAGATGACAGCTCCATCGTCGGCGTACGCCGCTTGGATGCCTATGATTGCGCCATCGTCGCTATGCATAGGTCTGAGGCTGTCGAGGTGGCAACTGCGGCTGCCTCCGGAGAGAATGTCTTCCATGTATATGTCTCGGCGCGAAGCCTGCACGGCATCGGCTATGGAGGACAACAATAGAATACTGCTGCCAGAGGCGGACATTGTCAAATGCCCGCGCATGGTGCGCATATCATCGTCTACAGCCGCCGTACCGCTGAGTGTGGTAGCTCCGTGCGACTTCGGATCATCGGGTACGCGAAGCAGCATCCCGTCCTGCCCGTTTTCGATAAGGGCTTGCGCTCCGATTATGGACTCGGGTATAAAGCCGTCGGGGGCATTACGTACTGTCCCGTCAAGATAGATAACAGTATCCGGCAGTATTGCCGCTGCAATCATATGGTTGCCGCAGCCCAGCGACGGCATCGCGTCCCAATCGCCGATGACATCGTCGCGTGTGCCTATCCATACCATACGCCCGTCAATGCCTACGGCGCGTAGCATGGCGCGCATCAGACATGCGCTTCCTTTGCAATCGCCATAGCGTTTGGCCAGAACGTCGTCAGGCAGGTCGGGGCTGAATGCGTATTTGCCATTCTCAATGGCTACGTATCGTATATTACGGCGCACCCACCGAGCGATAGTGTCGATTTTGGCCTTGATTTCGTTGTCCGGGATATCGGCTGTCAATTGCCGTGCCAGGTCGGCGGCCGCGGGCGCATTGTCTATGTCGGGGTCAACCAGCGAGTGCAGATAGCGGTACAAATCGTGCCAATTGCCGACCATGCCGGAGACGGCCAGTACCGGGGCCACGGCCAGGGATGACGGAATGTATTTTTCGTTCGTAAATGCGGGAATGTCCTTGGCTGCCAGTGTGTAAGTCTTGCCACCTTTGTCTGTGACGGTGCTGTCCAGGTGTGCCGTTGCGGGCAGGCGTAGTGCCGTTACGGACATCTGAGATGCCAATGCCGGCGGTATCTCAATGGTCCAGCGTCCTTCGCGCACCGGGACATTGGGCGCGATGATGACTTTGGTTAATTGCATCGGGTCTTTGAATGTGCGCTTGACTGCGGCCTCGATGGTCTTGCCTGCACGGATTTTCAGCGGCAGTACGCATACGCGAGATCCGCTGTGAAACAGGTCGTCGTCCTCCCATGCTCGGTATATCGGGGTCGCTCCGGGCGCTTTGGCTCGGTCGATGGAGATGCTTTCGTCGTAGAATGTAGCCCAGATGCCGGTGGCATCGGCACGTGTGGCGGTGTAGGTGCGCTTTTCTTCGGCACGTACGCGTGTCGCAGCTGCGCTGCCATCGGCTTCGATGGTATATACGGCTTCCAATTTGGTGATAATGATATTGTTTTCGGGTACGGCGGCGTGTGTCGCCGTGGTAAAGGCGATGCCGATACAGGTGATGATGAAGCGAAGTGTTGCGACATTCATGGTTGAGGGTATAGGGTTGTGATAGGGCAAAGATACGTGTTTATTTTGGCCTTGGCAATATACAGCCAAAAAAATGAGAAGATTAGTGAGAAAAATGCAGCGAGCTATTGGCACCATAGGAAGTGGTATTACAAGCAGATGCTATGCAAAAGGTGGTTAGTACCGGAAAAAAGTGGTAAATTTGCGGTATGAAACAACGAATCCGGATGTTTTTGGCCGTATGGGCGGCGATATTGCTTGTGATGGCTGTGGCTCATCCGATATGGATGGCCGTCGAGCCTCAATACACGTGGGCCGATATGGCTCAGGCCCCGGCGGTGCTGTGGCACGGCTTGGGCATGGACTTGTCGATGTCGGCATATCTCGTGGCGCCGGTGCTGCTGCTGACAGTGGTCTCGATATGGGTCGTACGGCCGTGGATGTCCGCGGCGCTGCGCATCTACCTTTGGACTGTTTCGGCGATTATCGCCGTGGGCTATGTACTCGATGCGGTACTGTATCCCTACTGGGGCTTCCGCTTGGACGTAACGCCGTGGTTCTATTTCGTGACTTCCCCGTCCTCGGCTATGGCCAGTCTGCCGTGGTATGCCGAGGTGGGCGTGTTGGCGCTGATGGCTGTATTGACCTTGGCGATAGGACTTTGGATGCGTCTTGTGGTGCGCCGTTTCGGGTTGCCTGAGCAGCTGTGCCGCCCCTTGCGCCGTCGTATATGGATGACGGCAGTGTGGCTGGCTGTATGCGGCGCTATGATTATACCCATACGCGGCGGCGTCACCGTGTCTACGATGTCGCCGGGTCGCGCGTTTTTCAGCCAAGATCTGCGCCTGAACCATGCCGCCGTCAATCCCTTGTTCAGCTTCTTGTACTCGCTCAGCCATACGGACGACCTCGCCAACCAATTCCGATATATGGATGCGAATGTGGCTGCGGCCGAAGTCGATGCGCTGTATCATCGCCCTGCGGTGTCTGCCGACAGTGTAGCGCCGGCCTATGGTCTGTCGCTGAAAGTGACTCGTCCTGATGTGTATATCATTGTCCTCGAAAGTTTTTCGGCCGAGCTGATGCCGAGCCTCGGCGGCCGGGACGTGGCCGTCAATCTGGACAGTATCGCACACGCGGGCGCGTTGTGGACGCGCTTCTATGCCGAGAGTTTCCGTACCGACCGGGCTCTTACCACCATACTGGGCGGCTATCCGGCCCAGCCTTCGACGTCGCTGCTGAGGTATATCAACAAGTTTGACAAGATGCCTACGCTGTCTACGGTTCTGGCTGCCAACGGATACCGCACAGCCTATTACTATGGTGGTGACTTGGATTTCACTAATCTCAGGGCGTATCTGCGTGCCACGGGCTATGCCCGATTGGTGGGCGATACCGATTTTCCTGTGGGCGAGCGCCTGAGCAAATGGGGCGTACACGACGGCCCGGTCTTTGACCGGGCGTTGAGCGACATTTCGAACCGTAAGGATAAGTCGCCGACGCTGACGGTGATACAGACATCGAGCAGCCACGAGCCATTTGATGTTCCCTTCGGGCGCTTCGCGCATGACAAGCGCCTGAATGCTTTCTCGTACGCCGACGACTGCCTCGGACGTTTTGTACGCGGATTGCGTGCCTCTGCCGCATGGGAGCGTGCCTTGGTGGTGATAGTCCCCGATCACTGGGGCGCGTGGCCGCAGGGCTTGGAGGACCGTATGCGTCGTCATCATATACCGCTGGTAATGACGGGCGGAGCATTGGCCGGGACGCCGGTGATTGTTGACAAAATAGGCAGCCAAAGCGGCATAGCCCCCACCATTCTTGCGCTGATGGGCATTCGGGATGCACTTCCTTTCGGACGTGACTTGTTGGATACGCGCACTGCCGGCTTCGGCTATGTCTCCGAGCCGTCGTGGTTCGGCCTTGTCACCGACCGCGGCCTCTCGGCCGTGAGCACTGACACCGGAGCGACATTGGAGGGCGACAGCGCGGATGTGCGTGCAGCCAAAGCGCTGGTACAGAGTATATATACCGACCTATCCAAGCGATGAAAACATGCTGGAATTCTTGATAGACATAGACCAATCGCTGATGCTGGCGCTTAACGATATGCACTCGGCTTATATGGACGGCTTTATGATGCTGTTCTCCGGCCGTTGGGTATGGGTGCCGATGTATGCAGCCATTTTTGTCGCCGTGCTGTGGCGCTATGGATGGCGGCGTGGACTGCTGCTGTCTTTGGCGGTAGGACTTGCAGTGACCGTTGCCGACCAGACCTGTGCAACATTGCTCCGTCCCTTGGCCGAGCGCCTGCGTCCCGCCAATTTGGACAATCCACTGAGTACCATGGTGCATATCGTTGATGGATACCGCGGCGGACAATACGGCTTCCCGTCGTGCCATGCGGCCAATACCTTTGCGCTCGCGGCGGCGGTGGCGGTACTGCTGCGGCGGCGCGGCGTTGTCGCTTTTCTGTATGCCTGGGCCTTGGTGACGTGCTACAGCCGTATATACTTGGGCGTTCACTATCCCGGCGACCTTTTGGTGGGCGCGATTGTCGGCACTGCGGCGGCGCTGTTGTGCGTACTCACCGTGCGGCATTATACACACACCTTGCAGGTGTCGAAGGTCCAGGAGCGGTGGCACGAGCTGACACCTCAGCGCTTTGTCGTGGGCGTCGGTATGGCTGTCATTGTGGCCTTAGCCATTGTCGCTGTCTTCTGAAGCGGTTTGTCTGAGGACTATGGGCGTATGCGATGTTGTAATGACGATTTGTGCGTAATCGTATGCCGTGTATGGGGTGTCAATAATGTATTGCGCCCCTACAATATCTGTCCTTAAAAGCATCAAAAGGGCCGACCCCGTGGCGGGATCGGCCCTTTTGATATTGTGGTGTGTCCAAAAAGATTATTCGGCAACAACCTCGAAGGGAATTTCTACGCTGACTTCTTTGTAGATATTCACAGTGGCGGTGTAGTTGCCCACTTCCTTAACGGGTTGCTTGATCGAGATAAGTTTGCGGTCGATTTCGTGTCCGGCTTCTTTGAGAGCCTCGGCAATCTGAGCTGCGTTGACCGAGCCGAAGATTGTGCCTGTATCGCTGACTTTGGTGGCGATGGACAGCTTGACATCCTTGAGAGCTTCGGCGAGAGCTTCGGCATCGGCTTTGAGCTGAGCCAGCTTGTGTGCGCGTTGACGCAGGTTCTCGGCGAGAACTTTCAGTGCGGAGGGTGTAGCGATGACACCGCGTCCGGTGGGAATCAGATAGTTGCGGCCATAGCCGTTCTTTACTTCAACAACGTCGTCCTTGTATCCAAGGCCTGCAACGTCTTCTTTCAGAATAAGTTTCATATCTTATATGGTCCTTGAATGGGGGTTGTTATTTCATAAGGTCGGTTACGTAGGGCAGCAGAGCCAGGTGGCGGGCACGCTTAACGGCCTGAGCCACGCGACGCTGGAATTTCAGCGAAGTGCCGGTGATGCGACGGGGCAGGATCTTGCCTTGCTCGTTGAGGAATTTCTTGAGGAATTCGGGATCCTTGTAGTCGACGTACTTGATGCCTGCACGTTTGAAGCGGCAGTATTTTTTCTTCTTAACGTCTACCGACATGGGGGTCAGGTAGCGGATTTCGGATTGTGTCTGTGCCATTGTTTAGTCCTCCTTGGGTGCTTCGGCGTTTGTGGTTTCGGTGTTCTTTTTGCCACGGAGGCTGCGACGCTTGGCAGCGTACTCGGCGGCGTATTTGTCCTGGCGGAAAGTGAGGAAGCGGATGACGCGTTCGTCACGGCGGAAAGCTGTTTCGAGCTTCTTGACGGTGGTGGTGGGAGCGTCAAACTCAATCAGGGTGTAGTAGCCCGTGGACTTCTTGGCGATAGGATAAGCCAGCTTGCGCAGGCCCCATTCTTCGGTGTTCACAAGTGTGGCACCGGCATCGGTGAGCACCTTGCTGAACTTTGCTACCGCTTCCTTCATCTGTTCGTCAGACAAAACGGGAGTTAAAATGAAAACGGTTTCGTACTGCATTGTTTAATGTTAGTTGGGGTATGTGTTTAGTGTTGTTTATTTCGCTTTGGCCGTGCGGGCGTTTTGCCTTCGGGCCAAACCGACTGCAAAGGTACGCATATTTTTCGGATTGGCAATACGTTGACCCTAAGAAAATTCTTTGTATCTTTGTAAATCCAAACAAAATCAACCATCGCGCCACCCATCCCGAGTATCATTGCCGTTATCCACTCGTTAAAATCGATAGAGAACAATGAACGTCGAAGCCTTCCAAAAGTCCATACGCTTTTTCAACGACCTGGAAGTTCCGGAATGGCTTAATTACGGCAATAATTCGCTTGACCGAAAAAGCCACAAAAAGGCGTATGGCTTATACGAGAGCGGCTTGATGAGCAGTATAGAGCCGGTGACGCTGAAATGCTTGCAGCAGATACACGCGTATATATTCGGTGGGTTGTACGACTTTGCCGGGCAGATTAGGACTAAAAATATCTCGATAGGCGGGTTCACCTTCGCCAATTGTATGCATTTCCCCGACACATTGCAAGTCATCGAGCGTATGCCCGAAACGACTTACGACGAGATCATGGACAAATATGTCGAGATGAACGTTGCCCATCCCTTTATGGAGGGCAATGGTCGTAGCACGCGCATCTGGCTGGACCTGATGTTGAAGCGTTCGCTCCGGCGTTGTGTGGATTGGAGCCGCATCGACAAGAATGAATACCTCGCCGCTATGCGCGAAAGCGTAGCCGACAGCGCCCACGTCAAACGCCTGGTCGCCTCCGCCTTGACGCCCCTGATAGACGACCGCGAGATGTTTATGAAGGGCATTGATTACTCATACTATTACGAACAACCCGATTGACCGATGAGCAAAATAGTTGTTTGGGGCTGCGGGAGCCAATCGCGAGGCCAAGAAAGCAAAGGTGACCGAAAAACTTAAGGCTCTGTTCCGAAGATTCTATGACCTTTGCGGCGGCGTATTCCCCGACGCGGACGCAAAAGAAAATGATAGCAAAATGCGCGATAAGGGCTAATGATTAGAAAAAACAGGAATTTTTTGGCCGAAAGGGAAAAATATTTGTACTTTTGCGTAGTAAATGCTGCCGATGATTTCGAGAACTCCGATGTTATGAAAATTACGAGCCCCTTCGGAATAAAAGTATCTTCGTAGTTGCGATGCTCTTCGGCAGGTGTAATTAGACGTTATGGACAATATTTTGCTTTTTTCGACACGCGACGAGCTGACGCGCATACGACTGGAACGTGTGATGTATTTTGAGGCTGATGCCAATTACACGAAAGTTGTGTTTTCCAACGGGTTGACGGCCACGCTGCTGACCTCGCTGGTGCATCTTGAGAAACTCATAGCCGGGGTGCTTATCGAGAAAAACAGCATCTTTGTGCGCATCGGCAAACGCTATATCATCAATAGCGCTTATCTGTTCCAAATCAACGTCTTGCGACAGCGTCTGGTGCTGAGCGACTTGATATCCTCGTATACGGCGACGCTCTCGGTGAGCAAGGACGCCCTACGCAAGCTTAAAGCTCTGTATACCACACCTGTGCGTCGTAATGCGGATGTCGAAGGCGTGCAACCGCGTACGGACACCGAGTCCGCATCACAATAGATTGTCACCGTAGGGACGCAATATATTGAGCCTGTCCGGCAAAGGTTTTGCTCGGTATAGGTAACATAAAAAGCCGCAAGGTTGGAACATAACATTGGCAGCATAATCTCAGCAAACACATTATAATATAGATAGATATGCAATCTCAAAGCATTATCATCATCGGCCGTCAGGGTCAGCAACCCGTCGCCATCGAAGATCTCTCGGTGAGCAAGCGTCATCTCGCGGCCACGCCCCTGGCCGACGGACGGTGGTCCATAGAGGACTTGGGCAGCACCAATGGCACGTATGTCAACGGTTTGCCCGTGGTTACGGCCATCGTTGATGCCGATACACCGCTGATATTGGGGTCGCTACAGACCACGCTACGGCAGTTGCTGAACCTCGCACCCGCATCCAAGGCGAAGCCTGCGGCTGCAGCGCCCAAGGCGGCGCCATCAAGTGCCGCTGCCAAGCCCGCGCCGCAGCCCGTATCCGTGGCCGCATCCAATCCGACGCCCGTTCCGGCCGAACCGGCCATTGCCGCCGATGGTAGCGTGTCCATAAAGCACCTCGAGGAAGTTTACGAAAAATATCGTCACGACACCCTGGCGATAGCCCGTCGCCGCAACCACGCATCCGTATACCGCATACTGCCTATGGCCGTGGGTATGCCGCTGGTGATGGGGCTCGTCGGAATGTTCACGACCGACATCGCCGTCAAGGGTGTATGTATGGGCGGACTGATGGCCCTGGGCTCGGCCCTTACCTTGCGTATGATTCCTATGGGCGACCGCCTGGCCGAGGAGCAATTCGACATCAACCGCCGTTTCCAAGTCGATTACAGCTGCCCGTGTTGCCACAACTTCTTGGGCGCGGCCAAGCCCTACGAAGTCCTTGTCAAGCAGGGCCAATGCCCATTCTGCAAGGTCAAGTTCAGAGAGTAAGCGCCGGATAGCCATAATTCACCAGAGATTGCGGAGGCTTCTGACCTCGCATTACTCCCATTATTCTCATAATTTCCCAATCATCTCACCCAAGATTATGAAAGTCAAGACATATGCCGGACGACTATGCCTGCTTATATCGGTGCTGCTGTGCGCGATGGTTTCGCGTGCCTCCACGTACATTGTTGCGGTCGGTATCAACAACTATAAATATGTCACATCGTTGACCGTCTCCGAAGACGATGCCCGCGCCTTTGCTCGAATGTGCAAGTCCTATCCCGACCTGCACGTGGCGCTGGTGACGGGGTCTAACGCCACACGTGCCAACCTCATCGAGGTCATAGGAAATCATTTTGCCAAAGCCAAGGCCGATGATTCGTTGATATTCTTCTTCTCGGGACACGGGGTTGGAGGCGGCATAGTGGCATACGATACCGAAGACGAGGGTGAAGGCGAGATATTGTCCTACAAGGTGTTAGCACGCCTGATGAAGCGTTCGCCGGCTACGCGCAAGGTCGTCATTATCGACTCGTGCCACTCCGGATCGTCGCGCAACACCACATCCTCGTCGCGCAAGGTACGCCACAATGTCGGCGACCCCAATACGATACTATTTATGTCATCGCGTACCAACGAGTATTCGCTGGAGGTGCAGGGCATGTCCCAATCGCTGTTTACCTATCACCTGCTGCGCGGAATGCGCGGCAATGCCGATGCCGACGGCGACCGTAATATCACCGCGCGCGAGCTCTTTCGCTATGTCAGCGGAGCCGTGCGCCGAGATTCGCGAAACAAGCAGCACCCCGTTATGTGGGGCAATTTTGACGCCGGATTCGTAATTATGAAATACTGAAAAATATGGAAACCGAACAGATACTACGCATCGAAGACATAGCGCGCGTGGAGGCCTATACACCGCACTTTTCGCGCATGACAGACAAATACTTATGCTGGCGCCTCGAGCCCGGGATGCAACCTATAGCCACACTTGAGCGGCCGCTGCGCCTCGACGGTATGGTCTTCGTGATATGTCATCGCGGCAGCTTGCGCCTCGAAATCAATTTCCAAGAATACCGGGCGCAGGACAATACCTTGGTAGTCATCAATCCTAAGATGCTCTTCCGAATTTTTGACCTTGACTATTCGACCATAGATGCATACGTGCTGTTTCTGTCCTCCGACTTCCTGTCCGATGTTAATATCGACCTCAATGCTGTCAATATCAGATCGTTGTTCCAGCGGCACACCCCGGTAACCACGCTGACGTCCGACGAGACTACGCTGTTTACGCGTTTCCTCGAGCTGTTCGGACTTATCGCCGCCAACAACGCCGACAGCGTGTATTCGCGCAATACGGCTCGGTCGCTGGTGTCGGCGTGCGTATACCAGTTACTCGAATTCAACTTCACGCGCCTCAACCGCATAGAGACGCAAATCGAACAGCCCGTCAATCGTCGTCTGGCTTACGTGCGCGACTTTATGCACCTGGTGCACAACGACTATATGCGCCACCGCGAGGTGTCATATTACGCCACGCAACTGTACATCTCGCCCAAGTATCTCTCAATGATTGTCCGCGAAGCCACCGGACGCTCGGCCTCGGATTGGATCAACGAATTTGTGGTACTCGAAGCCAAGAACCTCATCAAATTCTCCGGCAAAAACATTCAGCAAGTGGCTTATGCCCTAAATTTCACCAACCAGTCTGCCTTCGGTAAATACTTCAAGCACCTCACCGGAATGTCCCCTTCGGAGTATCAGAAATCTTAAAAAATCAAAAAAAAACGGATATTTGCTCCCGCTTTTGTCATGTTTTGTACTTTTGTACGTCTTACGTATAAAAAGGCATAAGAATACAAGATCAAAATCCGAGTCTCATCAATATACGATCTACATTTCTTTTTAGGCTAAGGCATCGTTGCGGTCTGCGTATCGTTTGACCTGCCCGATTATTAGAGTCATAATCCTATCTGAAATAGTATATGAACATTCGAACCATCAAACTACTTGTCGTAGCGCTGTTTGTGCCGGCTATGGCGCAGGCACGTCAGATTAACGGCGTAGTCCTGTCCGAGAGTGACTCGACTGCCGTCGTGGGCGCCGTCTGCGAGCTGAGTTCCAAAGGCATCGCGCCCCTCAAGGCCGCGAGTGATGCCGCCGGAGCTTTTACACTCAATACCCCCGGCAAGAATGCCGCGACACTCAGCGTCACCGCCACCGGATACGGACAAGCCGAAATTGTAATCTCGGAAGGTGGCCACGACATCAAGGACTTGAAGATTTACCTCCCGGATATCAAGACACTCGAAGCCGTAACGGTAACCGCCACCGCCACCACGGTGCGCAACGGCCGCACCATAATCTATCCGTCGGCGCATGAGGCCTCGGCTTCGGCGTCTACCGTCGAGTTGTTCCAAAAATTGCCCCTGCCCGGACTTAGCGCCGATCCCATCAACCGCTCACTGAGCGTCGATGGTGGGTCGCCTATGATACTTATAGACGGCGTCCCTTCGGCGATGAGCGACATCAATGTCTTAAACGCCAAAGATATCGAGCGTGTCGAGTACTCGCGCGTCACTCCGGCACGATATGCCGACAAGGGCTACAAAGGTTTGCTGCAGATTACGCTCAAACGCCGCACCGACGGCGGAAGCATCGAGCTTTGGGCTCGTAGTGCCACGGCCACGGCTTTTGTCGACGATCAGGTCAATGCCACGTATCACCAAGGCCCATCGCAATTCAAGTTGTACTTCTACAACTCGTGGCGCAACTACCAGCGCGTATATGACAATACGACACAATCCTACATCGGAGATGACTTTCGTGTAGACCTCAAGTCGCATGACCGCAACCCATTCAATTACTTGACCAATTATTTGCAATTCGGGTATACCTATCGTCCCGACAGCAAGACATTGTTCTCGGCCAAGCTCTCCGGAAGCATCAATCCGAGTAGTCGCCGCTATATTACCTCCACCGAGGACTCGTATGCCGGTGATTACGAGAGCACAAGCAAGACCAAAAACAAATACACATCTCCATCGCTCGACCTTTTCTTCAGGCGGGATTTTGACGATGCCAACTCGCTGGAAATACAGGCCGTGGGAACGCTCCGCTTCGAGGATTATAACCGCCTGAACACTTATAATATCGACCCGGCCAATCCGCAGACATACGAGGTCGAAATCGACAATACGCGCCGCTCGCTCATCACCGAAATCGCTTATCGACACAAGTTTGATAATGCTTCGGAACTCGGAGCCGGATTTCAGAATACGCTGTCGCACAGCCGTAACAAGTATCTCGGCACCGATTACCGCCCCATACTTACCGAGAACAACAACTACGGCTATGTCAATTACAGCCTTAGCGTTGATAAGTTCAACTTTCGGGTAGCCACGGGCGTCAAAATCTTCCGGATGGAGAATGGCGGAAACAAGCGCAATTTCGTGCGCAATCTCAGCAGCGCCGATATCAACTGGAATATCAACGACAAATGGGGACTGCAAGCCAATTTCAGCTACACGCCGAGCATTCCCGGCCTGTCCGCACTGACCGACTACGAGCAGCAGACTACGCCCTATCTGATAGACAACGGCAACCCCAACCTCAAAGTGGCCGAATACTTCAATTACCGACTGATGACCTCGTTTTCGCACAAGAAATTCTATGCCTCGCTGACAGCGTATTACAACAATGCCAACAATCCCCGTACCGACGAGTACTTCTATCTCGGCGACAAAAAATTCCTGAGCCAAACGGTCAACTACAAGACAAACGAAGGCGCAGGCGTCTCGCTGCAGATGAAACTCAGCGGTATCGCCGGATTCGGCGCCAACGTGCGTCTTGATGTCGATTGGACTCATACACAGGGCACGACTTGGAATAAAAATCTGACGACGTTCTATGCCTACGGCAGCTTCTGGTGGAGTCGCGGCCCGTGGACCATCTCATATTGGCGCAAAATTCCGTGCAAAAACCTCCACGGACCGTATATCGGCAAAGAAGAAAACGGCGACGGCCTGTCCGTCACCTTCCGCCCCGACAAGCACTGGATGCTGCAAGCCGGATGGTGGTATATGTTTGCCCGCGGTACCGAGTATCCCCAATGGAACATCTCGACAACGGCACCGGCATATATCGACCGCTACATTAAGGATAACGCCAATATGGTGGTGATTACGGCCAGCTACACCGCCGACTTCGGCAGCATCTTCCGCAGCGGTCGCCGCAGCCTCAACAACGCCGACAACTCCTCGTCCATACTGCAATTGTAACAGCCGCTGCTATTGACGCATAAAGTGCGCGCCCTGTCGTAAAGCCCGACAGGACGCGTCTTTACGTTATTTAACATTTTATTGTCATCCGAAAGTCGCCCTAACTCAGAAAATATCGCTAATTTAGCCGAATGAATAGATAGGGCATAATGCCTCTGCTCGGGATAAGTCGAGTGCATGAAAAACGATGCACGCATATCCGCGACAATGCGTCTGCCTTCGGTCCTTAGATATAATATAACACAAATGAGATAACGTCCCGACACATACAGCCCATAAGCCGGCCATGACCGGGACAACAAAAAAACAAAACCGTATGAAAAAAATCTTTACACTGGCACTGAGTGCGACATTAGCCCTGACCGCCTTTGCCGGACAAAATCACATCAGTTTGGCAGATGTGGACTACACCGTGGACACAGTGTTCCACGCCAAAGTCGGCCCCGGCACCACGCAGACACAATTGCGCCTCGATGGCCCCAGCCCGCGAAACGTATTCTACCTCACCGTAGACGTTACTACCCCAAATGTTACACTGCGTGCCATAAGCGGTACCGGCAAAGTAGCCGGGACATCCACCACCTCGGCTATGGCCACATCCCACTCCAAAGATGGGCTACAATACTTTGCAGGCACCAATGGTGACTTCTATACGACCAGCGGCACAGCCACCAACGGCACTTCCAAGGTGGGTACGCCGATACACTCCTTTGTAGTCGAAAACGAGCCTTTCCTGGCCTACAACGAAGGCTGCCAGTTTGTATATGACACCGAAGGCATACCTTATATACAGAGCCTGAACTACTATAACGGTACGGCCGAATGCGGTGACAAGTCAACCTCTTTCAAGGGCATCAATGACCCTACCGCCGTTGCAGACGGACTGACACTGTACACTTACCGCTTTTGGGGAAGTACCAACCAGACCGATGTCTCCGGCAACTGCTACGAAGTGACAGCCAAACTTGCTGACGGCGAGAAATTCACCGCCGGAGGTAAATTCAAAATCGTTGTGACCTCCGATCCCAACACTTCGGGCGACACCAAGATTCCGGAAGACGGATTTGTACTTCATGGTCGTGGCGGCACGTCACTGGGCAATACCGGTGCCGCTGATTTTGTCAAAGGTCTCAAAGTCGGCGATGTAGTCACCCTTGAAAACATAATCCTCGACGAAAGCGGCAAACGTCTGTACCCGCGCACCATCTTGTCGGGCAACGACCGAAATGTGAGACAAGGCCAGACTTGTATAAAAGACTATACGCGCCATCCGCGCACCTGTATCGGCACCTCCAAAGATGGCAAACAAGTTATTATGATGGTTGTTGACGGCCGTACCACATCATCGGCCGGCGCCACCCTTATGGAACTTGGCGATATTATGCGCTATGCCGGCGCCTACGAGGCTGCAAACCTTGACGGCGGCGGCTCCTCCACACTCTACACTCAGGCACTGGGCATTCGCAATAATTGCAGCGATGGCCGAGAGAGATCCGTCTCCAACGCCATATTCGCCGTACTCGAAGCTCCCGAAGACAACGAAGTGGCCGAGTTGCGTTTTGCCGACTGGACGGTCAAGATACCCTCTCTGGCCGTATATACCCCCGTGGTATACGCCTACAACAAATACGGCAAACTTATCAACGCAGACTACAAAGACTTTACGCTCGAAATCCCGGCCAATTTGGGCGAAATTATCAACGACGGACACTCGCTGATGTCCGCCGAGGCCGCTACATCAGGCGTGCTCACCGCAGTTGCCTCCAACGGCGTCAAGGCCACTGTCAATGTATTCCTGACCGGGGCCAAAGACATTCTGCCCAAATATGAGACCGTTGTGCTCAACAAAACCCGTAAATGGGAAGCCGAAATCGTGACCACGTATGGCACCGCCAAGATGCCTCTGGCCTCACGTT
>DLLT01000038.1 GCA_002478045.1 Porphyromonadaceae bacterium UBA7555
GTGTCGGGGGTGTCGGGGGTGTCGAGGGTGTTTTTCATGATGTCTTGTTTTGTGTTCATGGTGTTGTGTGTTTTATAGATTGATAATTATTGGTAAATGACAGCTTTTGGGCGGCTGTAAAGCGCCGCAACATTTGTACGCCACAAAGATAGCGATTATTTTTGAGATAACAAAATTTGTCGCATACAAATTTTGTTGATATATAAACCACAACCATAACATACCGCAAACGGCCGATGAAAATTTCCGTAATTTTAGCGGCTGAAATTCAAAGATTTTTAGTAACTTTGCGGCGATTTTGCACCGGCGCCCGCGGCGAAGGTGCTTTCGGTGTCGGCAGACACGTGCCGCGCACCGCCATAACTATGAGTATGTAAGTAATCATCGAGATATAACGATATGATTAAAATCACATTCCCCGACAACAGCGTCAAAGAATACGCCAAAGGCACGACGCCGTTAGAAATAGCCAAGAGCATCAGCGAGCGCCTCGCCTCCGAGGTGCTGGCCGCCACCGTCAACGACGAAGCATGGGATCTGACACGCCCCATAGAGAGCGATGCCACGCTCACGCTTCACAAATGGGACGACCCCGAAGCCAAGCACGCATTCTGGCACACCAGTGCACACCTGCTGGCCGAAGCACTGCAAGACCTCTTCCCCGGCGTCAAGTTCGGCATCGGCCCGGCCATCGAGAACGGCTTCTACTATGACATCGATCCCGCCGGCAATTCCATCACCGCCGCCGACTTCCCGCGCATCGAAGCCAAGATGCTCGAGCTGGCCCGCACCGGCAACCCCGTAATACGCCGCGAAATCTCCAAAGCGGACGCCCTCAAATACTTCGGCGACCGAGGCGAGAAATACAAGTGCGAGCTCATCAACGAACTCGAAGACGGACACATCACCACATACACCCAAGGCACATTCACCGACCTGTGCCGCGGCCCGCACATCCCCACCGTAGCCCCCATCAAGGCGGTGAAAATCACCTCCCTGGCCGGCGCATACTGGCGCGGCGACGAAAAACGCGACCAGCTCACCCGCGTATACGGCATCTCATTCCCCAAGAAAAAGATGCTGGACGAATACCTCACGATGGTCGAAGAAGCCAAGAAACGCGACCACCGCAAAATCGGCAAAGAACTCGAGCTGTTCACCTTCAGCGCCAACGTCGGCGCCGGACTGCCCCTATGGTTGCCCAAAGGCGCCGCACTGCGCGACCGCCTCGAGCAATTCCTCCGCCGCATCCAAAAGAAATACGGATACCAGCAGGTAATCACCCCCCATATCGGCAGCAAGATGCTGTACGTCACCTCCGGACACTACGCCAAGTACGGCAAGGACTCATTCCAGCCCATACACACCCCCGAAGAAGGCGAAGAGTATCTGCTCAAGCCCATGAACTGCCCCCACCACTGCGAAATCTTCCGCGCCTTCCCGCGCAGCTATCGCGAACTGCCCCTGCGTATCGCCGAATTCGGAACCGTATACCGCTACGAGCAGTCGGGCGAACTCCACGGGCTGACCCGCGTACGCGGATTTACGCAAGACGATGCCCACATCTTCTGCGCCCCCGAGCAAATCAAAGACGAGTTCCTCAAAGTGATGGATATCATCTTCTACATCTTCAAGGCACTCAACTTCAACAACTACGAGGCACAAATCTCGCTACGCGACCCCAAGCACAAAGAAAAATACATCGGCAGCGACGAAAACTGGCACTTGGCCGAAACCGCCATCATCGAAGCCTGCGAAGAAAAAGGCCTTAAGGCACGCAAAGAACTCGGCGAAGCCGCATTCTACGGGCCCAAGCTCGACTTTATGGTCAAAGACGCCATAGGCCGCCGCTGGCAGCTCGGAACAATCCAGGTAGACTACAACCTGCCCGAACGCTTCGGCCTCGAATACACCGGCGCCGACAACCTCAAGCATCGTCCCGTGATGATACACCGCGCACCCTTCGGGTCGCTCGAACGCTTCGTGGCCGTGCTCCTGGAACACACCGCCGGACACCTGCCCCTGTGGCTCGCCCCCGACCAGGTAGTCGTACTGCCCATCTCCGAGAAATTCAACGACTACGCCCACAAAGTCGCCGACCAACTCGACCAAACCGACATCCGCACCATCGTCGACGACCGCAACGAGAAAATCGGCAAGAAAATTCGCGAAAACGAGCTCAAACGCATACCATACATGCTTATCGTAGGCGAGAAAGAGCAAGAAAACGGCGAAGTTTCGGTAAGAAAACAAGGTAAAGGCGACCAAGGTTCGATGAAAATTAGTACCTTTGCCGAGCAAATAGCACAAGACGTCAAGGACTCCGTAGGACATTAAAGCCCTGCGAAGCCTTTAACGCACACAATATTAACATAATACACAACATCTACACCCACTGAATGGAGAAAAAACCCTATCATCCCGGCCCGCGGCCTCCGCGCCCCTCGGGCCCCCGTCCCCCAATGACGCGCCGCGGCGAAAAGCCCGCCAACCCCAACCTCATCAACGAACAAATTCGCGCACGCGAAGTACGTCTCGTAGGTGACAACGTCACTCCGGGTATATACTCCATTCACGACGCCCTACATCAGGCCGAAGAACTCGAGCTGGACCTCGTGGAAATATCCCCGACTGCCGAGCCGCCGGTATGTAAGATACTTGACTACCAAAAGTACCTGTACCAGCAAAAGAAAAAGCAGAAGGAGATCAAAGCCAAGGCCACCAAAGTCGTCATCAAAGAAATACGATTCGGACCCCAGACAGACGACCACGACTACAACTTCAAGTTGCGCCACGCCATAGGCTTCCTACAAGAAGGCGCCAAAGTCAAAGCCTACGTCTTCTTCAAAGGACGCTCGATTCTATTCAAGGAACAAGGCGAAGTACTGCTACTGCGCTTCGCCAACGACCTCGAAGAATACGGCAAAGTAGACCAAATGCCCCTTTTGGAAGGCAAACGCATGATTATCATGCTGTCTCCCAAGAAGAAATAAACCACACTATTAATAATTAAACAAAACAACATGCCCAAGATTAAGACTAACGCCGGTGCCAAAAAGAGGTTCGCCCTTACCGGCTCAGGAAAGATCAAAAGAAAACATGCTTACAAGAGCCACATCTTGACCAAAAAGACCAAGAAGCAGAAACGCAACCTCACCCACTTCGGTTTGGTAGCCAAGACCGACGTCAACAACGTCAAAGCACTGCTGGCTCTCAAATAAGGAGCATCCAAAAACATCACGCGCCGCCGTCCCCCTCAGGCGTAACGCAGCATCGGCACCTAAGCATGGCCCTGCTCCGGAACACATCGCCAAGGCACACAACCGACGACGCAAAACCATCTCTTTTACACATTTACTAACCGAGTGCACAGCGTAACAATACACCAAGAGCAATACAAGCCGCTGTCATTCAAAACACCAAAAAGAAATGCCAAGATCAGTAAACCACGTAGCATCTCGTGCTCGCCGTAAAAAAATCCTGAAACTTACACGCGGCTACTTTGGCTGCCGCCGCAACGTCTGGACCGTCGCCAAAAACACCTGGGAAAAAGGTCTGACCTACGCTTACCGCGACCGTAAGCAAAAGAAACGCAACTTCCGCGCACTGTGGATCCAGCGTATCAACGCCGCCGCACGCGTCGAAGGCCTCAGCTACTCCCAGCTCATGGGCCTCATCCACAAGGCCGGCATCGAAATCAACCGCAAAGTCCTCGCCGACCTCGCACTCAACAATCCCGCAGCCTTCAAGGCCGTTGTAGACAAAGTTCGCAACGCCTAAGACCATAAGCGACACACAAAGCAGCGGCGCGACTCCCACCCCGGGATCGCGCCGCCGCTTCTTTATTCGCCTAAAACACGGGCAATAATCGTGCAAATCCGAGATGAACGCCGCCAAGTCACTAAACGCCTTAATATATCAAAGTCCGAATGTGCTCATCTGCAATGACCTGTAGCCGTGAGCGTTAAGCTATATTCGGCTTATATCACCACAAGGCATTACCGGTGGAAGGAGTCCAGATAAGCCGGTGCTTCGGATGGGTCAATACGCGGACAATCAGCCAAGTCCGCGGGCAAATTCGTATCGGCATCGGCGACTACCACGTCCACCCCACCCCAATGATAGCGAAGGTCGGCCAAGGCGCGCGAATACGCCCGAGCATCGCCACCGAAACACGGATAGCACCGCGCACCGCACCTCTGAGCCAATGTCGTGCCGCGCCGCCGCGCATCGCCCACGGCCGTAAAAGCCGTACGGCATCCTGCGCCACGGAACACGCGTACCGCTTCGGCCACCGCATCATAATCCTCAGAAACGACAAACACACGCAGATGACACAAAGCCTCGCAGCCGAATGCCGCCGCAAGCGCGCATCGGCATTGCAGCGCCGCGGCGCCGGACGTCCATGCTCCTCCATTTTACGTTCAAGGTAATTGTCTGCCATATTCCAATATCCAATAACATTTAATGACGCCTTACGCGCAAATGTCGCCGCATACGACTTCGGGGGTTACAATAAATGCGCATCGCGGACTTCACCGTCAGGCGCACTTGCGTCGCCTCGGAAATCCGCGATGGCTGTATGCAGCTATGTTCAGCGAACTATCAGAAGGTGATAATTCTTCTTGCCGCGCTGTACCAGCATATACTTGCCGGCCAGCAGCATTTCGTCGGTGATAGGTGCATAGACATCGGCTACCTTTTCCTTGTTTATGGACACGCCGCCACCCTGAGCCAGCTTGCGCATCTCGCCCTTGCTGGCAAAGAAATGCGCCTCATCCACCAGGATATCAGCCAGTTTGGCGCCCACGGCCTGTTCGCGCGAAACTTCCATCGAGGGTACACCTTCCATCACTTCGAGCAGCATGGCTTCGTCGAGGTTGTGCAACGCCTCGGCCGTATTGTTGCCGAAGAGTATCTTGGAGGCTTCGACAGCGGCTTCGTAATCTTCGGCCGAGTGTACCATCGTGGTTACCTCCTGAGCCAGACGCTTTTGCAGCGGACGTGCCCCGGGATTTTCCTGCTGTTGACGGCACAGGTCTTCGACTTCTTCCTGCGTCAGTGTGGTGAAAATCTTGATATACTTGGCTGCATCGTCATCGCTGACATTGAGCCAGAATTGATAGAACTTATACGGCGAAGTGTAGCGGCGATCAAGCCAGACATTGCCGCTCTCGGTCTTGCCGAATTTGCCGCCATCGGCCTTCGTAATCAGCGGGCAAGTGATGGCCCACGCATCCTCGGCACCTTCGATACGGCGTATCAGCTCGGTACCCGTGGTCATATTGCCCCATTGGTCCGAGCCGCCCAGCTGCACCTTGCAGCCCAGAGTGCGGTACAGGTTGAGAAAGTCGTAGCCTTGCAGCAACTGATACGAGAACTCCGTGAAAGACATACCCTCGCGCGACTCGCCGCTCAGGCGCTTCTTGACGCTGTCCTTGGCCATCATGTAATTGACGGTAATGTGCTTGCCGATGTCGCGGATAAATTCGAGAAAACCGAATTTCTTCATCCAGTCGTAATTGTTGACCAGCACCGCGGCATTGGGCGCATCGCTGTCAAAATCGAGGAAATGCGACAGCTGTGCCTTGATGGCCTCCTGATTGTGGCGCAGGGTCTCCTCATCGATAAGTTTGCGCTCCTGGCTCTTCATACTCGGATCGCCGATCATACCGGTGGCGCCGCCTATCAGGGCCACCGGACGGTGTCCCGAGCGCTGGAAGTGACGTAACATCATCACGCCCACGAGGTGTCCTATATGCAACGAATCGGCTGTCGGGTCTATGCCCAAGTATGCCGTAGTCATTTCTTTGTTCAGCTGGTCTTCGACGCCGGGCATCATCGAGTGGATCATGCCTCGCCACGTCAATTCTTTGATAAAGTCCATTGGTATATACTTGTATTTGATTATTTGCAATAAGTAAGTCGGGCAGATGCGATGCCTCACGCCAGCCGAGCGAGTGCGGCGGAGATACGGTGCATGGCTTCGCGCAATTTATCATCCGAGGTGGCGTAGCTCAAGCGTATGTACCCCGGAGCGCCGAAAGCCGCGCCGTCCACCGTGGCCACGTGTGCCTCGTGCAGCAGGTACATGGCCAGGGCCCCACTGTCGGCGATGACAGTGCCGTCAGGCGCCTTGCGGCCTATATATGCCGACACTTCGGGGAAAAGGTAGAACGCACCCCGGGGCTCGTTGACACGCAGTCCGGGGATAGCACGTGCCATCTCCACCACCAAGTCGCGACGGCAGCGGAAAGCGGCGCACATCTCGGCCACGCAGTCCTGCGGCCCTTCATAGGCGGCCTCGGCGGCCTTTTGAGCTATGGATGACGCTCCGGAAGTATATTGTCCCTGCAACTTGGTCACGGCCTGAGCCACCCACAGCGGAGCAGCGCAATAGCCTATACGCCAGCCGGTCATGGCATAAGCCTTGGACACGCCGTTGATGACCACTACGCGATCGCGTAGCTCCTCGAAGGACGCCAGCGACGTGAAGCTGCCCGAAAAATTGATGTGCTCGTATATTTCGTCCGAGATGACAATGATGCGCTCGTGGCGTGCGATGACGTCCACCAGTGCCTGCAACTCGTCACGCGTATACACACTACCCGTAGGATTGGACGGCGAGCACAACAGCACGATGCGCGTACGCTCGGTGATAGCGGCTTCCAATTGAGCCGGCGTCACCTTGAAATCGGCTTCTATACCGGCCGGAACCGTCACCACGGTGGCGCGGGACATCTTTACCATCTCAATGTAACTGACCCATGCCGGAGTGGGTATCACCACTTCGTCTCCGGGGTTGGCTATGGCCAAGATGCTGTTGCACAGCGCTTGTTTGGCGCCATTGCCCACTACTATCTGCTCGGGAGCAAAGGTCACGCCGTTTTCGCGCTCGAGCTTGGCGCTGACTGCACACCGCAGCGACATATATCCCGGCACGGGCGAATAGAAACTGAAATTGGCATCCACGGCCGCTTTGGCCGCTTCCTTGATATGCTGCGGTGTATAGAAGTCCGGTTCGCCGACGCTCAAATTGATTACATCCACCCCTCGGGCACGCAATTCGGCACTCTTTTGGGACATCGCCAAGGTCTGAGACCGGGCAAGCGACTGCACCAGCAACGACGGTTCTTGCTTCATAACTCTATATTATATATCGTGTTAGTTTTCTGAAAGTCTTCGTGTTAGTATTCTGAAAGTCTTTTATCGTCTTTCTTGGTAAAACACATACGCGTGCACAGGCTCGCCCGCGCATACGCATATACTCGGACAAAGGTACAAAATCTTTGTCTAACGCGCAAAGCACGCCCGACAAGCCGCAGCGTGTTGAGCCCGAAATCTCAGTCCACGCCTGATATTCTTGACCGCTTCCAGCTTATTACCAAAAACCGGTCACTTGACCGCTTTTTGGTAATAGAACGGGCATCCTGCCCCACTTTGCGGCATAATCTTGGCCGTAATGTCGGCGGCTTATCGTATCTTTGCACCCGAAAACGAGGGCACCGCCCCCACAAAAGCATCGAGCCTCAAAAAAAAGACTATACCCAGCCGTCATGGCCAAACAACGTAACCCAAGCTTCGAAATACTGCGCGTGGTGGCGATGTTCCTCATCGTCGTCTGGCACTTCCTGATGCACGGCGTCGGGCACAAACCCGTGGGCGTGAGCGCCGATGCAGCCTCGCTGTTCAACCTCTGCTCCATGGAACTGGCAGGATGCCTCTCCAAGGTCTCCACCAACTGCTACATCCTCATCACCGGATACTTCCTCATCAGTACGACCAAGCCCAAGTGGCCCAAGATTCCCAAGACATGGGCGCCGATATTCTTCTACTCGGTAGTTATTTTTGCATTGTTCTTCGCTTTTTCGGACCTGACACTCGGGTGGACTGACTTGGGCAAATCGCTGATGCCGCTGTACTTCGACCGCTACTGGTTTGCCACACGCTACGTGGCTTTGGTGGCACTCGCCCCCTTCCTGGCCGCTCCGGCACAGATGCTGACACGGCGTATGTACCTCATACTGTTGGCCGTGATGGCCGTCATCAACTTCGACTTCCTGCTGGGCGACGACCTCAGCGGCAACAACTCGTTGCTGTGGTTTGTCTTCCTGTTCTATGTCGGCGGATACATACGTCTGCACTTCGATCACGATGGACCCAACCATTTCGGCAAAGCCTATTTCGCAGCCGCAGCCGCATTGGCCGCCATATTCCTGACGCACATTTTCCTGCATTATTCACTGTGGACGGCGCCGATGATGGTCGATTATCACGACAACAACGGCATACTCTTCGGCGTAGCGCTGCTGCTATTTCTCTGGACGGCAAGGCTCAAAGCCCCGAATACAGCCTTTGTACGCGCCATGGTGCGCATAGCGCCGCTCACATTCGGCGTCTACCTGATACACGACAATGTCTACGTGCGCCACGCCCTGTGGAACGGCTGGATAGACGTGCACGGTGCGATACATTCATGGTGGT
>DLLT01000003.1 GCA_002478045.1 Porphyromonadaceae bacterium UBA7555
CTTTCTGGACCAGTACACGAGGCTTGGCGCCATCGTTGTCCCAGATGTATACGCGGAGGTTTTGTTTTTCCGTAACGATATTGGAAGCGATGAGCTTGCCGTCGGCTACGGCGAGGCCTCCGAGTTTGCCGAGAGCGTTGCCGAGGTCAGCCACAGAGAGTGAGCCTTTGTGCTTGCCCGTCTTGGCATCGAGAATATTCACTGCAACGTCACCCCAGTTTTTGCCGTTGAGGACATAGAGGTTGTTGTTTATCAGTGCGATATCGCGGTTGGCCGATGCGGAGGTGACGAAGCTGGTCCAGCTCGGGGTGTTGTTCTTGTTGGTGGAGTATATCCATTCCTCGGAGAGCTTGTCCTGATGGGCTGCGATGTCTTCGAGCAGGGTGATGGTGGCTTCGCATGTACCGTTGAGGGCTACGGTGACGTTGGTTGCACCCTGGCTTGAGAGGGTGAGCGTGGCCTTGTGCGATCCTTCGGCGGTGGGGGTGTAAGTCACCTTAATGGTGCCGGAGTTGCTGATGGTTGTGCCCGAAAGCTTGAACATATTGGCATTGGTGCCGCTGAGTGTTGCGGTGATATTGCCCTTGAGATTAGAGCCTTCGACCTTGAGGTCTTTGTCCACGGCTACGTTCTTCTTGGAGGTGAAGGACAGCGAGCCGGGGTTGACACTGATGGCGGGATCGGGTTCGCCCGGGCCGGTGATGGCCGAGGGGTTCTTGGCCGGCGGATTGCCGTAGGTGTAGTATGCCATACCGTGCATGGTTGAGAGCACCCATGCTTCCAGGTAGTTGTTGCCATCGGTATTGATCATGCAATCGCCGGTGCAATTGCTGTTCTTGGAAGTGTCACCGAGGCCGTCGGAGGGGTATTTGCCGTTTTCGGTGGTGTTGGAGTAGTCGCCGGCGTTGTCACGTACGATACGCATCTTGGCTCCGGTGTAATTTTCCGTACCCTCTAAGATGAGGTTGGCTGCGTATTTGCCGCCTTTCCAATTGAATTCGTGGTGGCTGGCACCGAAAGTCTTGGAGGCGCAGGTGTTGACGCATTGTACGGTGCAGGTGCCGCCGCCGGGATTATTGGTCCATACGGGTTGACTGTTCTTGCCGTCCACCCACCATCCGCTGCCTTTGGGGTATGCGCGCGTGGTAGAGCCGGTCTTCCATTGCTTGCCGTCTTTGAGGACTTTGGTATTCTTGGCTTCTGCTATTTTGGTGCCGTTCATGTGGTACTCGACGATGCGGGTGTTGGAGCCGTCGTCGTTGCAGAATGCTATCCAGTAATCTGAGGGATATGTGGTTGCAAGCTCCATGCAATCGCCAAGACGGGCGGCGCCCTGGATGTCGGTGGTGGACATTGCCAAAGTCGGATAGCTATTGTCGTTGTCCCATGCGTATATGCGCAGTTCTTCGCCTTGTTTGGCCAGGTTGCAGGCGAGGATCTTGCCGCTGAGGCACTTGACGTCACAGAGGGTCAGCGTACCGCCCTTGACGATGTCGTTCTTGGGCAGGAAGCCGAGTTTTTCGCCGGTTTGGGCGTTGAGCACAAGGATGTCACTGTGGTTGTATACGCAGTAGAGCTTGCCGTCGTTGTATACAAAGTTGCGAATATTGGAGGCGTCATAGCCTTTGGATTCCTTATTGCCTTTCTTCTCGGAGATATTCCATTTCTCGGAAAGCTTGCCCAGCGGCGGAGCGGTTACGGTAGCGGTGATGTTGATTATCTTTTCGAGGCTTCCACTCTTGACCTTGACATAGAGTTTGGATTTTACAGCCGTGCCATTTTCGCCGTATGTGCCGATTTTATCGGAGATTTTGAATGTGATGGTGAAAGTGCCGCCGGTTTTTGGCAACGTGCTCACGCTGACAGGGAAACGTCCCGGGGTGTACGATGCAACGGTGATGTCGCTGCTGAGATCCTTGCCGGTTACCTTAATGGTTGCTGTGGGGTGCTGGTTTTGCTCGCAGGTGAAGTTGACGGACGTGGGGCTGACGGTGAGCGTGGGGGTGCTGGTCGAGGGCTTGGAGCCGGTGGCTACGCATCCCCAGTAGAATGTGCCGATGTTTTTGTAGCCGTTGCTATATCCGGGCCAGTCATAGGTCGAGTAACGACCGTCCCAGTTGGGGTAGCTGGCGCCGTTGTAGTCGCCGTAGGGGTCGTGGCAGATAAACGAGCCGGTCTTGGCCCAAGTGCTGGAGCCGTTGGAAGCGGCAGCCTGGTTGGTACGGAAACCGAGGACCACGTGGCCGCCGGTGCCGTTTTTCAAGCAAATGGTGTACGGATCGTTGTTGTTGGCCTGGGTGCAGAATACGCTCCACGAGGAGGAGAAGTATGAGCTCATTCCGTTGTTCTGATAGAACTTTGCCATCATTGTAGCGGGTGAACCCAAGCCCCACATATAGCCGTAGCCGCCGCCTACCGAGCCGTAGTAGGTCGCACGTTGCGTGAATTTGTAACCTGTGGAGGAGGTGTAGTCGCGCAGTACTTGATAGGAGTAGTACACCGTACCAACGCCGGAGGCACGCGATGTTACGCCGATTTTGGACAGCTTGCCGCGCCAACCGAGGTTCATACAGCAGGATGAGGGTGCGCAGCATACGTAGCCGACACTGTAGTTGCCGCTATACGATCCGGGGGTATCCCAAACTTGGTTGATGTAGGGGATGGCGAGCAGACCGATGTTGTTGCCTTTACGGATGACGTTGTATTGTGCACGCTGTTCGGGCGTGAGTTTCCGAGCCTTGGCGTTGTTGGCATTGATGTCCTCAATGGTAGCCATAGGCGCGTCAGCACGCGAGAAGCCTTTGAAGTTGACGATTCGGCTGCTGCCAATCTGCTCGTCTTTGCCAAAGGATGCAAGCGACACAGTACGTGCCGGAGCGCCGACAAAGCTGGAGGCTGTGCGATAGACGCGCTTCTTCAAGCCGCGTTGTGTGCCTACGGCGTAGGACACGATCAGGGCGTTGCCGTCGGCCAGTACGGCCACGGGGCACGATGCATCGTTGTCTATGAGTTTGGTATTGGTCGAGCCGTCCCAAGCGGTGCGGTATACCGATGCGCCGCTGGAGAGTATTTCGTTGATCTGGTTGGTCTGCGTATAGACAATGTCCTTGGAGTCATCGGTCCAATTGAAGGACGATACTTCGCCGAGGTCGTGGCGCACCTTGGTGGCGGCGTCCATGGTGAAGAGTTGGCCGTTGACGCGTTGTACGGCCAGACGAGTTCCGTCGGGGCTCCATACGGGATTGTATGCGCCTTCGCCGCCGGGGATGGTGACGATGTCGCCGTCGGCAAGATTCATCATATAGAAGTCGCCTTCGATGCTGCCGAAAGCAGCCTGAGTTCCATCGGGGCTGATGTTGACGATGTTTACATAGAAGGGCATGTCATACTCGCGGCGTTGGCTGCCGTCAATCTTGCGTACGACAAGCTTATTTCCGACGGTGTAGCATACGGTGTTGTCATCGGCGAAAGAGGGCTGACCGCACTGGTCGGTGTAGCTCTCGAGGATGATGCTGCGGCCGGTGGTAACGTCAAGTACCATAGGAGCCTGGTCGGTGTTTGTATTGATACTCTTGTATCCGATATATTGGCCGTCCTTGCTTGCATGTATGTACATGCCGACGCCCGGACCGGATACCATGGGAACCATCTTGCCGTTGCGTATCACGGAGATGTCCTTACCACGATCTGTGGTGACCACGATGCCTGCGCGGGTGTTCAGCATATTGCTGACGTATCCGTACGAAGCGGCATCGTAGAAGGTGATGCCTTGCTTGGATTCGGTGACGGCGGCTGAGGAGCTGACAGTGGCTGCCAGAGCTGCGACGATACCGAAGACACGAAGGCTGAATTTTGTTTTCAGATCCATAAAGTGCTGGTTTTTAGGATTATTTATGTATTTCGGTTAATATATTTAATTCGTTACGAGCGTTCGGAGTGGTATTTCCCCGGATGCTATAATGCTATGTTCTTGAGGGTCTTTATATAGGTTTTTGTCAGGCGTATGCGCCGACTTTGAGGAGGCTGTGGCTTCACGGTCGTTTCATGGCGATGCGGGCAATAACAACTGCCGGAAGTTACAGGAGGGACGTCACAATAATAATTGTGATTATCATAGAATATGCGATCTGAATGCTTGGCGTACAGCGTTTAAGCCATCCGGCACACAACATATCGGCCGGCATGGCTGACGGCGGACTGCATACGCCACAAAGTTAAGCATTTTTTTGCGTAGTTGACAATAATTTTCGCAAAAAAATGTGTTACTTTGCATAAAGATAATCATATAAAATGGGTTTCGAATTAGAAATGCGGGTTTTGACCCTTGACATGGGCGCCGTTGAATGTTGCGGGCGCGAGCTTGAAGTATTGGCTCGGGAGTTTGATCCGGAGCTGATTATAGCCATAGCGCGCGGCGGCGTCACTCTGGCCAAGTATATGTTTGAGGATGTCCCCCACTTGGACGTAGACATACACCGACCCTCAACGGCATGGAAGCGTAAGTTGCACTCTATTATGCGGTTGACGCGCTTTTTGCCACGATGGATAGCTGATGAAATGCGTATATCCGAGGCCAAGCGTCTGTCTAAGCACAAGCCGCGAGCCATCGTAGCAACGCCCGAATCGGTGAAGGAAATGCTGGAAGCCGCGCATCATGCCGCGCGCATCTTGGTGGTGGACGATGCCGTCGATTCCGGGGCCACGCTTCGTGCCGTTTTCGACGTCCTGAAGGATTGTGGGGCGGAAGTGCGCGGCGCTTCCATAGTCTTGACCCGTCCCGATGCGGTGGCGTTACCGTATTACCATATCTTCCGGCCGGGGACGCTGGTACGCTTCCCGTGGTCAGCGGATGCACGCCGCCACCCGCTCACGTCGCGATAGATGCAATGACAAAAGGAGAAGATATAGACATTTACGACTTGGACGAGACGCTGTTGCGCGGCAACAGCACTCGCCTGTACCTGGACGTGCTTCTGCATGTGGCGCATCGACGTTGGCAGGCGTTCACGTGGCTACGCACGGCCACGGCGGCTGCATTGCGCTTGTCGCGTATCATAAGCCACCGCCGCTACAAGTGGCTGTTGTGGCACGCCTCCACCGGGCTGTCGCAAGATGCCGCCGACGAATTCCGCGACGAGTATGCACGTCGTTTCAAGGAAATGCTGCGTCCATCGCTACTGAGGGCTTTAGAGCGGTCGCATCGGGATGGGCATCACATCCTGGTGGCCACAGCAGCGTATGCCGAGGTACTGAGCCCGTTGCACGACCTTATAGACGGTTCGGTGGCCACCGAGACGGCGACCGTGACCAAGTATAGGGATTACGTGGAATGTCGCGGGGACGAAAAGGCACGCCGCGCACGCAAATATGTAGAAGAACGCGGAGCTACGGTCAGCATCATTTACACCGACGGCAAGGATGACGCTCCGCTGATGGTCGCCTTCCCCAAGTCGGTGTATTGCATAGTTTTGCCTAACAGCTGACGACCACAGCCACGATTACAAATCCCAAAGCGTAGGCCAGCATCAGGACTGCCGTGGCGCCCAAGAGGGGATTGAGTCGAGCGCCGCGCCGTACGCATAGGATTGCCCAAAGCAGTGTGTGCAAGACGGCATATACCACCGGAACAGCCCAAGCGGCTCCGCCTATAGCGGCCCACAGCGGCGACATAAGCAGCACCGCACTCCATCCGCACAGAAGATACAATATCGATGTCGCATATCGCCCCAGGGCTACGGCCAAGGTGTGCTTGCCTACGGCCCGGTCATCGTCTCGGTCGCGGTAATTGTTGACGATAAGGACATTGGCACCCATAAGGCCGAGGGCTATCGAGCCGCGGAAGACACCTGCATCAAAAGCTCCGGCTTGGACATAGTATGTCAAATTGACGGGGATGATGCCGAAAAAAGCGATGACGGCCACCTCGCCCAGACAATGCCGGGACAGCGGCCATGGTCCGGCGCTGTAGGCCAGTGCGGCCACGGCTATACCCATTCCGGCCGGCACAAGCCACCATCCGCCCCACCGGACCAGACACAGCCCGACGGCGCATGCGCCGCCCAATACGGCGTAAGTGGCCACGGCCATGGACTTGGGCGTAATGTCGCCTTCGGTGACGCCGCGACGCGGGCCTTGGCGTCCGCGACGGTCAAGCCCGGCGCGAAAATCATAATACTCGTTGGCAAAATTGGAGGCTATCTGGGCCAATACGGCAAACACAAGACATAACACCGCTTGCGCCGGGCCGAAGGTGCCGTGCAGTATCGCGTAGGCACAGGCTGCGCATACTCCGGAGACGGATACGGGCAATGTGCGCAGGCGCATAGCCTCAACCCAGCATGCTAAGGCCGAGAGGCGGCGCATGTCGGCAGGTGCTTCGGCGGTGTGTGTGTTGGCGTTATCTCCTTTGACGCTTTTGTTTGTATTGTCGCAAGTCATATTTGTGTCAGTGATGCCGGGAGGCTTTCCCGAGCGGATGTCCCTACGGGGCGTTGTCTCACAGTCGGATATAAGTCTGCACAATCAGTCTTTGTCGTCGCTGTCATCGCTGTCGGGGATGAAGTTGTCGTCCATGGCGGCGGCTTCGTCCCATGCTTCGGGGCTGATGGTGCGCAGGTCTTCGCCCTCGTCCTCGTACTCGTCGGCAAAGTAGTAGCGGTATTCCGGGTCTATGTAGTCGGCGTTGTTGGCGAATATGAATGCGTCTTCCTGCGGGTCGCGGTGGCTTTCGTCAAGGTCGCGAGTGGCGATGCCGGGCGTGGCCAGGCGGTTGGCGTCATCGGTGACGGCACGCCACAGCATATCTTTGAGTTCGGTGATACCTTGGCCGGTGACGGCGCTGATAAATACATGCGGCACGTCTGCGGGCAGTGTCTCGGATATGGCTTGCATCAATTCGTCGTCCAGCATGTCGCTTTTGCTGACGGCCAATACACGATGCTTGTCCATCAGTTGAGGATTGAATTGCTGAAGCTCGCGCAACAGGATGTCATATTGCTCGGTGATGTCGTCTGCATCGGCCGGGACCATAAACAGCAGTACGGCGTTGCGCTCGATGTGTCGCAGAAAGCGCAGCCCCAGGCCGCGGCCTTCGCTGGCGCCTTCAATGATACCGGGGATGTCGGCCATGACAAACGACCGCCCGTCGCGGTATTCGACAATGCCCAACTGGGGCTCCATAGTCGTGAACGGATAGTCGGCAATCTTGGGCCGAGCGGCGCTGACAGCACTGAGTAGTGTCGATTTGCCTGCATTGGGGAAGCCTACGAGGCCGACATCGGCCAGCAGCTTGAGTTCGAGCACGATATTCTTTTCGATACCGGGTTCGCCGGGCTGGGCATATCGCGGCGTGCGATTGGTGGCGCTTTTGAAGTGCCAGTTGCCCAGGCCTCCGCGTCCGCCGCGTAGCAATTTGACCAATTGGCCGTCGTCGCGTACTTCGGCCAGGTATTGGCCGGTATCGGCATCGTAGACGACGGTGCCGCAGGGCACGTTGATTACGATATCTTCGCCGTCGCATCCGCTGCTGCGGTTTTCGGAGCCGCGTTGGCCGTCGCCGGCAAATATATGGCGCCTGAATTTGAGCGGCAGAAGTGTCCACATGTGTCGGTCGCCGCGTAGGATTATGTGTCCGCCACGTCCGCCGTCGCCGCCGTCGGGTCCCCCTTTGGGGACGTATTTGGCACGGTGGAAGTGTAGCGAGCCGGCTCCGCCTTTGCCGGAGCGGCATTGTATTTTTACGTAGTCTATGAAGTTTGATTCGGGCATGTCGTGTCGTGTTTGTGTCGTTAGGTGTGTCTATGGGCGTTGTGCGTCATCCCATACGGCTGTCGTTAAGTCGCCGGTGATTTTCCATCAGTCGACAGGCTTGGGCAAAGTCGGCGGGAGTGCCGATGTCCATCCACACGCCGTCCACGGGATAGTAGGTGACGCGTCGGCCTGCGGCTATGGCATCAGCCACGAGGTCGGTGGCATCGGTGCGTTGCGTGACATCGAGCGTGGCAAGTAGGTCGTTGGAAATGAGGTATATCCCGGCGTTGGCGTAGTGTGTATAGGACGGCTTTTCTTCGATTCCGCGCACCATACAGGCATCGTCGGTGGCGAGTATCGCAAAGGGTACGGACACTTGATAGGATATTGCGGCGATGGTGATGTCGGCTCCAGTATCGATGTGTCGCAGGTACATCTGCTCGAAGGATATGGTGGTGAGCAAGTCGCTGTTCATCACCAGTGTCGTTCCGCCGGGAGCGTGGTCTACGAGGGCGGCGGAACCGATGGTCCCCATGGGAAAGGTCTCGCGAACGCACCGCACGCGAACGCCTTCGGGGGCATTGGCGCCCTCGGCAAAATGCGCGTCCAATTGTTCGGCCAAATATCCGGTGGTGACGGTGATGTCGGTGATGCCGGCGGCGGCCAGTGCATCGATATTGTAGTCGATGATTGCGCGGTCGCCCACGTGCAGTAGTGGCTTGGGTGTGTCGTTGGTGAGCGGACGCAGGCGCTCGCCCTTGCCTCCGGCCATAAGTATGGCACTGATGGGCAGGCAGGTCGACGTATGGCGCAGGTCGATAATACGTAGCAGGTGTTTGTCGCGGTTCAGCACCGGCACCAAGGTGATGCCGCGGCTGCGCATACGGGCTATGCGGCGTACATCGGGGCGTGCCTCGGCGTCAATGTACGCAAATCCGGTGTGCACGGCTTCGGTGACCGGGGCGGCGGTGTCGATGCCGTCGCACAGGGCGCGGCGTATGTCGCCGTCTGTGAGGGTTCCGATGACGGCGCCGCCGGCATTGACCACAAAGAGGGTCATAGCCTCGCCGGAGAGCTCGTTGAGGCGTTGCAGAGCCGTAAGTATTGAGGCTTGAGCGTCTATGATGTGGCGCTGTATATCTGTCTGAGATGCCGGTGTATTCATTGGCGTATTTCGTTGATGAGGGTTTCGGCTATCGCCCAATCGCGCGGGGTGTCAAGGTCGATGCTTCGTGCGGCGTCCATTTCCAACGGCAAACGGCGGCGCATTTTCAGCATAGGTGTGGTGCGTACGGCCTCGGGATTGATGACGTATACCGCACCATTGTATTGCCATACCGTAGGGGCGTCCTGACGTCGCGTGTAGCAACCGTCGCCCTTGCAGACGTGCAGATAGCCGTCGCCATCGCGCTCCATAAGATCGTAATATGGATTGGCCTCGGAGGGGCATACGGACACCACCATATCGCAAGTGCCGTGTGCTTCGGCGTACATTGCCAGGCCGCGCCGTATGTCCTCGGGATGACGCAGCGGCGACGTGGGTTGGAGCAGCGCTACGCAGTCGTAAGCTATGCCGAGGGTATCGGCGTAGTCCATGGCATCAATGATAACGTCTTGAGTGGCTGCGGTGTCCGTGGCCAGGGCTTCGGGACGTCGACGTATGGTGATATCGGCGGCAGCGGCGAGGGCCACCTCGGCAATGCGGGCATCGTCGGTGCTGACGATGATGCGTCGCCGGTCGTTGGCTTCGACGAGCGCCAAAGCATTGGCGATGGCGTAGTGTATAAGCGGCTTCCCGCCAAGCTCTTTGATGTTCTTGTGCGGTATGCCTTTGCTGCCTCCGCGAGCGGGGATGATATATATAGGATTGGTGTCCATGTGGTGTTCCCGGTTGTTATCGGGGTATGTCGTAGAATGTTTTGGCCACGCTTAGCGGCAGATGCGAGAGTATGGCCTCGACAATAGCGCGTGGCGTCTCGGGTCGATAATAGGGGTTGGCAACGGCGGCGGCACGCTTTCGCGCCTCGGGGGTGAGCGCTTCGGCGATAGCCTCGGCGATGTCGTCCGCCCCGGCGCCGCCGTGGATTACGGAAGCGGCACACTGACGTCCGGCCTGACGCCCGCCTATATCGACGGTGGGGACGTGCATACTCGGGGCCTCGATGATGCCGCTGGAGCTGTTGCCCACGACGGCGGCACACAAGGCCATAGCCGATAGGTAGCGGCGTGCCCCGAGACTTTCGACTGTCAGTACGCGCCCGGGGTTGGCGGCGGCGTATTTATCTGCCAGCGAGCGTATTTCGGCAGCGCCGGTATCGTTGTTGGTGCCTGTCAAGATGACATTGCATTCTTCAAAGCGGTCAAGGGCTTGGAGCAGCGCCTCGAAGCGATGCGCCGGGGTGTCGCCATGGTCATTTGTCTCGGGGTGGTAGGTCACCAGCAGCGTGCGCTGAGGATTGATATCGAAGCCGCCAAGGCTTTGGCGTAGCTCTCCCGGTGTCATCTTGGGCATTTTCAGGGCGTTGTACACGCCCGGGGCACCCACGGTGATGACGCTGTCGGGCTGTTCGCCCATCTGTATGATGCGGCGGCGTGCCTCTTCGGTGGCGCACAGATGCAGCGAAGCCAACTTGGTGATAGCGTGGCGCATACTGTCATCTACGGCGCCGCGAGATGTCTCGCCACCGTGCAAATGCGTCACGGGTACGGCGGTGAGCACGGCAGCCTGAGCCGCCGCCAAAGCCTCAAAGCGGTCGCCGAGAATGACGGCCGTATCGGGGCGCAGCTCGGCCAGTGCATCGGCCACTCCGGCCAGGCATATGGCAGCGGCATGAGCGCGTCCGGCTCCGCTATCGTCCAAATCTTCGGGTACGGCCACGCGATGTGTCACCTCGAAGCCCTCGGCGATGATGCCATCCACTGTATAGCCGTGACGATGAGATAGATGCATATTGGTGGCCACCACCGAGAGGCATACCCCCGGGGTGTCGCGCAGCAGTCGCGCCGCCGGAGACAGCAGTCCCCAATCGGCGCGCGTCCCGGTGATGACGGTTATGTGTACAGCCCTGGTCATTATGTATATGGTGTCGGAATGTCAAAGGGGCGAGGCGTCGATGAAAACTCACCGCCGCCACGCCTATATGTCCCTAATGCTGTGTCTGTATTTACTTTTTGTACTTGACCACCAGGAGCGAAGCATCGGCATAAGGCAGATGTTTCATCGGCACCTGGGTCAGGGTTGTGTCGGCCTTGGAAGTATCGTAATCTTCGAGGCTGTACACTCCGGCGCTGACTGCATCGGCTGCGGGTACGGCAAAATATACGGCATCGGCACCACTGCGGCAGATGGCGTTGTAAGCCTCGGTGGTGGGCTGTACTACAGTGTAGATGCTGCCTCCGTAAAGGCTCTTGCGGCGCGACGACTTGATGGCATTTTCCTCGGCAGTACCTGTGGCGGTTGCCGTGCCCTGCGAACGAAGTGCGCCGTTCAGAACTACTACAGCTCCGATAGGTTTCTTGGCGGTCTTGGCTACGGATACGGCCATATCCATAAACATTTCATCGTTGGGCGACACCTTGTCGACCTTGGTGATGTTGACGCCTGCGGTGATGGCGAATACGCCTACGAGCACGGCTGCAACAGCCAGCATAAATTTCTTTTTCATCGTTTTATCCTTTCGTTTTTTAAGTTGTTTCGTTAATGTAAATCTTCGGTTCTTATGTCTCAGAATGCTTTATGTCTGTGACTGCTTATTTTCGCTTTTACAAGCATTTCATTGTACTACATAATTTGACTTGTGCCCTGACTTGTGCCCTGACTTGTGCCCTCCCGACAAGTCAGTCGCCTATTGGGAAACTGAGCCGGTCGGACGTCATTGTCTGCAAAGTAAGCAGGTCTAATATTATTCTCTACGAGAGCAATTATGAGCGTAAAATTAGTAAATATTTTTCATGAGCGCAGAATGTGGCGGAAAATTCTCGGCCTATGCCGCTGCCATCCTGATGAATCCGATGCCGAAATAAAGCACGGTCAAAGCCAATATGCCGAGGCCGATGAAGAAGCATACCTTGCCGGACTTTTTCCGGCCTCGCATCAGCAAGATTGCGGAAGCAGCCAGCGTAATTGTCCACAGCGCCGGGACTATGACATAGCCGACAATGCACATCGTGCCATAGGTTATGCCCAGTTCCTTAGCCAGCATCGAGGTCAACTCTATGCACGCATTGTTCATCGTATCAAAGCCTTCGGCAATACTTAACAGCATAAGTTGGGTTCCATTAAAAATTTCGTATATCCTTAGCTTACATTCTTAGACTCGGCCAAAGCCGATAAGTTAAATCACACTACAAAGTTACGCTTTTTTCGCGGAATAATCTCTGCAGCCGCGGCACGAGGCCGAAATTTGCCCTGCGCTTACGGCTATTCATACTCCGGGGGCTCGGGATCCGGGTCGTAGCCGCATCATATCCGGCACAAAAGCACGTGGCATCTTCGCTGTCGTGTACGTGTGCGCACCTATGGCGATGATGGCTACCTCTACCGCCTAAAGAACTCGTATTAGCGCTTTATGGCCATCCATATCTATCCTGTAAATATCCTTTACACACACATACACTCCTCTGCATCAGGCGGGAAGGCCGGCGAGGAGGGTCGTGCGGGTGAGGTTGTCGCCGAAGGAGTATGGCAGGAAGGCGAGTGAGGGTACGGGCTCGGTGATACGGAGGTCGGCACGTCGGCCTACGGCAATGGCACCGGTGGTGTCGGACAGGCCCATGGCATAGGCGCCGTTGATGGTGGTGGCGGACAGGGCTTCGTCCGGGGTGAGCCGCATCTGTATGCACAGCAGCGAATTGACCAGCGACATATTGCCCGACGGTGTCGAGCCGGGATTGTAGTCGGAGGCGGCGGCGATGCCTAGTCCGGCGTCAATCATACGGCGTGCCGGGGCGTAAGGCAGACGTGAGAACAGCGAGCATCCGGGTAGCACCGTCGGCATCGTGTCTGTGCCTTTGAGGACGCGTATCTGGTCGTCACAGGTGTGTTCCAAGTGGTCCACGGAGAGGGCTTTGTACGCCACGCCGACTTCCACGCCGCCGGAGTAGTCCAGCTCGTTGGCGTGAATTTTGGGGCGTAGACCATAGCGGTATCCACACTCGAGTATCTGCGCCGTATGTTGCGGCGTGAAGAATCCGCGGTCGCAGAACACATCAATGTATTGAGCCAGGCCTTCGTGCGCCACGGCCGGAATCATCTCGCGACATACCACATCGACATATCCTTGGTATTCCCCGGCAAAATTGCGCGGCAAGGCATGGGCGCCCAGGAAGGTGGACACGATATTGGCCGGGAGGTCTTGGCGCAGACGGGCAATGACGCGCAGCATCTTCAATTCGTCGCGGAGGTTGAGTCCGTATCCACTCTTGATTTCGATGCTTCCGGTACCGTATGCTATCATACGGCGTGCACGCGGCAGTGCCTGACGGTAAAGTTCGTCCTCGGAGGTGTTGTGCAGCAAGTCTGCCGAATTGAGTATTCCACCACCACGCCGGGCGATGTCTTCGTAAGATAGGCCGCGTATTTTGTCCTCAAATTCCTGTTCGCGCGAACCGGCGTACACGATATGCGTGTGCGCGTCGCAGAATGCCGGGAGGACGGCGCCACCACGGACGTCAGTCTCGGTATCGTAGCGGCGGTCGTGAGGCATCGAGCCCATATACCCGAATTCGGCGATAAGTCCGTCTCGGATGATGAGGTAAGCATCGCATATCGAGCGGTCTTCGCCCATTTCGGTTCCTTGCAGGCGCGTGCGGCCTTGCGTTTCGATGCCGGCGAGCAGCCCGATATTGTATAATAGAGTATCCATAGCGAGTGGCGGTATGGCCGTCATTCCCATAATGGCCATAATGGCTATTATTATAGCCGCTATGGGAAGGGCAGTCGGCGTGGTGTCAGATGCGCGGTGCTTCGCGCTGTATGAATTTGATTGAATTGGCGATATGCGGATACATCGGCTGATCGTTGTCGATGTATGGGACGATGGCGCGATACTCGGCCACGAGTGTTTCGATGGCCGGAGAGGACTTGAGCGGACGGCGGAAGTCGAGGGCCTGAACGGCGTTGAAAAGCTCGATGCCGAGTACGCGCTCGGTGTTGAGTACCACGCGATACAGCTTGGTGGCTGCATTGGCGCCCATGCTGACATGGTCTTCCTGGTCCTGCGAGGACGAAATCGAGTCCACCGAGGCGGGCATACACAGGCCCTTGCTTTGACTGACGATGGAGGCCGCCGTGTACTGCGGAATCATAAAACCGCTATTGAGTCCCGGATTGGCCACGAGGAAGCGCGGCAAGTCGCGAAGGCCCGAGATGAGGCGATATATGCGGCGTTCGGAAATGCTGCCCAGCTCGGCAACGGCTATGGACAGGGCGTCCATGGCGATGGCCAGAGGTTGGCCGTGGAAATTGCCGGCCGAGACAACAAGATCTTCGTCCGGGAACACCGTCGGGTTGTCCGTCACCGAGTTGCTTTCGGCTTCGAAGACACTGTCCACGTATCGTATGGTGTCCTTGGAGGCTCCGTGCACCTGCGGGATGCAGCGGAACGAGTACGGGTCTTGAACATCCTTCTTGGGACGCGCCAGTATCTCGCTGCCTTCCATAAACTTGCGGAAGAATGTAGCCGTATCGGACTGGCCGCGGTGTGCGCGGATACGGTTGACCGAGTCGTTGAAAGGCTCGATATGTCCGTCAAAGGCATCCAGCGAAATGGCGCCGATGACATCGGCCCATGCCGAAATACGATGTGCCATGTGCAGTGCCCACGTGCCGTAGGCGTTCATAAACTGCGTGCCGTTGAGCAGTGCCAAGCCTTCCTTGGACTGCAAGTCTATAGGCACCCAGCCCATCTTGCGCATCACCTCGCCGGCATCCACCACTTTGCCCATATATTCCACTTCGCCCATTCCTATGAGCGGCAAAGACATGTGCGCCAGCGGCGCCAAGTCGCCGGAGGCGCCCAGCGAGCCCTGCTGATAGACAACGGGGATAATATCGTGATTATACATATCGATAAGGCGCTGAACGGTTGCCACTTGCACACCCGAATGGCCGTAGGCGAGCGACTGAACCTTCAGCAGCATCATCAGTTTGACAATCTCTGTGGGCACACGCTCGCCCGTGCCGCAGGCGTGCGACATTATCAGGTTACGCTGCAACGTGGACAGGTCCTTTTGGTCTATGGAGACATTGCACAGCGAGCCGAAGCCCGTGGTGACGCCGTAGATGGGCGTGCCGCCGATGGCTTTTTTGTCCAAGTACTCGCGGCACTTGCGTATGCGTTCCTCGGCTTGAGCGGACAGACGCAGCGTCTTGCCCGAGGCCATGATTTCATATACTTTGGCAGGTGTAATATGCCTTTCGCTAATGGTATGGTACATAATCGAGGTAAGATTTTGTTATTCGTAAAAGTGTTGAGGCCGACAATACGTCCTCACGGTCAGGCTAGTGCGTTGCGCACCACGTCATCGTCCGCGATGTTGGGCATGGTGATGACCATATCGGGATGCAAGGACATGGCGCGACGCGCCGCCGACATGGCGCCGCTGTTGCGAGCCCAGCTGCGGCGTGCAATGCCGTTATTGACATCCCACAACATCATCTCGTCTATGTGTCGGCGCGATTCTTGGCTGCCATCAATGACCATGCCGAAGCCGCCGTTGACCACTTCGCCCCATCCGACGCCGCCGCCGTTGTGCAGCGACACCCAGGTGGCTCCGCGAAATCCGTCGCCGATGACGTTCTGCACCGCCATATCTGCGGTAAAGGCCGAGCCGTCATAGATATTGGAGGTCTCGCGATAGGGCGAATCGGTGCCGGAGACATCGTGGTGGTCGCGGCCCAAGACTATGGGTGCGGAGATGCGCCCGGCGGCTATAGCCTCGTTGAAGGCGCGTGCTATGGCCATACGGCCTTCGGCATCAGCGTATAGTATGCGTGCCTGCGAACCTACAACCAAATTGTTGGCGCCCGCCTCGGCTATCCAATGGATGTTGTCTTCGAGTTGTCCGGCAATTTCGGCGGGGGCATCGCGGCGCATATCCTCGAGCACGCGGCGTGCTATATCATCGCTCAGCGCCAGGTCCTCAGGTCGTCCCGAGGTGCATACCCAGCGGAAAGGTCCGAATCCATAATCAAAGAATAATGGGCCCATAATATCCTGGACATAAGATGGATACCTAAACTTGCCGTCAGCGTTCAGGATGTCTGCTCCGGCACGCGATGCCTCCAGCAGGAAGGCGTTGCCGTAATCAAAGAAGTACATACCGCGTGCCGTAAGTTTATTGATGGCGGCCACCTGACGGCGCAGAGACTCCTGTACCAGCTGCTTGAATTGCTCGGGATCTTCGGCCATCATCGTGCGCGATTGTTCGTAAGTGAGTCCTGCCGGATAGTATCCGCCGGCCCATGGGTTGTGCAGCGAGGTCTGGTCGCTGCCCAAATCCACGCGGATGTCCTCATCGGCCAAACGTTCCCATAGGTCCACAATATTGCCTTGATAGGCCATGGACACCACTTCGCCGGCGTCCAAGGCGCGGCGCAGGCGCTCAATAAGCTCGTCCAGCGAGGTGTGCACTTCGTCCACCCATCCCTGGCTGTGACGCTTCTCGACGGCTGCCGGATTGATTTCGGCGACGACGCTGACCACTCCGGCGATATTGCCGGCCTTGGGCTGAGCGCCCGACATTCCGCCAAGTCCGGAGGACACAAACAACATACGGCGTGTGTCGCCCGGTGCGCGGCGCTTACGTGCGGCGTTGAGTACCGTAATGGTGGTGCCGTGGACTATACCCTGCGGACCTATGTACATATACGATCCGGCGGTCATCTGGCCGTATTGCGACACGCCCATGGCGTTGAAGCGCTCCCAGTCGTCCGGCTTGGAGTAATTGGGAATGACCATGCCGTTGGTGACGACCACACGCGGTGCGTCCTTATGTGATGGGAACAATCCCAGCGGATGACCCGAGTACATCACCAAGGTCTGGTTCTCTGTCATCTGCGACAGGTATTGCATAGTCAGGCGATACTGCGCCCAATTCTGGAACACGGCGCCGTTGCCGCCGTAAGTGATAAGCTCGTGCGGATGCTGAGCCACGCGCGGGTCCAAGTTGTTCTGTATCATCAGCATTATGGCCGCCGCCTGACGACACTTGGCCGGATATTCCTTGATAGGACGGGCATACATCGGATAATGCGGGCGCAGGCGATACATATATATACGGCCATAGCGGCGCAGCTCCTCGGCAAACTCCGGAGCCAGTGCGGCATGCTGCTCCTTGGGAAAATAACGCAACGCATTCTTCAGCGCCAGAGCCTTTTGAGCCGGCGTAAGTATATCCTTGCGTCGCGGAGCGTGGTTGACGGAAGTATCATATTCCTGCGGTTCGGGCAGTCGGGATGGGATGCCACCGATGATATCTTGTTGGAATTGGTTGAGTGTCATAGTCTTTCTTCGATTTCGGATATTAGAGTCTGTTCGCGGCCGTCCGCCTCGGCGGCCAAGGCCTGGGCCTCGCCTCTGAGGGCTTTGGCCTTGTCCTTATCCTTGAGCCCGGCAGCGTTTATCATCACATTGAGCGCCGCACCGCGTATGGCGGCACGTGCGGCCATTATGGCCACTCCGGCATCCGAAAGCGAATTGGGGTTGCCCTCTACGGCCATGGCGTGCGCCACTTCGAAGACCTCCATAGCGGCCTTCATAGTCTTCAGCGGCACTTGGGCGGCATATAGTGTGGCCTCCTCGAGGGCGGCGGCGCGTGCAGCCTTTTCCTCGTCCGTGCCCTTGGGCATGGCAAATACGGCCATGATGCGATTGAAGGCTTCGGTATCCTCGTCCACCAAAGCGAGCAGACGCTGCATCAGTGCATGTCCCTTCACGGCCCAGTCGGAGAAGAACTCCCAGCGGTCATCCCATCCGGGCTTGTGCGCCGACAGATTGGCGACCATCGTGGCCAGAGCCGCTCCCATAGCGCCCATATATGCCGATACGGAGCCGCCGCCGGGTGCCGGCGATTCGCTGGCGGTCTCCTCGGCAAAGCCTTGGCAGGTAAGATCGACGAGCTTCTTGCCGCCCTTGGGTGCCAGGAGGTCTTCTATGACTTTTTCGTGTACCTTGAAAGGTGCCAAGTCCTCAAGGCCGAGCGACTTGACGGCTATCTTGATAATCTCGTCATCGCTGATACCCAGCGAGCGGCACTGCTTGCGCAGAAAGTACCGGCCCGCATCCAGCAGACACGAGCGCGGCACCAGACCCACAATTTCGGTTCCGGTGACACGCAATCCGCGGCGATCGGCGGCGCGGCACACCTCCTCGAAGGCCACGTGTAGCGGCGTAGCGCGTATGTCCGTGATATTCATCGACACCTGAGCGATGCCGTATTCTTCGATGTACCAGCCTATGGCCTTGCAACCCTTGAGCGTGCCGGGAATCATCACCGGATTGCCCTCGGCATCGCGCACAATCTTGCCCGTGATGGGGTTGCCCTCACGGCGCGGACGGCCTTTTTCGCGGACATCAAAAGCGATGGCATTGGCGCGACGGGTGCTGGTCGAATTGAGATTGAAATTGACTGCAACCAGGAAGTCACGCGCTCCGACGACGGTGGCTCCGCTACGCGCAGCCTGCTCGGTGAATTCGCCGCCGCCGTAGTCCGGCATCTCCGCCGGGTCGGTAATGCGCTGTGCCAAAGCCTCGTACTCGCCTTTGCGGCATACAGCCAAGTTGCGGCGCTCGGGACGCAAGGCTGCCGCCTCATAGCAATACGTAGGTATGGACAGCTCATCGGCTATACGTTTGGCAAGGGCACGAGCCATCTCGGCACACTCCTCGAGGGTGACGCCGCTCACCGGCACCAAGGGCAGAACGTCCGTGGCGCCTATGCGCGGATGCTCGCCGTGATGTGTACGCATATCGATGAGCTCGGAAGCCTTCTTGACGCTGCGGAAGGCCGCATCGACCACAGCCTCGGGCGTTCCGGCAAAGGTCACCACCGTGCGGTTGGTAGCCTTTCCGGGGTCTACGTCCAGCAGCCGGACGCCCTCGACATCCTCGATGCTCTTGACTATTTCCTGTATAACTTCGGGGCGGCGTCCCTCGCTGAAATTGGGGACGCACTCAATGATACGTTTCATATTGGGGTCTGGCACTTATGTGTTTATTTGTGTTTGGTTTCGATATTATACTCGGTTTGGGTATCGTATGTTCGGTTTTGGATATTAAGCCCGGCCCTTACGGGCGGGAGGTTTCTCGGGTTAAGTTTTTTGTCGCCATCCTTCGCGCCAAAGCCTCACGATGACATTCGGCGTGCACGAATTGCAGCATTTGAACGCCGGAAGCCGTGCCGTAGACGCCAATGTGTCACCATTGCCGCCCTCCGTCCTTGGCTATCCCGCCGCTTTCACTGGCAAATATAGCACTTTTCCGCCAATAATCCCGCATCCACCCGGAAAATGCTGCCGCCGTCAGTCCGACCCCGATGCCTACAGAGACCAAATACTATGACACACCCTCATTTTTCATCTATGCCTGCTGATTATTTCTCGAAATTAAAAATAAGCAGTATCTTTGCATTCGCCGATGGATAGCCGGATGAGCAAAGTAATCTCTTAGTGCGAACCGGCGAATGACAACGGCATCGAATTATTTAACTACAAACAAATTAACAAGCTATTATAATGATATGGAAAGATACTACGCCAAAGACAATTGGCTGACGGAGATGGCCGCACAGGACGATGACGCCTGCCGCAATCTCGCACCCGAGTTGGACGAAATGACGGACGGACGACAGACATATAATGCCGTCTTCGGATTCTTGCCGTGCGCCGCTTCGACCCGGCCTCGAAATGTCTCGATTGCCTCGTTAATGAAGCTGTACAGCGTCAAGCGAAGCGGACGCAAGGAAGATGTACGGCGCGAAATTCAGCTCCGCTTTAATTACCTGGATTATTCGGTTCAAAAGAAAATCCTGTGGCTGTTTCTGAATGGCTCTAAGCAAGATAGGTTGTTTTGTTTCAAACAATTAAAGCATAGTTGGGATAAGGTGTTCGAGCCAAAACTTGTCGAATTGTGGGAGAAGTACCGCGAGCCGGAGTGTGCCTTTCTTTTGGTCAAATACGGCAATATCGACTATGTACGTCGGCATCAAGAGGAGTTGGCGCAGTCTGCCGGCTATTATCAAGTCTGCCTAAGACTTGGCCTCGAAGACAGGGATTTCGTCATCGAAAAGGAAAGGCTGGAGAGCCCGGATGTATATGTACGGCTGCTTTACGAGACCAAGCGCACCCTCGGCTTGGACGAAGCCAAAGATGTCCTTTTGCGGGTGATTGACAGCTCGCTGTTGCAGAGCATCTGCCATCAATGCGATATTGCGCCGTACTTCCTTGTCTATGACGGACAAGTGGACAGCGCCGGACAACCCATTGAAACAATCGTGCCGTCCATCGTATGGATTGACTCCGTAATGGAGTGTATGCGCTATCTCTATCATATTGCTCCTAAGGCTGTTGTGGCCGATGTTCTGCACCATGACATAGAAGTACGCAAGATGTATTACAGCCTTCTCGGCGGCAGCTGCTATTGCAATTCAAGCGATCCGATAGCGGACAGGCGCCGTGACTTGAGAATGTTTTGCAAATTGGCTTACGCGATGTTCCCCGAGCACCGGCGAGGTGAAATCGTTGAGGGCGACCTACATTCTGACAATCCAGACATTGGCACATCGTCTATCGGTGGCAGTAACGAATACGAACCGGACAAGTCCGAGTGGCGAGATATTGCCGACCGCTCGGTCGAGAATCTGCTTGAAACCATTCGGAAGTATCGTCTGACCGAGGATTTGACGCCGGAGGAATGGCAAGCCCTTTATCTCGAAAATAACCTGCCGAAAACCGAGGCTATCTCGCTGCTGTCCGAGCGATTGAGCCTTGAACCGGACTGCCCGAACCGGGACGAATTCATCCGGGGACTGCTAAGTTAGGATACAAGGAGATGCTGCGTTAATTTATGGCTCGGCATCGCAGCCGGCTTGGCCTCCCCTCGTCAAAAAAAGCGCGACATCCTCGGGCAATATGGTCATTGCCCGAGGATGTCGCAGTCTGTATGTCGGTGCGCGTATGCGCCGTCACATTAGCGTGCAGCCAGGTTGGAAGCGGCGAGAGCTTCCTGATATGCGTAGCAGCCGTTCTGGCTGATTTCTACGACTTTGTAGTCGCCGTTGGGCATGGGGACTTTGGCGTGGTCGGCATCGATGAACGTCAGGAATACAACGCGTTGGCCCTCGGCATCAAGAGTGCTCCATTCCTGTGTCTTGACATCGAAGTCGAGACGCACTTTGGTTCCGTCGTTTTCGCTGATGATGTCATAGCCCTTGCCATCGCATTTTACAAGGTACTTACCGTCCTGACCTTCGATAACCCTGGTGCCTTTGGCTACGGGGTTATTGCCGCTCCAGAACTCGATACTGTTGAGCACCAGGACATCGGCCAAGCCCGAGACTTCGTATACGGGCAGAATCCAGAAGGCAAAGAATACCAGCTCGTTGACAAATTTATTGCCTATCGAATTGTTCCAGGTCAGCAACTTGTTGGTGAGCTTGAACGAGCCTATGCACGAGCTGAACATCATACAGGAGCATACCGCGATGACGGCTGCTACACGGATAGCGTACTTTTTCATAATTCTATCTATTTGTTAAGGATGGGTTGGATTGTTTCTGTATAAAGTTTTGTATATTATTTCGTTTATATATTTATATATTGATGATTGTCAGGCGTGTATGTGGGCCAGTACACGATGGTAGAAGCGCATCACCGCCCCGACATATTCAATGGTCTGCGTGCCGCGGAAGTATCCGTAACGCACCACTTCGTCGTTGTAGTATGCCGGATTGGACTTGAGCCGCAACGCCTCGGATACATTGCCTTCCCATACGGCGGGATTGTATCCGTGCTTGCGGGCCAAGGCTATGGCATCGATGATATGCGCCGCCCCCGCGTTATAAGACGCAAGGACAAACTTGACGCGCTCGGCCGGGTCTTTGACGTATGGACGCATAGTGCGGTCGAGGGTCTTGAGCAGCCGCACCGCCAGGCGTATCGAAGTCGCCGGGTCGGTCAGGGCCGCCGGGTCTACACCGTTGGCCCTTGCGGTCGAAGGCATTATCTGCATAATACCGCGCGCGCCGGCCCAGGAAGTCACACTATTGTCAAAACGACTTTCGACAAAGCATATAGCGCCAAGCAGACGCCAGTCATGTCCTTCCACGGCATAGAGTTTGAACAATGCATCGTAGGGCGACAGACGTCCGCCGTGGAAGGTATAAGTCAAGGCCGTGGGCGATTGCTTGGACATCTCGAAATAGGTCTTCAGCAGCGCCAAATTGCGCTCGCGTGGCTTGTCCGAGGACAGCCATGTGTCAATGCTGTCGCCCAACCACGCATGGTCGGGGGCGGTGGCCCAGCGCGCTTTTTGCGGAAAACTAAGCGCCACGGTGATGTCCAAGTTCGGATAATATGTGCGATTGATGCGTGCCAAGTCACTATCAATGACTGTCATAGGTATCTTGCCGTCATTGACCATATCTATAAGATCCTCAGCCACTATGGAGTCGCGATTGAGCGTATGTATGTGTATGCCGCCGCCGAGCTCTTCGTTGAGGTGTCGAAGCCGTTGATGGTACTTGCTGCCCTCCACCACGTATATGTCGCGGCCGGGCAGCCGCGTGACATCGGTGACAAGGCCACCGACATCGCGGCGCTGCACCAGTACCTGAGTGGTTTCGAAAGTGGGGCCGCAGTGGCGGACTCGCGCCTTGAATTCGCTATTGACCGGAATTTGGTAAGCCACGACATCTGCCTTGCCCGTATTGACCATTTCGATGGCTCCGTCAAGACTCGGCGCAACTTCCACTTCGAGCGCCATTCCTTTTGCCTTGGCAAATTCGGCGGCCAAGTCGTAGTCGTAGCCCATAGCCTCGTCACGATACAGAAAGTAGGACAACGGACTGTATATCGTGGCGATGCGCAGTGTCTCGGGCAGTGCGTGCGACACCGAATCGGCGGATGCATCAGAGCCTGCGCCCTTTCCGCAGCTACCCAAAAGCAGCACCGCCACCAGCACGACTATGTATAACCGTCCGTACATACCCTTTGCATATATTTATGCCAAGTCGGAGCGGAGTATCGTCAACTTGTTGCCTTCGGGACGGTCTTCTACATGGCCTATGACTTGAGCTTCTATGCCCATGGAGTGAGCCAACGCTATGACGACTTCAGCCTCGGATGGGCTCACATATATCTCCATACGATGCCCCATATTGAAGACTTTTTCCATCTCTTCCTTGGAGGCGCCGCTCTCTCGGGCTATCATCTTGAAAAGCGGCGGCACGGGTAGGAGGTTGTCCTTGATTACGTGCTTGTCTTTGACGAAATTCATCACCTTGGTCTGTGCGCCGCCGGTGCAGTGCACCATACCATGGATGTGTCCGCGTCCTACCTCATCGAAGATAAGACGCACCACCGGGGCGTATGTACGCGTGGGCGACAGCACCAGACGTCCGGCATCTAAGGGCGTACCTTCCACCGGATCGGTGAGTCGACGGCTGCCGCAATATGCCAAGTCCTCGGGCATACCTTGGTCGTAACTCTCGGGATACTGCGAGGCGTAATACTTGGCAAAGACATCGTGGCGCGCCGAGGTCAGGCCGTTGCTGCCCATACCGCCGTTGTAGCCGCGTTCCCATGCAGCCTGACCATACGAGGCCAATCCGACTATAAGGTCGCCGTGGCTGATGTGCGCGTTGTCAATGACTTGGTCGCGCCGCATACGGCACGTCACGGTGGAATCGACAATGATGGTGCGCACAAGGTCGCCGACATCGGCGGTTTCGCCTCCGGTGCTGTATATGCCTATGCCGTATGACCGCAATTCGGCCAGCAGTTCTTCGGTGCCGTTGATGATGGCCGAAATAACCTCGCCGGGAATCAAACGCCGATTACGTCCTATAGTAGAGGACACCAAGATATTGTCGACAGCACCTACACACAGCAGGTCATCGATATTCATCACCAAGGCATCCTGCGCAATACCGCGCCATACAGACATATCGCCCGTTTCGCGCCAATATATGTAGGCTAATGAGGATTTGGTGCCGGCGCCATCGGCGTGCATAATATTGCACCACTCCGGGTCGCCGCCCAAGATGTCGGGAATAATTTTGCAAAAGGCATGCGGGTAGAGACCCTTGTCTATGTGGCGTATGGCGGCGTGTACATCTTCCTTGGATGCCGATACGCCGCGGCGGTCATATCTCTGCTGGTCTGCTGTCATATCGTGTCGTTATTTGTGGTTGGATTGGCGAATTTAGTAATAATTTATGAGATTTCGGCCCTTTTTAAGTAACTTTGCACTCGCAGGGCATACCATAGGCACACCAAAGTTCGCCACAGCCCCTGCCGTACTATCACAAATACAGACTGCAGACCATGGCCGTAATACTGAATATAGAGACTTCCACCTCGGTATGCTCGACAGCACTCACCGCCGAGGGGTTGATAATCAAACACTTCGAAGATTTCCAAGGGCGCAACCACGCCGCCCTGCTCAGCGGATACATCAAGGCATGCCTTGACCACGCACGCGAGAAGGAGATGCATCTCGATGCCTTGGCTGTGTCTATGGGCCCGGGGAGCTACACGGGCCTACGCATAGGCCTCAGCGAAGCCAAGGGCCTGGCTTACGCACTGGACATTCCGATAATCGGCGTCAGCACGCTCCAGCTTATGGTGACACACGTTATGTTTGACGGCGAGGACTATGGCGATGACCCGATATTTGTCCCAATGATAGACGCAAGACGCATGGAGGTGTACACTGCCGCATACAATATAGCCCTTGACGAAGTTATGGCGCCGCAACCACTTATATTGGACGAAAACAGCTACGCCGAACTATTCGGCTCGGGTCGTACCATCGTATTCTTCGGCGATGGCTCGGACAAAGCTCGCGATCTAATCTGTGGCATACACCCCGAGGCTCGCTTCATATCGGGCGTTGTGCCTCTGGCCGTGGATATGCTGGCGCTGGCCGAACGCGCATACTCGCGGCGCGATTTTATCGATACGGCTTACAGCGTCCCATATTACCTCAAAGATTTCCAAGCCACCAAACCCAAGCCGCTCCTTTGACATCATCGGCATCACCGGGCGCAGCCCATAGTCGGCAAAAGCGTCAGGATATTCAGTAAAACCTATATTCTCACAAAAACAGGGCAATAGCCCTAATAACCGAACCTCAAAATTTCAAAAAACTCATCATGGAAAACCAAGGACCGCAAAAACGAGCTCCGCGCAAAAAGTTGCGCATCACTTTCCCGGATGGAGAAGTCCTATGCTATACGGATTCGACATCCACAATGCTGGCCGCCCTGGCCAAAATCGGTAAGGAACGTTTCCCGGAAATAAAACTCGAAATCGGAGGGCAACCGATAGTTTCGCAACAAGTACTTCCGAAATACAAAGCCTATATGCGCGAGATTTGCGATGGATGGTATCTGAACACCCAGTCGGACAACGCCTGCAAATTCATACAAATGAAATCCATAAGCGATACCCTCGGGCTCGGGCTGAAAGTCGAAGTGGGCTCCGATTTCAAAACTCAAGCGATGCCGGGCCGAGCCGCGAGACACCGCACCAAAGAGACACTACGCATACATTTCCCGGAAGACGACACATACATCGCGCTCGAAAGCGCGCAAGAGGGATACCTCGAAGCCGTACGCAAAATAGGCATCAATAAGATTATCAATCGCCGAATTCCGTATAAATCGTATACCCTGGCCACGCGCGTACGCGAGTCTTCGCGTCAGTTACCGGTAGACGACTGCTGGGTTTATGTACCCGGCTCAATCAAAGACAAAGTCCTGATGTTACGCACAATAGCCCTGTGTCTCCGCATTCCCCTCGATGTCTCCATCGTCTGAACAGCGGATCATAATCTTGTGTTTTGCAGTCGTATACGCCGGAGGCACGACCCGTTCGACATTAGACATCCCTCATTAAACAAACGGGGGCGAAGCCGATACACAGCTTCGCCCCGGTTGTCTATTTTCCGTGACGATTACAGGTCTTCTTCGATGCTGAATTCATCGTCATCATCGGTAGCGGCCGGGACGGTAGTGTCCATGTCGGTGGCCTCTGCAGCAGGAGTGGCGTCCGCGGCAACCTCTGCGGCTTGCTTGGCGGCGCGACGCGCTGCCGCATCGGGACGCGCATCGGCGGCGCCCATGGCTTCTGCTATCTTAGCCTCAAGCTCGTCTGCCAATTCGGGATTGTCGGCAATGATACGCTTGGCAGCATCGCGACCTTGTGCCAGTTTATTGCCGGCGTAGCTGAACCACGACCCGCTCTTCTTGATGATGTCGTACTCGACGCCGAGATCCAGAATTTCGCCGGAACGTGAAATACCTTCGCCAAACATAATATCGAATTCGGCACGGCGGAAGGGCGGCGCAACTTTATTTTTGACCACCTTGACAATAGCACGCTTGCCCAGGTAGTCATCGCCGTCTTTGATGGTGCTGCGAGGACGAATATCCAGACGCACCGAGGCATAGAATTTGAGCGCATTGCCGCCGGTGGTGGTTTCGCTGGGACCGAACATCTGGCCTATTTTTTCACGTAATTGGTTTATGAATATACACGTAGTCTTGGTGCGCGATATGGCGGCGGTGAGCTTGCGCATGGCCTGCGACATCAGTCGTGCTTGCAATCCCATATTGCGGTCGCCCATTTCGCCCTCAATTTCGCCTTTGGGCGTGAGAGCTGCCACCGAGTCGACAACCACGATATCCACAGCGGCACTGCGTATCAGCTGCTCGGCAATCTCGAGAGCCTGCTCGCCGTTGTCCGGCTGCGAAATCAGCAACTCATCGGTATCCACACCCAGCGCCTCGGCATAGAAGCGATCAAAGGCGTGCTCGGCGTCTATGAGAGCTGCAATGCCGCCGGTCTTCTGGGCCTCGGCTATGGCATGGAGGGCCAGTGTCGTTTTACCGGAAGACTCGGGTCCGTATATCTCGATGATACGTCCCTTGGGATACCCGCCGACACCCAGCGCGTGATTCAGCGAAATCGATCCGGTGGGTATCACCTCGACATTCTCGATGGCCTCGTCTCCGAGACGCATAATGGCACCGCGACCATAGTTCTTTTCAATCTTGCCTAAGGCGGCACTCAGGGCCTCGACTCTTGCTTTCTTGGGGTCTTCGGCTTCCTTCTTGGACGTTTTCTTTGTCTTTTCCATTACGGTATATGTTTCGTGTTTATATTATTCTGTTTGTCGAATCAGCAACAAGGGCCTCTTGCGTTGACAATGCAAAGTTAGCGCACAATATGTGTAATTGCATTGCCCAAACAAGTTAAACATTCCTTTATTGTTCTTTTACAACATCCTGTTTTCTATGCGTTTAACCGCTAGCCTAATCATATTCCTCCCAGATTGCCGTGTAACAGGCCGAACCATCTCTATATGTGCAATGTTCTGTTTGTAGAAAGCGAAAACTACTTTTTCCATTGCAAGAAATGTGATAATGATTGGTTTATTTCCACCGTGGGGATTCCGTGAGGCATCTCCACGGTTGGTTTTTATGCAACCTATGGGACGACTACTCCGCTGATATGCAGGGTTATTTTCTTGTTCTTGGGATCGTTGGTACGCACTCTCACCGACTTATTGAACTCACCCGGACGTCCCTTGGGAAGATAGGTTACTCGTATTTTCTCGCTTTTGCCGGGTGCAATAGGCGCCTTGGGATAGCTCGGCATAGTACACCCGCAAGAGGCTGTCGCCGAAATAATTACCAACGGTCTTTCTCCTTCATTGGTGAATACAAATTCGTAAGACACAGGGCCTCCGTTCTCCTTGATATTACCGAAATCATGGCTTTTTTTAACAAAAGCCACCACGGCAGGAGACTTCTCGGACTTGTCCTTCTTCTCGGCACCTACGACATTGACGGGCATCAAAAAAGCCAACGCCATCAGTAGCAACGCACAGCGCCACCTTGTATAATTTTTCCTTGCTTTCATATCTTACACGCCTTTACCCAAATTGCTTTGCTCGAAATACGCATCCAGAACATTGCGTGCCGCCACAAAAGACGACAAGCGATTGTCAAGAACAAGCGATTCGTTTACTTGCAAAAGCTTCTCCATGTTCGGATTATTATAAAAATGCGATTTTAGCTTTTCGTTAATGGTCTCGTACATCCAATATCGGGACTGCTCGATACGTCGATGCTCAAAGAAACCGTTACCCTTCACGTATGCAAAGTAGCGCTCTATCATTTCCCAGACCTCGTCGATACCTTTTTCGTAATATCCCGAATAGGTAAGCACCTCGGGCATCCATCCCGAAGTCGTAGGCGGGAACAAATGCAGCGCGCTACGGAACTGAGCCTGAGCCAAACGCGCACGGTCAATATTATCGCCATCAGCCTTATTGATGACAATGCCATCGGCCATTTCCATAATACCGCGCTTGATACCCTGCAATTCATCACCAGTACCGGCAAGCTGAATCAGTAGAAAAAAGTCTACCATCGAGTGTACGGCTGTCTCACTTTGGCCTACACCGACAGTCTCAACAAAAATATTATTGAATCCCGCAGCTTCGCACAGCATAATAGTCTCGCGCGTCTTACGCGCTACGCCGCCCAACGAGCCCGCTGATGGACTGGGACGGATAAAGGCCCGAGGATGTATCGCCAGACGCTCCATACGTGTCTTATCGCCAAGAATACTGCCACGAGTGCGCTCACTTGACGGGTCAATAGCCAATACAGCCAACTTAGCATTCTCGTCCTTGAGCACATGCAAGCCGAAAACATCTATAGATGTCGACTTACCCGCACCCGGCACGCCCGTTATACCAATACGACGGCTATTACCGGTATACGGAAGGCACTTTTCGATAACCTCCTGAGCCAAAACCTGATGTGCCGGTGCCTGACTCTCCACAAGAGTCACGGCACGGCTCAACACCGTCACATCACCCTTAAGAATACCCTCCACAAGCTCCGACGCAGTAGGCAAAGGCTTGCGGCGATGCACCTTCAGATAAGGATTAACACTCGGTGGCTGTACTACACCGCTATTTACTGTCAGTCCGGTGTAACGACTATCGTTCTCGGGATGTTCCATATAGGCAAAATTAACCAATATCCCACACATACCCAAACCGCCACCGCCAAAAAAACACAAAAAATAAAAAAAGCCTCTCATCCTCACCACAAATTCCTCTTCAAGCTCCTAATCCGCCCATCATTCCAATCATTCCAATCATTCCAATTACCATTTATTTCCAATCCCTCGCACCTGTCACCGTCGGAGACTTTATCGCCGACCTTAAAGACCTAGCCGACCTTAAAAACCCTAATGTCCTTAAGGTCACTAAGGTCCCAAAGGTCAATATTCGACCTCTCGTCCCCACGCACAGCCCATCCCAAATCCCAAGAAAAGGGCCGACTTGTGCATAGAAGTTTAGATGGCGAACTTTGCGGCAAAAAAGCCATGTTTAATTT
>DLLT01000040.1 GCA_002478045.1 Porphyromonadaceae bacterium UBA7555
CCTAATATTTCGAATAAATAACAACATAAACCAATGAAAACGAAATTACATACCGAATGGACAATAGCCGACATCTGTGACGGCTTCGTTTATAACGAACTTGAAGCCAAAGGCCTTTTTGGTATGGGTGGGCGCCTGACCATTCAACCGGAATACCAGCGCAACTATATTTACGCCGATGGCAAGCGTGATGTTGCCGTCGTAGACTCTGTGTTGAAGGGTTATCCATTGGGTGTGATTTATTTTGTCAAGACAGCTGACGGACGTTATGAGGTACTTGACGGACAGCAGCGCATCACATCTCTGGGGCGTTTTGTCAACGGCAAACTCGGCATCAAGGACGAAAACGGGTTGCCGCAGAGCATAGGCTCTATACCCAAGGAAATGCGCGAGATGTTTCTGGGTACGCACCTGCTAATTTACGAGTGCGAAGGCACCGAGTCTGAAATTAAGGAATGGTTCCGCACAATCAATATTGCAGGAATACCGCTTAACAACCAAGAACTGCTCAATGCCGTCTATTCCGGACCGTTTGTCACCGCCGCAAAGGCCGTTTTCAGCAATTCGCAATCTTCGAAAGTGCAGATGTGGGGCGCCTACGTCAACGGCGCTGTAAATCGCCAGGACTTTCTCGCGACTGCCCTCGAATGGGTTAGCCGTGGCCATGCGGAAGAATACATGCGCGACCATCGTTTCAGCTCCGATATCCGGGAACTTGTGAATTACTTCGACTCAGTTATTGACTGGGTTCGCTCCGTATTCCCGTTTGTTGAGTCTGAGATGAGGGGACTGCCCTGGGGTGAATTATACGAGCGCTATCACGCCACGCCATACAATCCTACAAATATGGAACGGAGGGCTAAGGAGCTATATGCTGACCCCTATGTAAAAAACCGTCGGGGTATATTTGAGTACCTATTAGGTGGTGAGACCTATACACGTCTACTTGACATCCGCATATTTGATGAAGCAACAAAGCGAGCAGTCTATGCCCGACAGACAGAGGAAGCTAAGGCTGCCGGCATATCTAATTGTCCATATTGTGCCATTGGCCACGATGCCTCTGCACACAAGATTTGGAAACAAAACGAAATGGATGCCGACCACGTAACAGCATGGAGCAAAGGCGGAAAAACGGATATACAAAATTGTCAGATGCTCTGTAAGCATCATAACCGCGCTAAAGGGAATCGCTGACACCATCGAATGTTGTATATTCCGTGAACAAACTCCAAAAATCCACAGAATATGCAAGACACCCTTACATTCGGCCAAGTGGCCACCCTTTGGAAAGAGCACAAGCGCGAGGTCGTGAAACACTCCACGTTCTGTGCTTACGCCCTTACTCTCAAGACACACCTGCTGCCGACATTCGGCGATGCCGATGGTATTAGCGAGTCGCAGGTACAACAGTTCGTCTTTGACAAACTTCGTAGCGGACTGGGCCGTAAAAGCGTCCACGACATTGTGGCTGTGATGAAATCTGTTATACGCTTTGGGGCAAAACGCGGCATATACCCTCCGCAAGACTGGGAAATATCATATCCAAGGTCTACAGCAGCGAGGAAGCTCAAAGTGTTGTCACTTGCAGATCACAAAAAGTTGCTTAATACATTGTTGGACACTCCCACCACACAGAATATAGGAGTACTTGTCGCTTTATGTACAGGTATGAGGATGGGCGAGGTGTGTGCCCTGCGCTGGGATCATGTGAACTTTGAAAACCGCACCATCACAGTGGATGGTACTTTCGGGCGAGTTTACGACTGTGAGACACGTAGCACCGATCACTATATTTCTTCGCCCAAAACGCGCAATTCCAATAGGGAAATCCCTGTTTCATCGCAACTTTTGTCAGCACTCCGCAAGGTGCGCCGCCTACAAATATACGGCGAGTATGTCGTTGGCAACGGCATTGGTCCAAAAGACCCGCGAAACTACCGCGAAACGTTTGTTAGAATGCTACAGCGCATGGGTATACCGCGCATAGTCTTCCATGGACTGCGCCATACTTTTGCCACCAGGTGTATAGAGAGCGGTTGTGACATCAAAACCGTCAGCGCTATTCTCGGCCATTCAAACGTTGCCACGACGCTCAATCTCTATGTCCATCCCGACCTCGGCCAAAAGAAGCGTTGCATTGACCGACTTGGTCGGTATATGACGGAGGCATCCCGCCACATGAAGTACACTAAATGATAGGCGTATGGGTCAAAATGGGTGCTGAAAACCATACAAATTCACGTTCTATGACCGGAACGAAGGCCGGAATGCAATATGCTGGGGAACGACCTCCGGAGCTATTGTAGTCGCGGTTAATAACTATTTAACGCGCAATTTGATTGCCGTGTTAATTTTTATTGCTACCTTTGAACGCACGTTAAACAGATTTACCCTCTGAGTAATGATACAAAGCGACTGATTCACAAATATTTCGGGACTAAGTATAGTTTCGAAAGGTTTTATAGTGCCTTTTCAGAGGCATCTCTTAATATGAAAAAATTGTAATTAGACAAATCAATATTCACCCTAACCACTAAATCACATTTTTTGGAATGAAAAGACTACTATCAGTATTCGTGGTGATGTGCCTGACATGCATAGGCATGCTCGCCCAAGGCACCATGAAATGTACCGGTATTGTCGTTGACCAAGACGGCGAACCTATCATTGGCGCCAGTGTGGTCATCACCGGCAAGAACGCCGTAGGCACCACTGATGTCGACGGACACTTCAACGTGACTGTACCTGCCAAGACATCCACGCTCACTTTCAGCTTTGTAGGATGCAAAGCTGTCACTGCTGCCGCCGCCCGCAATATGGGAACCATCACCCTTCCCACGCAGGCCGAAGTCCTCAACGACGTTGTCGTTACGCAGTCTCTGGCTCGCACACGCCAGACTCCTGTGGCTGTCAGCCAAGTCAATGCCGCTGACATCGAGTACAAGCTCGGTACACAGGAACTCCCCGAAGTGCTCAAAACCACTCCCGGCGTCTGGGCTACCAAAGACGGCGGTGGTTTTGGTGATGCCAAAATCAATATGCGCGGTTTCCAAAGCGCCAACGTCGCCGTCCTCGTCAATGGTATTCCCGTCAACGATATGGAAGGCGGCTGGGTGTACTGGTCCAACTGGGCAGGCCTCGGTGACGTGGCTTCCAGTATCCAGACACAACGCGGTCTGGGTGCAGCCATACTCTCGGCCCCCTCTATCGGCGGTACCATCAACATCACTACTCGCAGCCTTGACGCAAAGCGCGGCGGTAGCATCTACTACGGCTTCGGTAACGACGGCCTCAACAACATCGGTATGAACGTTTCCACCGGCCTGATGAAAAACGGCTGGGCCATCACCCTGCAAGGCGCTCGTCGCTGGGGTGACGGATACATACAAGGTACCGACTTCAACTCGTACAGCTACTTCCTCAACATCTCCAAGCGTATCAACGACCGTCACCAACTGTCTTTGACAGCCTTCGGCGCTCCCCAAAACCACAACAAGCGCTCAAGCCAGGACGGTCTCACCATCATGGAATATCAAACCTACGCCAAGCGCGTGATGGACAGCGACAGCCCCTACAAGTACAACCCCACTTACGGCTTCGACCTTAACGGTAAGGTACGCAGCTCCAACCGCAACACCTACCACAAGCCCCAAATCTCGCTGGCCCACATCTGGCAAATTGACGAAAAATCTTCGTTGTCTACCACCGCCTACGTCTCCATCGCCTCCGGCGGCGGATACTCCGGTCAGGGCCGCGGTACTTACAACGGTAAGTCGCTGAGCAACTCCTCATGGTATGGCGCCACCAACGGTGTGCCCAATACTCTTTTCCGCCACGAAGACGGCACATTCGCTTATGACGAAATCCAATTGATGAACCGCGCATCCACCACCGGTTCGAATATGATTATGTCCCAGTCCAACAACTCGCACAACTGGTACGGACTTATCTCGACATACAACAACCGCTTCTTCAACAACAAGTTGCACTTCACTGCCGGTATCGATATGCGCTACTATGTAGGCTTCCATAACAACAAAATCATCGATCTCTATGACGGTGAATACTACATGGACGACTCCAGCCGTAAGAATGTCAAGGTGGAAAACAATGCCGCTGCCGCCGACCCCAATTGGCGCTACGAAAAACTCGGCATCGGTGACGTCGTATATCGCGACTACGAAGGCCGCACCAACCAGGAAGGCGTATATGCACAAGGCGAATACACCCTGCTGGACCGCCGCATGAACATCGTCCTGTCCGGATCATTGAGCAACACCGGATACCAGCGTGTCGACCACTTCTACTACGACAAAGAACACGCCAAATCCCCCACATACAACTTCCTGGGTGGAACAGCCAAGTTCGGTATCAACTACAACTTTGACCGTCACAACAACGTATACGGCAACGTGGGCTACATCAGCCGTGCTCCCTTCTTCGCCTCCGGCGTATTCTTGAGCCAGGCAACCTCCAACGCCGCCAACCCCGACCCCATCAACGAGAAAGTATTCTCCGCCGAACTGGGTTACGGCTTCGGCTCGCCCATCTTCTCGGCTACATTCAACGCATACTACACCAAGTGGATGGACAAGACCACCACTCGTACGGGTAACATCGAAGTCGGCGAACACGCCGGCGACCGCTACTACATGAATATGGCCGGTGTAGACGCTCGCCACATGGGTCTTGAACTCAACTTCACCTTCATCCCCGCACGCTGGATCGAAATCAGCGGTATGGCCTCCATCGGTGATTACGAATGGGCTTCCAATTCGACCGGTTACTTCTACAACCAGCTCGGCCAACCCCTGGCCGACCTCGCAGGTAATGTAGCCAGCGGCATCCTCGCCGAAGACCACATCCACGCCACACTCCAGCAGAAGGGCGTCAAAGTGGGCGGTAGTGCACAGACTACCGCTGCTCTCGGTGCAACTTTCCGTCCCTTCAAGGGCCTGCGCGTAGGCCTCGACTGGACCGTAGCAGCCAACAACTACAGCGACTACACCATCAGCTCGTCCTCCTATACTCCCAACGGCACCGTTAAGGTAGCCGATCCCTGGCGTATTCCTTGGGGACAGCAACTCGACCTCAATGCCGCTTATACCTTCGAAATCGGCGGCCTCAAAGCCACACTCTCCGGCAACATACACAACCTCTTCAACTACAACTATGTAGTTGACGCATACACCCCGTCGTCCGAAACCGGCGCATGGGATAATGCCTTCCGCGTATTCTACAGCTTCGGCCGCACTTACGCCATGAAACTTCGCGTCAACTTCTAATAACCCCACCAACATTCTACGACATACATCATTATGAAAACAAGATATATATTCAGCACGATGTTGGCAGCGGTCATGGGCATGACACTCACTGCCTGCGACGAGAACGACTGGAACAACGACCTCGACGGTTTCGAGGATCAAAACAACCAGCCTATTCCCAACAAGCAGACCATCGAGTACACCCTCACTGCCGATGACTACAAGGCCATCGCCTCCAACGCCACAAATAAGGCCCTTGCAGGCGACGAATTCAAGGCCGATCTCGCTGCCGTGGCTACCCGTCAGGCTTTCTCCGATGCCATCCCGGCCGAGAAATACCTCCCGGCGTTCCTCGCTTCCTCGTCATTCAAGTACTTCACACTCACTGACGGCTCGGGCGTCAAGGTGACTTACAACGTTGCCGGAGCCGTTGCTCCCGAAGTCAAGGAAGCCGCCGCTGCACAGCAGTACACGATCTCCACAGACGACTACAAGGCCTATGTATGGGAATCGGAAGACAACTTCATCGACGGATTTGCTCCCTCGCACCCCGCCAACAAGTATATCGGCAAAATCCTCGACAACGAAGCCGATGCTAACGATGGACTCTACTGCATAGTTTCCTATGCTCAGTCCGAGCAAGAGCCCGTATTCGGAAATGTAGGCGGTGGCGAAACTCCCGCCCCCTTCGCTCCTTCAGATGTCATCGGAAGCGTAAAACTAAACGACCAAGTCGAAATCAGCGCCGTCGTTACAGCCGTATGCGGCCAAGGATATGTCATCACCGACAACTCCGGCAGCATCTTCGTATACATGGGCAGCAGCTTCGACGTCAAGTCGCAGGCAGTGGGCAACCAGGTTAAGGTCAGCGGCACCATCGGCGCCTACAACAAGGGCTTCCAAGTGACCGGCTCTTCGGCCGAAGTCGAAATCGTCGGTACACAAGCTGTCACCTACCCCGCCCCCAAGTCTTTCACCGATGCCGAATGGGATCAATTGATTACACGCACCGATAACGAGCTGGCCGTATACGCCACCATCAAAGGTAAAGTCACCGTCACCGAACGCAACATCAACGTTAAGCCCGAAGGCACCGAAAAGGCTCAAGGCAGCGTCTATGGCATCACCGATGCCCTGCGCGGCCTGTTCACAAACGACGGCGAAGCCTCCATCACCGGATACTTCATCGCCATTGCCGGCGGCAAATACTGCAACTTCGTAGTTACCGCCGTGGACGGCAAGACAGTCACCGCCGCTCCGCGTCGTCACAACGCTCCCGCAGCAGACGTGCCCACCACCGGATACAACGCTATGTACCACTACAATGGCAACAATTGGGCAGCCGCATCCGGCTTCTGCGTCCTCAACCCCGGCGACTACACCGCTATGGGTCAGAAGTACCAGAACCTCACCGAACCCGCCAAGTACCTGCCGCGCTACCTCGCCGCCAAGTATCCCTATGCTCAGCCCGGCGAATCCACCAATGTCGTATACCTCTACTACGACTCCAAAGCTAAGGTTACATCCTATGTTTGCGACCCGTATGTATGCGGCGAAGACGGCACTTGGACTCTCAATACCGGCATCACAACAGTCACAAACCAATTTGTACGCAATGCCGGCAAATGGATGTATGACCCCTGCGTCACCATCACCCTGCCCGCCGGCAAAGGCCAGGAACTCTCCACCAAGTACTATCAGGCTTGCGTAAACTGGGTATACGAGAACATTTGCGTGCCCCTGGGCGACACCGACATCAAGAGCGGCAAGTTCTACGTATCCTCCTACGGCAACAACGAGTACTACAGCGGCACATCCGCATACCAAGGCAACGTCGACCTGCGTCCATCCGCTGCCAAGGGTCAGTATCCCGCCGAGTATCAGGATATGTCAGATGACGAAGTTGTAGCCCTCGAAAAGCAGCGCTTCATGAACGAAGTTATGCCCGGCGCCTTGGCCACACTGCACGCCGATGCAGTTCCCGTAGACGGCATAGACGTCATCTATACCATCAACTTCTATGCTTACGACGGCTCGGCCACCACACCATACACTGCACGCTTCCGCGTTACAGCCCCCGGCAAGTTCGAACCCATCGACTGCACCTGGGACAAGTAACCTGACATACCACAAAACCCCATAATCAAAAGGGGCTGTGTCCAAATAGGCACAGTCCCTTTTTTGTCTATATATGATGCCATGTTTCAATGTTTCAATCTAAGAACAAGCAAACAGAAGTATTTCCAATGCCGGAATTATACTTATTCAATCCCAACCGAAAGGCCCATAAATCGCTTTGCGAATCTTCTTAGCAAAACGGTTGACTTTTAGGCGGATTAATTTTGTAGGATACTGTTCCAAGAAGTGTGTCTGAGATAAGAGCAAAAAAAGGGGACTCACCAAAAGATGGAAAGTCCCCGAGAGCTTGTAATTTTGGGTATAACAAACAAAAAAAATTACAAACAATGTTTTTGACAAAGGAACAACTTTTAGAGCAGGTGTGCAAGCATGCACAGAAGAAAAATAAGTTCAAGCCGAAAAAAGGAATTTATGACCAGATGGAAACGATGATCGAGAGTATATGACACCACTGTTTAGCTGTATGTAATGCGATGTATTTATTACCGACCGAACAAAAAAGCAGGCTTGGAATGTTTCCAAGCCTGCTCGGGGGGAGTGGAGTATAGCGGACTCGAACCGCTTACCTCAACACTGCCAGTGTTGCGCTCTACCAGATGAGCTAATACCCCTCATGTTTTGCAGTGCAAAGATAGCGCCTTTTGGCTAATTGACCAAGATGGCGGCGCGATAATTAACGTTTATTAATTATTTTCTTCGCGTTATTGCGTTTTTGAGCTTTCACGGCTATGCATCTTGCTGTTGATGAATTATGCTGACACTATGACGTCAGAGATTGCGGAATATGGTCCATGCGACAAGGGCAATGAATACCGCTATCGGAGTCCATCGGCTGTCGGCAAAGCGACGTAGTGGCGAATGTGGGCGCGTATACGGTGCAATGGCAACGATCGCCATTATAGGCAGGGCAAAGAACAGTGCGGCATTGTAGCGCCACGCTGCTGCGACATCGCCGTGCATCAATGCATGCAGTGCCCTGAGCGTACCGCAGCCGGGGCAGTCGAAACCTGTGAGCATATGCGAGGGACAATGCGGCATCCAGACGGTATTTTCCGGGTCGAAAATGAAGAGGACGATGAGGCCGGCCATGACAACCGTAGCGGTCAGGGCTACAAGCGACCGCCGCGCCCTTGAGGAATGCGCCATAAACGACCGCCGCCGATGCCGCAACCTCGGAGGGCGCGGTACCGGCGGCGGTGTATTTGGCGTAGAAGTCATCCGTCAGGACATTGCCAAGCCCCAGAATGCGGGCTGAACGACAGAAATGACAACACTGCAGATAATGCCGAGCACTACGGCTGCAATAGTCCAGATTTGGGCGTTTTGCGAAGCGCGATATGCTCCGTCGTAGTCGCCGCGAATCCATTTGTCGTTGACTTGCGTGGCATAGATTATGGCTACTATACCCAAAGGCAGACAGCAGAGTATGCACGAAGCTATGGCCCACCCGAGATATGATGGTGGCTTGATGCCGTTGCCGGGTTGCGACATCCCGGGCGTGGAAGTAGGCGTGGGCGGCACCGGACCTCCCGTGTTGAATAGTGAGGCGGTCAAAGGAGCCTGCGAGGCCGGCATCCAGTCGGTCAGGCCCTCATACCATACCGGGGTATCGGGGGTCAGCGTCATCATTTTCATCTGCGGCAATGTGTACGGGCCTTGTTGCTGACCGTTGCGATGGATATATATAAGTGTTTCAGCCATAAGTTAATGCTGTTTTTGAGAGATAACTTTACGTGGTGTGGAGGTGTGTCTTAGAAGAACTTGGTAGGCGTGCCCAGAATGTCGGAGAGCAGGTTATTGGCCAAGCGTGATGCTCCGATGCGGAAGTAGTGATTGTCCAGCCATTCTTCGCCGAGGACAGCCTTGATGACGGTGTAGTATTGTACGGCTTCTTCGGTGGTGGCTACGCCGCCCGAAGCTTTGAAGCCCACGCGTTTGCCGGTCTTCTCGTAATACTCCTTGATGCACTGAGCCATGACGTAGGCGGCTTCGAGTGTGGCTCCGGGATATTCCTTGCCGGTAGAGGTCTTCAGGAAGTCGGCATCGCTGTACAGCGACAGCACGGAGGCGTCACGTATGGCTCGAGCGGATTTCAGCGCCCCGGTCTCAAGGATAACCTTGAGTATGGAGTCGCCGGCAGCGTGCTTCTGCTCGGTGATTTCATCGCACACGCTCTCGTAATCGCCATCGAGGAAGGCGCCCACATTGAGCACGATATCGATTTCGTCGGCACCATCTTTTACGGCGAGAGCTGTCTCGGCAATCTTGGTCTCAAGGAAGCCTTGCGAGGCGGGGAAATTGCCGCTGACGCACGCGATGTCCACTTCGCTGACTTCGAGTACGGCGCGTACCACCTGCGCAAAATTGGGGTATACGCATATTGCGGCAACGTTTTTCAGCTCGGGGTGTTCGACATCGAAAGCATTGACGCGCTCGGTGAACTCGGCTACGCTGCGCTGCGAGTCGGTGGCCTTGAGTGTGGTCAAGTCTATGGTGTTGAATAGGAAGCGATAGACATCTTGTGTCATATTTTCCTTGAGGTGTTCATCGAGTATGCGTTTCACCTCGGCAGAGACAAAGGCATCGTCTGTGGTCACCTTGCTGGCGGCTATGGCCTGGTGATATTTATCAATTTGTTCGGTCATGATTTGTAGCGTGTTATTATGTTGTTATTGTTTCAGTTTGGGATTGTCGCGATGGCGGTGTGCATCGCGGGCGGTCTTCTTGGCGATATTTCGCCGCAAGGCCTCGTCGAGATCCACGCCGGTCTGATTGGCAATGGCAGCCACTACCCAAAGCACATCGGCCAGTTCGTCGCCAAGGGCCGAGGGATCTTCGCCTTCTTTGAAGGACTGGTCGCCGTATATGCGAGCCATCAGCCGCGCCACCTCGCCGGTTTCTTCGGCGAGGATGGCGGTATTGGTCAATGGCGAGAAGTATCGAACACCTATGGACGTAATCCACCGATCCACCGTCTCTTGAAGGTCGGTTATGGTCATTTGTGTATTGTCAGTGGTGTTCATATCTTCGCTTTGGTTCGGTGAAAAATATCTCGGTGTGTCGCGGCAATATGTATCAGCGGATGACAATCTTGGAGACGCTTCTGCCCTGATGGCGTATGTATATGCCGGGGGTGAGGTTGTCGGCGGCGACTTTCATGCCTTGGAGGTTGAAGTATTCAACAGGAGCGTTGGCATCGTCTATGGTGATGTCGTCCACGCCGTTTGAGAGGGTCACCTCAATTGTATTGGACTCGGCCGAGCGTGTACTTCCTACAATAGCTCGTACGCTGTAACGATACTTATTAACGCCCTTGACAGCGGAAACACGCATCGAGGTGGCGCCCTCGGTACTTACGGCATCATATCCGTCAAGAATGTATGTCGATGTGCCGTAGGTAACAGCCACATCGTCTATGGCGACATTGCCACGCGAACCCTTATTGTAGTATATACGCAATGCATAGGTGTTGGCGGGGATTTCGTCTATCGTAACGACAGTGCCCTTGCTGTTGTAGGCGTTGACGGCTATTGTCTTGAAGGTTGCCCAGCCCTGATCATCCGGACACTCAAAGCTGATTGTGCAGTCACTCGTGGCGGTCTGCCCCTTAATCCACAGCGATAAGGACTTGATAGGATTTGGGAAGGTGCGTGTAATAAGATATGCGCCGTTCTGGCTGAATTTGAGAGACGGAGCTGCTTTGCCGCAACTTGCAGACGAAGTGTATACGCCGTTGGCCGTTGAAGTCCATCCCTCAGGCAGTGTCGCCGTAGCCGAGGTGCCGAAGTCGGCGGTTTCGGTCTCGGGCTCGCCTTCGCCCACAGCCCATACCGTCAAACGATAGTCTGTAGCACCCTCGACAGGCTGCCAATTGGCGACGAAAGATTCGGCTGTTTTGTCTTTGGGCTCGAGAGCGACGGGTGCGGGCACGGGGGATCCGCCGCCGCTGACATCAAATGTGATGACACCCCCGTCTTCTTCTATATTTGTAATGGGCACATCCACAGCCACGTTGGACCATGTCTTCAACGCCGGGGTGGTCTCGGATGTGAAGGACGTGTTTTGGGTTGTGCCGGGGAAGGCATATCCGGACATAACGGCGGCGCTACCACTATCGGCTTTACCGCATGCTTCTTCGATGTCTACATACTGGTGCGTAGTGTTATTGACTGTATTACGGTTGAATATCGTGGCGTTATAGTCAATGTGCCATATCAACATTCCGTGCCCGGGGAGGTACTTGTCCCAGCCTTTCTGCTGACGATTTTCGAGCAGGAAAAATTCGTTGGGATTGACAGCGCCGCTTGTGCCGTAGGTGTGTATGATACAACCCTCATTGGTATTCTCGATGTGATTTAGCGATACGGTCTCGGCTTCTTTAAGCTCTTTCAGGTCAATCCAGCCCATAGCGTTACGCTCGTATACCGAATATGTCGGCGGGGTACGTCCATCGTTGTTGTATGGCCCGTAATCCAATACGCTCCAAGCGCCGGGCGTAATATCCGTAGCGACAGTGTTATAATCGGTGCAGTACAGGTCGGGGAGGCCGAGGACGTGGCTGAATTCGTGAATAAAGGTACCCACACCATCCGGTCGGCTCTGCTCCCATTCGTTGGAAGTGGCGTAGCGGTTGACTTGTTTGCCGTTGGCGCTATATTTGACCCCGAAGTCGTTGATGTGTGCCGAGTGCGGCCATACGGTTTCTTCCGAACCGCCCGAAGCCTCGCCCCGGCCGGCATAGAACACGTATACGTTGTCTACATATCCGTCGTTGTCGGCATCGTACTTGCTCAGGTCCACTTGGTCCTTGAGTGCGGAGAGGGCATGCGTCACCATCAAGTAGGGCTGTGAGTCATCGCCGTAATAGTCGTTGCCGCCATAGTAGCTGCGGTTTTGGCCGAGGGTTACCGGGCCGAAGACATCGAATACGGGGCGGAATTGTCCGTTTGAGCTTTCGCGGAAGTACTCGGCCGCGCAGCCGGTGCCGCCATATTGGTTAAACCCGTCTTTATTGAGCATCTCATCGAAGTACGACTTGGGGTCTGAGAGGGTGAATTTGACGTCCTTGTACTGTACCAAAACCACCAGAGCGCGAACTTCGCCGTTGGCGGGAAAGTCTGAGAAACGGCCTATTCCGCTGCTGGGGTCGCTGTTGGAGCGAGCATGGGACTTGAGACGTTGGGGTGTTGCTATGTTGCGTGCTTGGATACGCTGTGCACGCAGTTCGGAGGTATTGATGTCGCGCAGGTTGGTGACGTCCAAATCGGGGGCGTCCTTCTTGGTGACGGTGACACCGGTGGAGATGATGCGGCCGTCGGTTGCGACCTTGGCATAGCAGTAGCGGCCATCGGCATCGCGGCTGACGATATTTCCGTCATTCGTAACCATGTAATGTAGATATTCATCGCCCACGACGCGAACCTCAATAGTCGTCCCGTCGGGCTGTGTCACGGTGCGAACACCACGCTTGGCGGGCACGGCGGCGGCGCTGAGGGCAAGGCCCAAAGTCGCCAGTGTGACGAGTTTACGTTGCAATTTCATAAGTTGTGTGTTTATGGTTTTTTTATGTGTGTATATCTTTTGTTTTGTCTGTTTTGTTCGTCCGCGAAGGACGATGGATACTTATTAACTTACAAAGTTAGTGATTATTTATTATGCGCAACATCAAATGTTTGTTAAATAGACCGAAAGACTTTTCGGGAAAGAGCCTTCGGCTATCTCAAAAAAGCGGTGCATAAGTCTTGACAACCGACTCAAGATGCCATCCTTCGCCGCTCCGGCAGAAGCAATGCGGCGGGACGCCGTGCATGGGCGCCCCACCGCAGTAGGGGGTTGGAAAATGGAAGATGCCGGAGCTTATCGGATGGCGACTTTGGCGGTGCGGCCGTCTTCGGCGGCCACGACATATATGCCACGTGCAAGGCCGGATACATCGACGTTGCCGGCTGTGGCATGGCGGCGGGCGATGCCGTCAAGCGAGTACAGTGTGAAGCGCTCGGCGCCGACGGCATATAGGACTTCACCCTCTTGAACGGCCTTCAGTGTCGGCACGACCGTATCGACCGCGACTTCCTCGACACCCTGGTTTTGGTCATACAATCTAATGATTGCCATACCATTGGCCGGGCAGTATTGGTATATATAAATACAGTCGCCGTTGAGATGGGCACTCTTTTCCGGAATAATCCAGTTGGATACGGAGTAATTACCGCCTTCTTTGTAGCCCTTGTCTCCGAGGGGGTCGAAGGAGGCTATAACCTTGTCGGTGGTAAGGTTGCGTATAGTGAGGCCGCCGAGGTAGTTCTTGCCGGAGTTATGTACCAGGAACTCGTGGCCGCGATACTCGAAGAAGGCGCACCCGGTGGTGCTGTTACGTGCCGGGGCGGTGGTGCTTGAGCGCGTAGTGGACACGGCTATATTGTCGCCGCCACTGTAGCGATAAATACCTGTTCCGCGCACTTGGTACAGCCAGTTTTCGGTGTCATCCTCTATTGGATAGACATATCCGGCGGTGGTGCCGGTCATGGTCAGACCGTCTTTGGCAATGTTCTTGACGACCTTGCCTTCTGACATACAGATGATATTGATTGCTGCAGCCTTATTCGGATACAGGTATATGTGCCCGCCTTCGCCGAGGACGTTGCCCGAGGCACTGATAAAGTTGGTCTGTCCGGCGACGGGCACTTCACAGGTGACGGATATGGGCTCGGACGCCGTTTCAAAATTTCCTTCAGTGCTTACCAATCCATATATCAAGAACTCGTGCGTTGCGCCGGAGGAAACATCGTTGCGAACTATCACGTTGCCGTAATCATCGCGGCAGCATCCGTACCCGGTGCCGCCGGTCAGCGTAGTCAGCTTGCCTTGGGTATCGAAGACATTGAGTGTCTTTTTCGAGCGGTCGTTGATGTAGAACCGGCCTCGCACGGCGGTACCTTGCTGGGCATTGGTGCCGTCTATAATTTCGGCGGGCGCATCGCCAGTAGCGACACTGCGCTGCCAGACGCGCTCAGCCTCGAATTGTGGGTTGGAAACCGGCTCGGTGCGCGTCTCGTAGTGCATCAGCACCGAAAGCAGCTGCTTGTCGGCGGTGAGGATATACACCGACAGACCTTCGCGACTAATATCCGAGCCCATGAAACATTCCCCCTCATAGGTCGTTCCTATGGCAATCTTGGCGGCCGTGGATAGAGGGTCGGCGGCTCCGGCCTTATACGTTTCAAACGACAATAGGCCGTCTGAACCACTCAGCAATGCCATATAAGGCTTGGAGCCACGGCGGAAGAAGCAGCGTCCGGCTGCCGCGGCCGCAGGAGCAAGGTCTGTGTATGCCTTCATCTCGCCCGAAGTCCAATCGAAACTGTATTCACGGCACAGCGATGCCGCGCCGGACACCACCAGGAGGTGGTCACGCGAAGTGGGCGTCACCATAACACGATAATTGCCCAATGCTGCAGCGTCAAGGCCGGAGACCGCTGCAGCAGCCTCGGAGGTGATAGTGCCGCCTTTGATGCGCACGGCACAGAATGTCAGGGCCGTGGACGATGGCGCATGTGCCGGAAAATATACCTTAAGGTCGGCAAGGCGGCCGGAAACCACGAAGTTATCTCCTGCCACGATGTCTTCCGTGGCGCCTATCTGCTTGGACGATGTAATGGCGGCGAATATATGGGGCTGGGCGTCCGCATCATCCCAAACATATATCGGTAGGGTTTCGCCGCCACCGCCAAATGAGAGCGAGACCTCGGGAACAGCAAGCAGGTAGCCGTCAGCCGTGCAGGCTATAGACTTGATATTTACGCCTTCGGGCATATTTAGTGCCTTGGCGTCAACTCCATGAGCCTTAAAATTGTATATTGCCGCCGTCTCGTCTTTTTCGGCTAAGACACTCCAGACATAATCGTGCAGTACGGCTTGACGAATTGTCGTACCGTCAAGGATGTCAGGCGCGGCCAGACACTTACCGGACTCGGGTGAATAATTGCCGCGCGGGAGCAGGTTGTTGACCGGATAGTCTACTTTATTTGGGACTATGGATGCCGAAGGGTCAAGCTCGGACACTGTCTTGGGATCGAGGTAGTCGGTGGTCACAAAGTCGCAGCCCCAGTTGCCGTATTTCACATAATCGGCATCGGAGTTCAGCGTCCACATATTGACTTTGAGCCCGGCCTCGTGGAATTTCTCGACCGTAGACTTGTCAAAGTATCCGGCCTGAATGTCCACGTCTATGCCCTGAGCCACACACCAGTCAAAGTGATTGGCCCAGTACTGCCCCGTCAGGAATTGCAGGGTGATGTCGGGATAGTTTTTGCGTATATACTCCAGACACGGTTTCATGGATGTCAGAATGATGCACTTGTCACGGAAGCCTTGCTCCTCGATGAATTTAATCAGCAGCGGGATATTGGAGCAGTCGTTGGAGTTGATACCGGTGGCCCATTTGAGCTCGATGAGCGGCAGTACATTATACTGCCGGCAGACGTCCAAGTACTCCTTGGCCGAGCACAGGCGACCGGTATAGGTCACTCCGCTACGAGTTTGAGACAGTGGCTCGGCCTGCAACTGTTCGAGCGTGGATGAGGCAATGCTCAGGGTGCCGCCAAGGCGGGTGAGGTCATCATCGTGCGTGCACACAAACTGTAGGTCCTTGGTCACTTTGAAGTCCGTCTCCAGATACTGATAGCCCATCTTGGCGCCGTTCGTAAACGACTCCACGGAGTTTTCGAGCCCATAGAGGCTACCGCGGTGGCCTACAAATTTCGGCTTGGCCGAAAGTGTCGATACCGCCATAACCATCGCAAGGGCAACCATAATTCTCTTAATCATAGTCGGGTAAAGATTTTTAGGATTATTGCTTAATGTAGATATAGTGTTATCGCTCAAAGTTAAGTATTATATTTGAATTGTAAGCCATCGACACTTAACTTTATATAATTCGACATACGGCCTCAGCGCCGATTTCGACATATGTATAGTCGAGGCTGCCTTCCGAAGTCAAAATACCATATCCAACTTCAAAAAACCAATCGGCCACCGAGACTGTAATCCCGGTGGCCAATATTGTCTGTGGACGTATTGTCCGGGGCGTCAACGCAGGACCTTGGTGCAGCGATGTGTGCCGTCGCTGTAGACGTCCGTGCGGATGGTGATGCCGCGCTCGGCCGGCGCTTCGAGACGTCTGCCGTACAGGTCGTGATACTCGGTGACAACGACTTGAGCCTCGTCTGTCGCCACGTCATTCACGCCGTCCTTGATGGGCAGAATCGTCTTGAATTCTTTCCATTCGGGAGCGGCTTTGTATGCCTCGATAGCATCTTCGGGCACGTACAGCGTAGCACGCTCGTACATGTCGTAACCGTGGTAGAGACCGAAGGCGCCGCCACTTGTCTCCGGCGGCACGGTGTACTCGCAAGTAATCTTTTTTATTGACGGAGAATTCGGGCAGATAGACGAGCCAAGATACGGAGATGCGCCATTGATTTTGGACTTTGTAATTTTGAGGCTCTCCAATTCGCGTGCATCTATTGCGAGCATACCGAGTTGTACCGAGCCGGGTATTG
>DLLT01000046.1 GCA_002478045.1 Porphyromonadaceae bacterium UBA7555
CGTTTTGACCCATAAGTCAAAACAAAAGCAGCTTGTACGCGATGTACAAGCTGCCATAAAGAACTCTTCTTGAAAGTGTCCGAAATGAGACTCGAACTCACACGATCCAATGATCACTACCCCCTCAAAGTAGCGCGTCTACCAATTCCGCCATCCGGACAAATGCTGCAAGGACGCCTAAGGCGGCGAAGTCTCGCTGAGCGAAAAACGGGACTCGAACCCGCGACCCCGACCTTGGCAAGGTCGTGCTCTACCAACTGAGCTATTTTCGCAAATTATCTAAGCCTCAAAAGACCTATGCAGCGTATTTCAATGTTCTAATTCTTCGAGCGAAAAACGGGACTCGAACCCGCGACCCCGACCTTGGCAAGGTCGTGCTCTACCAACTGAGCTATTTTCGCAAGCGTTTCAATGTGCGTTTCCGCTTTTGCGTTGCAAAGGTAGGCACTTTTTTTTATCCCACCAAATTTTTTCACCAAATTTTCGATTTTTATATCTCTTGTTCTTCCTATTTTTCGATTTCATCAATTTATAAGCCCGCCCATCCGAACAAGCACTCGACATAACCGCGCATCGTATGTATTTGTTTTTCCGTTATATAGCAACGCTCGGCCAAATACGATACGTATCACAAGACACGAGACTTTGCAATACGTATCTATCACGTATTTCTTACTGCTGTATCGTCTCGACCGGGGCTTCGAGGATTTGGGCACTTATTGTGTCGGCGGTATGTATCAGCGCCACCAGCGGCGTCTTGGCGCACGCGGCTCGGTACGAGCGCTCCTGCTCATAGCTATTGGTGGCCAAATCCCAAGGGCCCATGTGCCAGCGTATGGCCATAAGCTCTTCGTCTTCGAGGTCGAGACCACTACGAAGGAGCATTATTACAGACTTTTCGCCGTGTCCGAGAGGGAACTTGGAGTAGTCTACCTGATACTCGTCATATTTCTCGTACTGCCCCACTTCGTTACGGCGTGCACGTTGTACCTTGTGATAAATATCGGTTTTGCACACATCATGCAGCAATGCCGCAATGGCGATGGATGCCACGGGCATACGCGTTTCAAGCTCGGGTCGCAGCGTCAATAGCGACGCACGCACAGCCATAGCCGCATCATAGACACACAGCGAGTGTTCCAGCAGTCCGCCGGGATGATTGAAGTGATTGCGCACGGACGCCGGAGCTTCAAAGAATCCCCAGCTCTCCAGATCCTGGATTACGTAGTCCATATTTTCGCGGCCCGTAGCCGTAAGGGTATCTATAAATCGCTGTTTCTTTTGTTCTAAAGTTTCTTCGGTGAAAGTTGACATTTTTATATTTTCGCGTTTCTGTATTTTACAAAATTATAATATGGGCGAGAGCAGGCGCACAACCGATTCGGCAACCTTGAGCGAACGGCGGCGGCGTGCCCATGTAGCTTGATACAACCGCGTGCATTGGCGCATATCACGATGGAAAATCTCCGCCATTTCCTGAGTGAAGCGCGGCGAGTACACAAAGAGGTTCGCCTCGAAATTGTGCTCGAAGCTGCGGAAGTCAAAATTGGTGGAACCCACGGAAGCTATTTCGTCATCAACGATAAGCGTCTTGGCATGCATCATCCCGGGATTATAAAGATAAATCTTGATGCCGGCGCGCAGGCACTCGGCAATGTAGGAGAATGACGCATATTGCATCAGTCGCGAGTCGGTGCGTCGCGGCATCATTATGCGCACATCCACACGCGCCAAAGCCGCCGTCTGCAATGCCTTGAGCAAGCCCTCGGTGGGCAGGAAGTACGGCGTCTGTATGTATACACGATGGCGTGCATTGGCTATGGCCTTATGGAACATCATTGCGATATTGCTCCATTGCGATGTAGGCCCGGAGGTGATAAGCTGAGCACCCATATCCCCGGGAGCAGGATTGTCTTGCTCCACACTCTCTTCCAGCAGCGGCTGCCCCATAAAGTTCCAGTCCACGGCAAAAGAGTATTGTAACGATGCCACAGCCGGCCCGACAAGTCGCAGATGTGTGTCACGCCAACTGTCAAAACACTTGCCTCCGGTGATATAGCGGTCGGCAATATTCATTCCGCCGATATACCCCACTTCGCCATCGATGACGCATATCTTGCGGTGGTTGCGCCAGTTGATGCGCGTACCAAAGGGCGGGAACGAAACCTTGAAGAATGGGTAAACTTCTATGCCCGCCGAACGCATACGCTTGAAATAGCGACGCCCGGTCTCCAGCGACCCTACATTGTCGTATATGACGTGTACGGCCACTCCGGCATGCGCACGCTCTATGAGGACGTCCGCCACGCGAGTACCTATTTCATCATCCGATATTATGTAATACTGTAAATTGATGTAGCGTTTGGCCTTTCCTAAATCTTCGATAAGGGCTTCGAACTTGGATGCCCCATCAGTGTAGACCTTGATATCGTTGCCGGAATAATACTCGGCATCCTCCAACGACTTGGCCAGCCGTATTTGCTGCTGCGCCTCGGCCGAAAGCGTGCGCTCATTGACCTCGGTCACAGCCGTGCGCTCGGCCTGTCTGAGACGGCGACGGTTGCGGCGCGAAATCATTCGAGTATTCTTGATGCTGCGCCCGAAGAACAGATACAGCACCACCCCCACAAGCGGCAGCAGGATAAGCACGGTCACCCACGCCAGCGACTTGACCGGATTGCGGTTTTCGCTGACTATCACGCACAATATCACTATCACGGTGATGGCGTATATTGTCATCAACGTGTAGTATATCCAACTGTAATCAAAGCTTATATACAAAGCATCCATGGGACATGGCACTAATCGAAGGCTCAATTCGCCTCTTCACCACAAATTTACGCACAATTTAACAGCACAACATCACCGTTATGAATAATTAACAATTAACAACATCCTTATGGCCGCAAAAGGGCGCTAACTATAGACCAACCCCGAACCCGAAAGCATCGCGACCCAACTATTGGGCGCGTGTGCTTGCCAATGCCGGAACAACAAATTCCTATGAAAAGCGAGCCACAGCTTCAATCGTAAGTTGGAGCTATGGCTTGTTTGCCTACGTAAGATTCGCAAAAGTTGGTGATAGAATCAGTAATTGCATTTTTTGCAATTTCGTTGGATTCGAAGTTCGGATATTTTTCGATAAGCTGCTTAGAGTAGTTCTCAATAAACAATTCCTGTCCTTCAGTACTTGATGAACATGCTACAAAGAATAAAGCCGCGCATAAATAGAGCAGTTATTTCATTTGTTAAGTTCTATCATTCAGATTATTGATATATTCGTTGATGTCATTATTCTCGAAATAATCGGGCTGTTTATCTGTATTAATATTTAGGCATAAACACCATGCATAACGTGTTCGGTATCGCCGTTACAAGTGTTGATGTCATCGTATTCGTTCATATACTTAGCCTAAAGCTAAAATCCTAAGTTTGATTTCTTTCAACTCATCTTAAACGATTTGATAATCCGACAATTGCAGACAATCTGCAATCTCGGTCAGGCTCTTATTCTCTATCAAGTATAAATGGAGAATGATCAATTGTTTCTCACTGAGTATTTCATTCAGACGATGGCGAAGCGCTATAAAGATAGCCTTGTATAGATCGAGTTTTTCTTTCCTTATATCCATAATGCGTTAGCGGTTGAAGTCGTTTGGTTTAGACACATTGCATCATCATATTTATTCCTGTCGATCGAATACAGTTACTCTGGTGTATTTGAAGTAAGAATGATATTGCAGTATTTTACAATTTCATCAATTTGAACTTGGCGTAACTTCATCGAACATGACTTAAAGATCTTTGAGGGTTGGGGCTGTGCCGCAAAAAATTGCGGCACAGCCCCTCATTGTATTGTGCGAAAGTGCTCCGCGCGATTATCCGCAATGGAAGTAGCGGCGGACGATGCGAAGCATGGCTTCGGTATCGTCGTGAGCCAGTGCTATTTCGTCGCGGTCATACGAGCGCAGGCGTTTGATGATTCCGTCTATGGTGGCATCGTCAAACACTCCGGCGGCGGTGAATACGTCGCGGCGGTCTTCGAGGCATTGTGCCGACCCGTAGCAGTCGACAGGCAGCGAGCTCAGGCGCGAGAGCACGGCGGCATTCTCGGCACGATGGATATTTACGTCCACATATGTGTCCTCGGCTACCTTGAGGGCATCCGGCATCTCGAAACCGTGGCGCATAGCCACTGCCAACGATGCTATCAGCAGGTATATATCCGCCGACCCGTCGGCCGAACGTATCTCGACAGTCTGTTTCTGCGTCGTGTCCACGTCGGCCAGGCCGTGGCTGCCGGGATTGAGCTCGGCGCACATATCTTTCCGGGCCGTCCATCCCAGCGGTACGCGCACCAGCACCGAGCGGTTGCGGTCGCCCCAGCATACATTGGTGGGTGCTTCCTGCTTGGGCACCAGGCGGAAGTAGGATGTAGGCACCGTATTGCCGAAGGCCGTGATGGCTTGTGCCAAGTCCATAATTCCGGCGATACCGCGACGAGCCTCGTCGCTGAGACGGCGCTCCGTATCAAGCATCATATTGTGTCCGTCGCGCATGATGCGCATGTGTATATGCAGTCCCGAGCCGGCCTTACCCACGGTGATTTTGGGCGCAAAGGTGATGTCATAGCCCTTGATATATCCGAGGTTACGTATCACCCATTTGGCTATCATCAGCTGGTCGGCGGCACGTCGTGCGTCCACGGGCAGGAACTCGATTTCGTTCTGCTCATAGATTTTTCCGTCCAGGGTGAAGTTGCCCACTTCGCTGTGTCCGTATTTGATGCTTCCGCCCGTACGGGCTATGTACTGCATACATAGGGTGCGGAAGTCGCCGAATTTGGTGAAAGGTGCCGACTCGTGGTAGCCGCGCTGATCGCTTGCGGGGAAGGCTCCGTCATCTTCCTTGACGACGTAGTACTCCAACTCGCCCATAGCTTGGAAGTCCATACCGGTCACGCGGTTGAACTGGCGGCAAGCCTTGTCCAAGATATATTCGGGCGCGCTCTCCAGCGGATTGCCGTCCTTGTCAAAGAACGAGCACAGCATGGTCACCGTCGGAATCTCGGCAAAGGGATCGCGGAAAGCCGTGCTGAAGCGCGGCAACACATACAAGTCGCTGCTGCCGGCCGAGATAAAGGGGAACAGCGATGAGCCGTCCACCCTCTCGCCCAAGGTCAGAATGGTCTCGAGATACGCCAAGTCGTTGATGACAAAATTCAGAGTCTTCAGGCGTCCGTCGGCTGCCGGATACATGAAGTTGACCATTTCAATGCCGTTGGCCTTGATATAGGTGATTATGTCGTCGAGCGTAAAGTCTTCTTGTGCCTTGTGCAGCGACTGCACAAGGGCGTTCTTGCTCATTGCAATATTCTTATCCATAGTTGTAATGGTTGGTTCTTACGTGTTTGGTTTCGTTGGGCGACGCACTCGGCGTCTAAATAGATAGCATTTCGGCCCTAAAAGTACAAAAACTTTCATTCGCCCAATACGCCAAAGGCAAGATTTAAGAAATTTTAATATAAAAATGTATTCCCCCTACAGTTTATTTGCCATGAGATTCCTTCATTTTCAGAGCCAAAATTATTATATCTATGCTTGTCGCCTAAAAAATTTTAGCTAATTTTGCGCATAAAACGTTAGCGCCTAAGCGTGTCGGTCTTCGCCGCATATCGACCTTGCGCAAACGCCAAGTATATGTCTAAACAACAATAAAACATAGAACAACAAATGAAACGTCACATTACCATCGCCGTAAGCGTGCTGTGCGCTACACTCGGAGCGTTTGCCCAGTCGAAGACAGACGCTGCCACGCAACAAATTCTGGACGCCTACCGCCAAAAGCAGCTCTACCCTGCAGCCAAAGTGATTACACCCGTCAATGCCCCGTTCGATTTCGAAAGCACTTCGCGTGCCACGCCCACTGCGGCAGCCATCGTACGTCTGAGCAACGGAGCCACCTTTGACGACCTCCGTGCCGCCGGGCTCGAAGTCATCAGCACCGCCGGCGACGATATGGCCGTAGTGGCAGGCAGCATCGACGACATCATCGCAATGGACTCCAATGCCGATGTCCAAAGCTACTCGCTATCGGCGCAGGCCAAGCCCATGCTCAACGAAGCCCGCAAACTCAGCGGCGTCACCACAATACACGCCGGCGAAGACCACCTTGACCAACCCTATAAAGGCAAAGGAGTCATCTGCGGTATATACGATATCGGCGTAGATCCCAACCACGTCAACTTCCTCAACAATGACTTCACGGACACACGTATCAAGCAGTTAATGCACTTCTACACTTCCAACGGCATGTCCAGTATATACACCAGCTACGATGATATAAGCCGATTCTCTACCGACAATACCTCCAATACACATGGTACGCATACGCTCGGTATTATGGCCGGCTCGTTCAACCGCAGCGGCGGAAAGACCGCCATACTCAATTCCAAAGGCAGCGTACAAGTACGCAGCACAGTCAAGAACCCATACTATGGTATGGCACCCGAAGCCGACCTCGTAGTAGGCTGCGGCTCTCTATACGATGCCAACTCCTGCAGCGCCGTCAGCAAAATCGTAGAGTACGCCAACACACACAGACAACCCGCTGTCATCAACCTCAGTATCGGACGCACAGGCGGCCCGCACGATGGAACCAGCAACTTCGGACAATATATGGAACGCCTCGGCAAAAGCGCCATCATCTGCATCTCGGCAGGCAACGATGGCGAAGAGCCCATATCACTGTCCAAGAAGTTCAGCGCCTCCGACAAGGCACTTAAGACATTCTTCGTAAACACTAAGACTCGCGGAACAGCCAACTTCAGCATCTGGGGCAACGACAGCCGCGAATTTACAGTTACGGCCGTAATCTACAACAAAACGACCAAAAAAATTGTCGATCAAGTAACCCTGAGCGGAACAAAAAGCGTACTCGCCACCAACAACTACACCGACCCGTCGTACAACCACAGTGAAGCTTTCGACGAAGCATATAGCTCCAGCTACATCAACTGCACATACAGCGACAACGCCTCTACCAATAAACGCTACTCGGCCAGCATCGATATAGTCCTGGGATACAACAACACCGCCAACGCCGACAAGCACCTCGTTGCAGGACTTATCATCGAAGGCAAAGACGGCGCACAGGTTCAATGCTCACTCAACAACGTCTCCGGCGGATTTACTATGGAGTCGCTCGGTCAGAGCGGATGGTCCGACGGCAATACCGACTTCACCATCAACGACCTTGCCTGCGGCAAAAACGTCATCGCTGTAGGTGCTTACAACAACCGTCAATTCTTCCCGGCACTCAACGGCGGCAAATACGGCTACAACGTCGACGGCTACCAAACCGCCGGCGCAATTGCCCCCTACTCGTCCTACGGCGTGACATACGACGGACGCAGTCTCCCGCACATCTGCGCCCCCGGCACGGCAGTGATTTCCTCATACTCCAAATACTACACCGAAGCCGGATACGAAGACACCAATACCTTCTCGGCCGAATACACCGACAACAAAAACAACCGCAAAAGCTACTGGTGTCAAAGCACAGGCACATCAATGGCTTCGCCCGCATACGCCGGCGGCATCGCACTTTGGCTTCAGGCCAACCCCAAGCTCACCGTTGACGAAGTCCTTGAGATCACCACAATGACAGCCACCAAAGACCAGCAAACCGCCACCACCGGCAACGCCGTACAATGGGGCGCCGGCAAATTCAACGCACTGGCAGGTCTCAAAGAAGTGCTCAAACGCCTCGGCGTCAACGACATTCGCGTTGACGAGCAAGGCATACTCGTCACTGCTGCCGGAACCGATGCATACGAAATCAGCGTCCCGGGAGCCAAGAACATCAACGTCCGCCTTGTATCTATGACAGGCGCAATCGTTCGCGACATCAACGCCAACGGCGACACATACTCCCTCGACTTGGCCGATGCACCTGCTGGCGTATACGTCCTCAGCGTCAACAACGGCGCATACGCCCGTCGCATCCTCGTGCGCTGACACATAAAGACAATACGCCCTTAGCATCAATCCCGCGATTGCAGAATATCTCATCTGCGGTCGCGGGATTGGCGTTATCACCCCAACCACGTCACACGACAATATCACAATATATATGCGCAGTCACATATTACTCCCGACCAAGACGCTGACTACCATCACCGTAGCACTCCTCGCCGTAACCGAGATCACATCCGTCGCCTCCGTATTCGATGCACGTACCACCGCCATACTGGCCGCCGATGCCGCCAAAGCCCGACTTGTCCAAGCCCAAGCGAGTGCCGATGCGCCCACGCTGTACTACCCGGTCATCATCGAAATAGACGATGACAGCGCCCTCGATGACATTGATGCCCTCGGGACAGTGATATGGCGCCGCCGCGACAATATGCTCCTCGGCTGCGTACCCCGACAGAACATCGCGCAACTCCAAGACATCGCGCACGTCTCCTCGGCCGCCATCGGCACACGCCTCTCGTTGGCCACCGACCGCTCGCGCCGATGGTCCAACGTAGCGCCCGTATACGCCGGCACAGCCACCGACAAATGCGGTGCACTGGACGGCAACGGCGTCACCGTAGGACTGTGCGACATAGGCATCGACCCCAACCACATCGCATTCAGACGCGACGGCGACCCGACAGCCCCCTCACGCATCAGCGTCGTCACCCATTACGTCGACAGCACCGCCCAACGACTCATCGCCGACACCCCCGAAGCCGTGGCCGCATGGACCACAGACACCCCGGACGAGACACACGGCACACACGTATGCGCAATCATGGCCTCCGGATACAAAGGCAACCCATACCACGGATACGCCCCCGCAGCCGACATCGTGACCACCACCAGCGGGCTGTACGACGTCGCACTACTCTGCGGCATCGAAGACGTCATCGAACGCGCCCAAAGCCTCGGCCAACCAGCCGTCGTCAACCTCTCCATATCCTCGCTCATAGGCCCGCGCGACGGCTCCGACGCCGTATGCCGATACATCGCCAAATGCGCCCAAGACGCCGTGATATGCTTCGCCGCCGGCAATTACGGACAATCCAAATACGCCATACACCACGACTTCACCACCCAAGCGCCCACCGTCGGCACCATCATCGACAACCGCGCCACCTGGAGCGGACTAGACGTCAACGGATACACCGACATATGGGGATACGACGACACCCCGCTGCAAATACGCATAATCATATACGACTTCGACACCCAAGCCATCATATACCGCTCGCCATGGTACGGCGGCGCATCCGACACCCAAGGCACCATCACACTCGCCACCGGCACAGCCGACGCCTGGGCCGAAGGCACATACGAACCCGGCAGCTCCATCACAATATCCCGGGACATAGACAGCCACAACGGACGCACACACATCGCCGTACTCTCCGACATGCACTCCCGAGCCATACGCCAAGCCGGGCCATGGTCACGATACTACTTCGGCTACGAAATCCAAGGGCCGCAAGGCGCTTCCGTAGACATCTACGCCGATGGCACGCAGACATTCCTCCGCTCATGCGGAATCCCCGGAATGACCGAAGGCACAGCCCAAGACGCCTTCAACAACCTCGCCTCACCCACCGACGTCCTCGCCATAGGCGGATACGACAACCGCGCCACCGTCCCCATGGCAGACGGCACCGAAACCACATACAGCGGCATCAACCCCGGATACCCCATGCCATACACAAGCTACGGCTACACCTACGACGGCAGACACATACCCGACTTCTGCGCCCCCGCCAACACCGTCATCTCGGCCATGAACCGCTACTACCGCGATGCCCATCCCGAAGGCTACAAAGTCCTGACCGAGACCACAGCCGCCGATGGCACCCGATACGCCTGGTACGACGAAGGCGGCACATCCATGGCCTCGCCCGCCGTGGCCGGCATCGTCGCACTGTGGCTACAAGCCGATCGCACACTCACCGCACAAGACATCCGCGACATCGTCGCCCACAGCGCACGCACCGACCTCCCCGACCCCACCAATCCCCGCTGGGGCCTCGGAGCCATAGATGCCGCCGCCGGCCTCAAATACCACCTTGACCACCAAGGCATATCCGACATCAGCGTCGACACCCCCGCCGTCCTCCCCATCGCCACCCTCTACCACGACCTCCTCGGCCGTCCCCTCCCAGCTCCCGAAACCTCCCTCCACGACCCCACTTCATCCAATTCCACATCCCCCAATTCCACATTCATCCTCCGCACCGACATCTACCCCGACGGCTCCCGCCGCACCACCCTCCTCCGCAGATAAAAAGTCCAACAGCGACACCGACAGTAACCCTCAAAGCAAAACAATACTACAACGTAGCCAATTCTACCGTAGATTACACGGCTCTGAAAATACGCATTGCGCACCGAAAGTAGCTTACTCGACTTCCGGTGCGCAGTTCATTATTATCAACTTACAATATAACCGATATAAAAAAGCCCTCACCGAAGCGAGGGCATAGGATGAAATCCTTCGGCAATTACTGCCTTATTGCGATAAGATGTAGGATTTTACTTATCTTGCGACAAATTTAGACTAATAGTTTGGGACATCCAAAAATAAATCGTAAATTTGGCATAATTTAACAAATCAGCACTATGGATGGCTTAAGTAGAATTAAAAAACACCCCTATATTATATAACATGGAAACAAACAAGAAAAAACGTATCCTCGGATTGGATACAGGCACTAATAGTATCGGATGGGCGGTCGTAGACCGTCTCGGAGACCAATGCGCCCTGGTAGACAGCGGCGTACACATATTCACCGAAGGCGTAAAGGAAGAAAAAGGCAACGAAGTGTCCAAAGCCGCGGAACGCACGTCACATCGGGCAATGAGACGCGGCTTTTACAGACGTAAGCTTCGCAAAATACGACTTCTACGCATTCTGAGCGAGTTGGGGTGGTGTCCGTATTTGTCGCCAGAATTACTATCTCAATGGCGCCTGAAAAAAATCTATCCGGCCACACCGGAGTTCATGCAGTGGTTGGGGACAGATGACGACAAAGCCATTACACCTTATAGGTATCGCGTTATATGCCTGCACGAAAAGTTGGATTTGACGCAGGAAGCTCAACGATATATCCTTGGGCGGGCACTCTATCACATGGCTCAACGGCGCGGATTTCGCTCGAACCGTAAGGATCAATCAAATGATGACGAAAAAGGCAAGGTCAAAGAGGCAATATCCGATTTGTCTCATAAAATGAAAGAAGAAGGCTGCGAATACCTTGCCGAATACTTTGAGAAACTATACAACAAGGGCAAACGCATTCGCAATCAATACACCTCGCGAGACAACCATTATGTCGAAGAATTTCATGCGATATGTCGTCGTCAGGAGTTGGACGAAGATACCATCAAACGACTTGAGCATGTGCTGTTTGACCAAAGGCCGCTGAAATCGCAGAAACATACCGTGGGGCATTGCCTGTTCGAGCCTTCAAAATCCAGATGTCAAATGAGCCATCCGGATTTTGAAGAAATGCGTATGCTCCAGACCATAAATCAGATACGGATGAAGACGCCAGACGATGATATGCTGCGGCCTCTTTGGGAGGACGAACGTGAATTGATCGTGCCATTATTCCTCCGCAAATCAAAGTCTAACTTTGACTTCGAGGATATAGCCAAAGAACTTGCCAAACCATACATCAAAAGGTATGGCAAGAAGTGCTACGGATACTACAAAACCGATGGAGACAAAGACATTCTATTCAACTATCCGATGGATATGGGCATTGCCGGCTCGCCGTTCACCGCCGGAATGGTTGCCGCTCTGGGATCGGACTGGGAAGCCGTTATAGACGCCCAATACGTAAAAGGAGATGACAAAGGCCTTGACGACAAGGTGAATGATGTATGGCACACACTATCATTTTTCGATAACGACGACAAGCTTGAGGCCTGGCTTGAGACAAACCTCGGTTTAGATGCGGATACCGCAAAAAAAGTTGCCGGGATCAAGATGGTAAGCGCATACGCATCCCTGAGCCACAAAGTAATACGAAAGATTCTGCCGTTTATGCGCGGCGGTATGTTGTATTCGTATGCCGTAATGCTTGCCAATATAGATGCCGTACTGCCGGCGTATGTCCGAGATAATGACTATATGCGTCAGGCGGCGGTCGATATGGCCGTCGGATGTCTCAACGAGTACGACAAGAAGACCTGTGAGTGCACCATGTATCAATGGCTCAAGAATTTCCTTGCCGAGAAATACCATATTGGTCACAAAACGCTCAACCGCCTATACCATCCGTCAGACTTGGAGACATATCCGCATGTTCGCCCTGACGATCAAGGCCGTATGCACCTGGGCTCTCCGCGTATATCTGCAATACGCAACCCGATGGCGATGCGCTCGTTACACCGCATTCGCCACGTGGTCAACGCTCTATTGGACAAAGGCTTAATTGACCACGATACCGAAGTACATATCGAACTCGGACGCGAACTGAACGATGCAAATATGCGTGCCGCAATAAGGCAGCAAAACAAGCACAATGAAAGTGAGCGTGCAAAAGCCAAAGTCGTACTCAAAGATTATGGAGTTAATAACGTATCCGATGATGATATTGCCAAGTATATTCTATGGGAAGAGCAGGGCAAAAAATGCCTATACACCGGTAAGCAAATCGGATTTGAGTGCATCTTCGGTCCCGATCCGAAATATGACATCGAGCACACAATTCCACGCAGCCGTGGCGGAGACAGCACTATGGAAAACCTCACCCTTTGCGATTCGCGCTTCAATCGCGAGGTGAAGAAGACAAAACTCCCGAGCGAATTGGCCAATGCTGACGAAGTGATGCAACGAGTGGCGTTCATGAAAGAAAAGGCCGACGACTTGCAGAAACAAATCCGCCGCTGCCGCACAAATGCATCTATGGACAAAAGCCAGAAAGACCGCATAATCCAAAAACGTCACTCGTTGGAGCTGCAGCAAGTCTATTGGCGCAACAAATACCGTCGATTCGAGATGACCGAAGTACCCGAGGACTTCAGCCGCCGTCAGGGTGCCACTGCCGGCATAGTGGCTCGATATGCCCGACTGTTCTTGAAGTCCCTATTCGATGATGTCTCCATCGTCAAAGGCGCTGCAACAGCCGACTTCCGTAAGGCATGGAAACTGCAAAGCGTCGATGAGAAAAAATCCCGCGACAACCATACACACCACCAAGTGGATGCCGTAGTGATTGCGTGCATCGGCCGAGGCGATTACCAACGTCTTGCGGCTTCGTACCACCTGAACGGATATGCAGACAGGGAACGTCCGTCAGTACCCGAACCTTGGGAGGGTTTCGTGGATGATATGCGGCGCATCCAAGCCGAGACCTTAGTATCGTACGATTTCACGGACAATGCGCCCAAACAAGTGCGCCGCCGTATCAGGTTCACCGGCAGCCACCATATAAAAGGTCATAAACCATCGCACATATCCGAAAGCGATACGGCTCGCCTGTCGCTGCACATGGACACCAATTACGGTGCCATCGAGCATGACGGCGAAGTGAAATATGTAATTCGTAAACCGATTACTGAATTAACAAGCCAAAGCGATATAGAAAGAATAGTTGATCCTATCGTCAGAGAAAAGGTACAAGCAGCCACTCGTGGTCTTGATAAAGCGCCGGAAATCAAAACTGCATTAGCAAATCCCATATGGATGAACGAAGCCAAGGGTATTCAAATTAAGAAGGTAAGATGCTTTACTCCGGATGTTACGCGTCCGCTTAACGTTCGCAAGAATCGCGACATATCACGACACGAGTACAAGAGAACCGGACACTTCAAAAACGACGGTAATTACTGCATTGCCATATACGAGCAAGTTCTGCCGCAAGGCTCTACGGCAAAAGCCAAGCGGTCGTTCCGTATCATCAATAATCTGGCAGCGGCATCTCACTTCAAGGTAGGCAATCGCGCAAATCGCGCCGAGCTATATCCTCCCGTAGACGAAAACGGCTATCGCCTCAAAGCAATACTACATCAAGGCGATTCGGTACTACTCTATGAAAACTCGCCCGAGGAGGTATACAATGCCACCGCCGCAGAACTTTGCCGCAGGTTGTATGTGGTAACAATGATTAAGACTGATGGACGTATCAACCTAAAACATTCGCAGCAAGCGAAAGCAAAAGAAGGATTGGCCGGTGACTATAAAACCGGAGAGGTGTTGCGCCCATATATATTGGTTAGCAGTAGCAAGTTCAAGGCGCTAATCCAAAATCGAGACTTTACCATCGATGTGCTTGGCAAAATCAAGTTTCTGAAACATGATTAAACAGACCATCGTAATATCGACACCACGTCGTCTGTCTCTGCGGAACCACCTGTTGGTAATCACAGGGGCGGACGACGAGGAGCCGATTACGCGTCCGGTTGCCAATATCGGTATTCTGATATTGGAGAGCACGGTGACAACCGTAACCCTGCCACTGCTGAATGCTCTTGCCTCGGCGAATGTGATGGTCGTCATTTGCGATGAAAAGCATTGCCCGGCGACAATCATCACTCCGCTCGAAGGCAACACGACTCAAAGCGAAGTGCTAAGAGCCCAATGTCAAATGACACTGCCGCAGCTCAAACAAGCATGGAAGCAAATCATTACGGCAAAGATTGCCAATCAAAAGCGCGTTCTCGACATCTGCGGACTGGATGGCGACATCCTGTCGTCGCACGTGCGCAATGTGCTAAGCGGTGACACCACTAACCGCGAAGGTGTAGCCGCCCGCCTTTATTGGACCGAAATGTTCGATGAAGCTTTTGTCCGCGACCGCGAAGGTGATGGCATCAATGCCTTACTCAATTACGGTTACGCAATACTGCGAGCTGCAACCATCCGTGCGCTTATCGGCTCTGGTGTGTCCCCTGCCTTCGGAATCTTCCACCGTAACCGATACAACGCCTTCCCTTTGGCGGATGATATTATGGAACCCTTCAGGCCTTTTGTCGATTTGATCGTGTACGAACTATGGAAGCATGGCCAAGCCTCCATCAACAAGAAGACCAAATCTCAATTGCTTAAGGTTCTGACCTGTGACGTGTTGTGCGGTGATGTAATGCGACCGCTTATGCTGGCACTTTCATCAACTACGGCATCACTCGGCTCATACATTCTTCGTAAATCTCAAGTTCTAACTCTACCACAAATTCCATGACACACAACCGAATAAATGCTTATCATATTATGTGGTTATTCCTATTTTTCGATCTTCCGGTCTGTACCAAGCGGCAGCGGAAACAGGCGACCAAATTCCGCAAAGACATTGAGGCTTTAGGTTTCAAAATGATGCAGTTCTCAGTATATGCATGCCATTGTCCTTCGTATCAGCACGCCGATGCCCTTATCGATAAGATTACGCACATATTCCCGGATGAAGGTAACGTAAAAATACTTTCCGTGACGGACAAGCAGTTCTCTAAAATATTCAATTACTGGGGTAAGCCGGAAAGCTCGAAGAATTCGCGGATAAAGGATTCTAAGATTCCGGTCCAACTTCAGCTGGAGTTTTATTGATTTTTGCTGATCTTTATGCACTATTGTACGCAAAAAAATGCTTAACTTTGCTTCAGAATACAACCCTACACGGCGTTTTCTATCTTGCTTCCACGCTATACGCACCTATGTATTAGCGAATTGCGATGCGATAGTTGCGGTTTGATGTAGGAT
>DLLT01000031.1:0-49532 GCA_002478045.1 Porphyromonadaceae bacterium UBA7555
ACCGCGTTGAGACCTTCGGCACGCTTGACGAGCTGGCTTGCAGCTACGAAGGCAATCAGATGAGAGGCATCTCAGCCATAACCGAGGCCTTGCCGTTCGATGGCGTCACCGGGCTGCACGCCGACGGTGAGTTCGAGCTGGCGTACAACGATGCCGGCGACATGATGTCGGACGCCTCGCGCGGGCTGCTGTACACGCGTTGGAATGCCGATGGCCACCCCATGCAGTACGACATTGAAGGCGGCCACCGACATTATCTATATTGGGATGGTCTTGGCAATCATCTGTACACGTCCTACGAGATGGCGGTGGCGCCCGTTTCCGCCGGCAGCCTTCCCGGGCGTACACGCCGCACTTCGATACGCGCGTACAGCGGCGACGGCCACGCGCTTCGCGTCAGGCATTAAAAACCAACAAAACAGAGCATTGTCTTTCGAATTGCAATTACGACAGAATGTTTGTACCTTTGCACTCCGAAAAAAGACAGAACAGCCCTTGCCTATCACCGAGACACTCCATCCATATAGGCATCTAACACAAAATATTATATGGCACTAAAATGCGGCATCGTGGGACTGCCCAACGTTGGCAAGTCCACACTTTTCAACTGCCTGAGCAACACCAAGGCTCAGTCAGCCAACTTTCCTTTCTGCACCATCGAGCCCAATGTGGGCGTCATCACCGTCCCGGACGAACGACTGACACGTCTGGTGGAAATGTGCAATCCTCGCTCGGTAGTACCCGCCACCGTCGAAATCGTAGACATCGCCGGTCTGGTCAAAGGCGCCAGCCGCGGCGAAGGTCTCGGCAATAAATTCCTCGCCAATATACGCGAAACAGACGCCATATTACACGTATTGCGCTGCTTCGACGACGATAACGTCACCCACGTGGACGGCAGCGTTGACCCCGTGCGCGACAAGGAAATCATTGACTACGAGCTTCAGCTCAAGGATCTCGAAACCATCGAGTCTCGAATATCCAAGACCCAAAAAGCCGCACAGACCGGCGGAGATAAAATAGCCAAGATGCAATACGAGGTACTGCGCCGCTACAAGGAAGCCCTGGATGCCGGACGTCCGGCACGCTCGGTCAAGTTGGATACACCCGACGAAATACGCTATAGCCGCGAACTGTTCCTACTCACCGCCAAGCCGGTACTGTATGTATGCAACGTCGACGATGCCAGTGCCGCCACCGGCAACGCCTATGTCGAGGCAGTACGCCAAGCCATCGCGGACGAAGGTGCCTCGCTGATGGTCGTGGCCGCACAAACCGAGAGCGAAATCGCCGAACTGGACACCTATGAAGAACGCAAGGAATTCCTCGCCGAGATAGGACTCGAAGAATCCGGCGTGGCACGCCTGATACGCGCCGCATACGCACTGCTCGATTTGCAAACATACTTCACCGCCGGCCCGGACGAAGTACGAGCCTGGACCTTCCGTCGCGGCACCAAGGCTCCGCAAGCCGCAGGTATCATACACACCGATTTCGAGAAAGGATTTATACGCGCCGAGGTCATCAAGTACGATGACTACGTCACCCTCGGCGGCGAAGGACCCGTGCGCGATGCCGGAAAGATGGGCGTCGAAGGCAAGGACTATGTCGTGCAAGACGGCGACATCATGCACTTCCGCTTCAACGTCTAAACATCTACGAATATACGCCTGAAAGACGGCATATACATCCTCCAAACGGCCGGGGAGCAATGTGCTTGCTCCCCGGTCGTCTATGTATGTACACTCCGACACCCATCCTGTCAGTCGCCGTGAATGACATCCGGAATCATTCGGGGAATGGCATTAGTAGCCCCTCGAATATCTTTCGACACGCGTGCGTGCATTATGTGCGCGTATGATTTGAGGATTTGGAGATAAATGACTAAATTTGCATCAAATATGGCCGGAGCTTTGCTATGACGGCCGGAGTACCCATACGACACTTCACAAACGATGAACAAGATAGTATTAATAACAGCTTTAGCGGCGATAAGCATCGCCGCCCAAAGTTATGCAGCCGCTCTCGTTCCGGACTACGCCAACGCTCCGCATCAGGGTGTGGGCGCATGCACGACCATCCCGACGACAGCCGCATCTCTTAACCGAGCACGCACGCTCTACGATGCCGGCAGCTACAATGCCGCACTCGATGAGGTACGTCGCACTTCGGCAGCCGCACCAACTTCGACCGATATCAACCTAACCGAGCAAGCCGCATGGCTCGAAGCTATGTGTCTGCATCGCCTCGGCGACAGCCGCGCACGCGCCCGTTTCGAGCAATTCCTCGATACATATCCCGCCTCTCTGATGCGCCAAGACGTGAAGATGTGCATTGCCGACATAGAATTCGAGCACAATTACGCCAAAGCGCTCGAACTATACCGCCGCGTCGATGCTTCCGCACTCACGCCCGAAAGGCAGAACGAATACGACTATCGCACCGCATATTGCTACCTCAAACTTGGCGACTACGACAGCGCACAAACCCTGATGATGACCCTGCGCGACAAGCCCGAATATCGCGATGCCGCCACCTTCTATCTTGCATACATCGCATACGCACGTCGACAGTATGACACGGCACTAGACCTTTTCGCACAGGCCAATACATCCGTGGCCCCCGGCGATATGACACCCTACTATCTGGCTCAAATATTCTTTGTGCATGAAGACTACAGCCGCTCGCTGGAGGAAGCCCGTCGAATGCTCGGCCGCAGCACGGCCACTACCGCCGAATTCACCGCCGAAGCCAACCGCATAGCCGGTGAAAGCCTCTACCACCTTGACCGCTTTGACGAAGCCGTACCCTACGTACGTGCATACATTGATGCCACCGTCGAGCCGCAACCCACATCGCTGTACATCCTGGGCGTCAGCGAGTACAACAACGGCGACTACGCCGAGGCCATACAAACCCTGCGCCGCGTGTGCGACAGCCCCTCGGCTATGGGACAAAACGCCTATCTGTACATCGGGCAGGCGTTACTGAAACAAAATGATACAGACGCAGCCATAATGGCGTTTGACCACGCCGCGCGCATGACCTTCGATAACTCGGCCCGCGAGAACGCCTATTACAACTACGCTGTGGCACTGTCGCGCGGCGGCAGCGTACCTTTTGGCTCGTCCGTCAAGACCTTTGAGGAATACCTCGAGTTGTTCCCCGAAAGCACTCACAGCGACATTGTCCGCCGATACATCATAGCCGGATATGTCACCGACCACAACTACGATGCAGCCATTGCATCAATCAACCGCACAACCAATCCTTCGGCCGAAGTCCTTGCCGCCAAACAGCAAGTGCTTTACGCATTAGGGCTACGAGACCTCGGCGCCGGACGCCGCGGAGATGCCATTGCACGACTCGAACAAGCCAAAGAACTTGCCCAATACGACAGCAAGGTAGCTCACGAAACGCTTATGGCGTTAGGCGAAGCATACCTACTTGACAATCAATATGACAATGCTGCCGAAAACCTCAAGGCGTACCTTCAAGACGCCTCGGGTAATGATGTCAACTCCCGCCTGGCCTACTACGATCTCGGATATGCCGAGCTGGGCTTGAAACACTACGGTTTGGCCGCTACCGCCTTCCGCAACGCCGTCGAAAATCGTGGCAAAATGTCCAAGCATATTGTAGCCGATGCATATACACGTCTAGGCGATGCCCATTATTACCAAAAACATTGGGAACAGGCACGCAAAGCCTATGCTCACGCCTTTGATATGGCGCCACGCACCGGCGACTACCCGCTGTTCCAGCAAGCCGTCATCGCGTCCTACACCTCCGACCAAGCCGAACGCCTGCGCCTGTTACAGCGCTTGCGCAAGGACTTCCCGTCATCATCGCTTATGCCCGAGGCTTTGCTCGAAACCGCCGAGGCCTACCAACTCAGCGGCGACGACGAAAACGCCGAACGCACACTCAATGAGCTCACTTCCAAGTATCCCGCCACACAACAAGGCCGTCAGGCACTGCTATACTTGGCCAATATACGCGCCGATGCAGACCAGAAAGACGAGGCCGCCAAGACATACGCACGCCTTATCCGCGAATATCCCACCAGCGCCGAAGCACGCCAAGCCGCCGAAGTACTCAAACGCTACGCCGCCGATGCCGGCGAGATGGATCGCTACGAACAATTCATCGCCGGTATAGACAACGCCCCGCGTCTCGAGGCCGCCGAATCGGACCGTCTATCCTTCGAGGCCGCCGAAGAGCAATACCTTGACGGACGAGGAATTACGGCCATGCGTCGCTATCTCAAGCACTATCCCAAGGGGCACAACCGTCACCGCGCATTGGCATATCTGATGGACGAAGCTACAGAGCGTCAAGCAACCGATGATGCCTACAAATACGCATCCGAAATCGTCACCAAATACCCCGATGCCGAAGCAGCCGAGGACGCCCTGGCCATCGTAGCCGCATACGACTACGCACAAGGGCGCCAAGGCAATGCCCGCGATGCTTGGGTCAAGCTGAGCCAACGCGCCTCCACCCCCGAAAACGCCAATGCCGCACGTATGGGACTGATGCGCATAGCTCGCGACCAAGGCGATGCCGCCGCACTGCGTGATGCCGCTCAGTCCGTATTATCATCCTCGACACTCGGCGCACAAGACAAGACCGAGGCGGCATTCTCGTTGGGCCTCGCCGAACACCTCGCCGGCAATGACGAAGACGCACGTCAGATGTGGTCCAAACTGGCCAAAGACGCATCAGACATCTATGGCGCCAAAGCCGCCGTATATCTGGCTCAGAACTACCTCGACCATCAAATGAACGACGAGGCCCTCGCCACCGCCGAAGCATTCACAGCCTCCGGAACACCACATCAGTATTGGCTGGCACGCGGATTTATCGTTCTAAGTGATGCCATGCGCGCCAAAGGCAAGGTCTTCGAAGCAGATGAGTACCTCCGTGCCGTGCGCTCCAACTACACCGGAGACGAAGCCGACATCTTCGATGCCATAGACTCGCGCCTCGGAGGCAAATAATGACGCAAAAGATATTGCGACCGATGCCGTACATCTATACATATACACGCCCATACAATATATAATATATATGACCCTCTTAAAGCACATACAGCCGCGCCGTGCCGCCTTAATGGCAGTCGCCATTTCAGTCATCACCGCCTCGGCTCAGAATATGTCTACCCAAATCGTTGTCGAACGCCAAATAGAACCCGAATACCGCCAAGCCGTGCGTCCTTCGGGCGTCTCACCGGTAGCACTGACTCCCACGGTGACCACCCCACATTTATCAGCCGCGCCCTACTCGGCTCTGGCCCGACTGGACGCTTCACTGACCATGCTCGAGCCCGCCGCGTGGGGTGACACATTATATGTCAGCCCCTTCCGCGGATATGCCAATCTGGGATACCTGCCGACAGCCAACGCTGCAGCATCCCTGGGCTACACCTTTATCAATACACGAGACTCGCGCGTCAGCGCCTTCGTCAGCTATTTGGCCAATAGATACCATGGCTACCGTGACGACTATGACGGCCAACGCGCCCGGACAGACTACTCGCACCAAGAATTGCGCATAGGCGCCGATGCGCTCCATCGCCTCGACAGCCGAAATACGCTTGCCGCATCCGTCGGATACGCCTTCACAAGCACACAGATGCCCGAATATGCATCAGGTCCGGCAAGTACCTTCAAGCAAAACGCCAATCGTGCATACTTCACCGCCGACTGGTCGCATCGCGGAGCTGTAGTCGCCGATGCCGGAGCTTCGGTGCGATACTTCGGATTTACCAAAGACATATACAACACCGGAGCATCAATGGGCGCACTTCTGCCCAACGACCCTATGACCGAAGCGCTATACAACATCCACGGCAATATAGCCGCCACGGCCGGCAAGTGGTCTTTCCGTCTGCGTGCAGCCGCCACCTGGCAGCATCACAGCCCGGCCGCCGCATGCCTGTACGCCTATGCCGCTGACAATGAAGCATCGGACGAAGCCCTCTTCGGATATGCACACTACGACTACCACACCAATGCTCTATACACCTTCACCCCCTCGGCCGAAGTGCGCAGCGGCTCGTTCACCGGTATATTCGGCATACGCCTCGACCTCAGCCACGGCGGTTTTTCCAAGGAATTCTACGCCGCTCCGGACATACGTCTCAACTGGCAAATATCCTCGCGTGTAGCCCTTTGGGGTCGTGTCGGCGGAGGCAAGGTACTCAATACACTCGAAGACCTCTACGCATACACACCCTACATGTCCGGCGCATACGGATATGACATGTCCTCGATACCCGTCACAGTGGATGCCGGCATCAATATGGGCCCGTTCAGCGGCCTCTCAATTGCTTTGGAAGTCGGCGGGGCTACCGCCAACGACTGGCTGATGCCGGCCATGGCCAACGGCGCAAACTGCTACGAGATGACCAAGGTGGCCGGAATACACTATCGCGCCGCAGTGGCTTGGGACGCTCTGAAATGGCTCTCGGCACACGCCTCCATCGAAGGCGCCACCCAGTCGGAAAATGGGGATGACGGCGGATACTACCTGTGGCGCGACCGCGCACGCTGGCAGACCAATGTAGGCGTAACACTCAGGCCTCTTGATCCCCTGACATTATCCGTAGACTGGAACCTGCGCACCAAGCGCCGTGCTTACGAACTAGGCAGCGCATCACTCCTTGGTATGGGCTTTCTCTATCACAAAGACATCATCAACCTTGGCAATATTAACGACATAAGCGCCTCGGCAACATGGAAATTCAACGATCGCCTCAGCGCCCATGTTATGCTCAACAACATCCTATGCCGTCGCTACTACATCATCCCCGGTGTAGTCTCGGCGCGCTTGGGCGGGACACTCGGAGTATCGTACCAATTCTGACGACAGCCTGACAAGACAACTCTCAACGAGCAAAGTCTCGACCTCGCAAACGCCGGAAATGCAATCCCGGTCCAAAGTTGCCCTTACGCCAAAGACTCTAACATCAAACCGATATGGAACCGATACTATCCGCATGGCTGATATGGCTCATAGCCGCAGCCATACTCGTAATCATCGAACTACTGACCACGACCTACGCCGCACTGTGCCTTGTAGGCGGATGCCTTACCGCAATGGTATGTGCCATCTGCAATGGCGGGCTGCAAATGCAACTACTATTTGCCGCCATAGGCACTATCGCAACCTTCGTAGCCGGAAAGCCATTGCTCCAACACTACGGACTACTGCGACATCGCCGCCTCGAGCCCAGCAATATGGACGCCCTGATAGGCCGTAATTGCACCGTGACCGAGAACATCGGCGGGGCCGGCGAACCCGGAAGAGTACACATCGACGGCGACAGCTGGCAAGCCGTCTCCGAAGATGGAAGCCCCATAGAAGTCGGCACGCCCGTACGCGTGGTACACTATGACAGCATCATACTCACCGTCCGACGCGCCGACATCGCCTCCGAAAAAGACTAAAACCCAAAAACATTTACACACCCTTAACCACCTCAAAAGAACATGGAATCAATCATCTTTTTGGCACTTGCCATTCTTATCGCCATCATCGTGGTACTCGCCGGCGTAAAAGTCGTGCCTCAGTCCGAAACACGCGTCATCGAACGCCTCGGTCGCTTCCACAGCGTCCTTCCTCCCGGCCTTAACATCATTTGGCCCTTCATAGACAAACCCAAGGTGATATACACCCGCCGCGTCGAAAGCGCATACGGCGGCCGTACCATTGTCCGAATGACCGCCACCAGCTCCATAGACCTGCGCGAACAAGTCTACGACTTCCCCTCGCAACAAGTCATCACCAAAGACAACGTAACCACCGAAATCAACGCCCTGCTATACTTCCAGATTGTAGATCCCAAGAAATCGGTATACGAAATCGACAACCTCCCCAACGCTATCGAGAAACTCACCCAGACCTCGCTACGTAATGTCATCGGCGAACTTGAGCTGGATGAGACACTTACAAGCCGCGACACCATCAACAGCCGCCTGCAAGCCATACTTGACGAAGCCACCAATAAATGGGGCGTCAAAGTCAACCGCGTCGAGCTGCAAGACATCACGCCTCCCGAAAGCGTACGCGAAGCCATGGAAAAACAGATGCAGGCCGAGCGTAACCGTCGCGCCGAAATCCTGAACGCCGAAGGCGAAAAGAAATCGCTGATACTACGCTCCGAAGGCGAGCGCGAATCACGCATCAACGCCGCTGAAGCCGTCAAACGCTCCGAAATACTACGTGCCGAAGGCGAGTCGCAGGCCAAGATTCTCCAAGCCCAAGGCGAAGCCGAGGCCATACGCTGCGTCGCACAGGCCATAAGCTCGACCCAAACCGACCCCGCCACATATATGCTCGCCGTCAAATACATCGAAACACTGCGCTCGATGACCAACGGCAAAGACACCAAGACAGTATACATACCCTACGAAGCCACCGGCGTACTCTCGTCCATAGGCGCCATCAAAGACGTGTTCAAAAGCTGAGGCAAGGCCGATTTCATAGCCCCAAAACGCACAAAGACACACCTAAACGCACAATTTTCGCCCCACTCGATGGCACATACAAGATTTTGTCGTATATTTGCAGACTGAAATTTTATGTAGAAAATAATTAATCCAAAACTAACATAATTCTAAAACATGCAGAACAAAGGAAAATTGGCCGCGCTCCTATCTTCGGTGATTGCGGTGCTGCTCATCCTGGTATGCGCGTTCTACCTGTCGTTTACGATCGTAAACTCCAATTACGAGACCGCAGCGGCAGATTATGCGCACGCCCAGTCCCAAGGCAAGGACAACCAAGACCAAGCCTACAACGATGCTTACAAACACTACATGGACAGCATCGGCCAAGAAAAAGTTTACTTAGGCTACACACTCGACGAAGTTCGTAAATGGGGTGTCAACCTCGGTCTCGACCTCAAGGGCGGTATGAACGTTACCCTCCAGGTCGATATGCCCGATATGATGCGCCAGTTGGCTACAGTCAAGAACGACTCCAACTTCGAAAAGGCTCTCGCCGCCACCTCGGCATTTATGGACAAAGAGCCCAACGCCGACTACCTCCAGCACTTCCTTGAAGAATACGCAAAGGTATGCCCCAATGCCGATCTGACAGTACTCTTCAGCCCGGTAGTCAAAGAAAACAAGCCCGATGTGGCACGCGCTCAACTCCGCGCCGAAATCCGCGATATGGTCAACACTTCGGCTACGCAGACACTGCGCAAACGTATCGACCAATTCGGTGTCGTATCGCCCAACATCCAAGTGCTTGAAGGCAAAGATGGTCAAATCCTGCTCGAGCTCCCCGGCGTCAAGGATCACGCACGCGTACGCGAACTACTCCAACGCTCGGCCAACCTTGAGTTCTACCTCACATATCCCGCAAGCGAAATTGCCGACGACATCAACGCCGTAGCACAAGCCGCCATCAAGGACAGCATCGAAGGCGCCGCCACATTGGCACAAGTACTTGCAACAAGTCAGGGTATGATCAACCCCAACTACCCCATCCTGGCTTACGCGCCCACCGACAAAGAAGTCAAGACCATTGACACAATACTTGCACGCTACGCCAACAAGCTCCCCAACGACCTCAAATTCGCTTGGGGCGTAAAACCCGAGACACAGCAAGTAAATAAAGGAGACAAGACCGAAGAAGTCAAAATCGGCTACGCACTCTATGCCCTCAAGACACAAAACGGCGGTCCCGCATTGGACGGCGAAGTAGTCAAAGACGCCTCCGCAGACTTTGATGCACAAAGCTTCCGCGGTCAGGAAGTATCCATGACCATGAACTCCGAAGGAGCACGCGAATGGTCGCGCATCACCGGAGCCAACATCGGCAAATCCATCGCCATCGTCCTTGACGGCCAGGTATACTCCGCACCCACAGTCAACACCGCCATCGATGGCGGACGCTCCTCCATCACCGGCAACTTCACTGTAGAAGAAGCCAAGGACCTTGCCAACGTCCTCAAAGCCGGTAAGATGAAAGCCAAAGTCAACATCATCTCCGATATGGTCATCGGCCCGTCGCTGGGTAAGCAAGCCATTCAAGACGGTATGGTATCCTTCGTTGTCGCCCTCGTATGCCTCATGATTTTCATGATTGCATTCTACGGCTTCATCCCCGGTATCATCGCCAACCTCTGCCTGATATTCAACCTCTTCTTCACGCTCGGCATACTCGCCTCCTTCCAGGCAGTACTGACACTCTCCGGTATCGCCGGTATCGTGCTGTCACTCGGTATGGCCGTCGATGCCAACGTGCTAATCTTTGAACGCGCCAAGGAAGAACTCCGCGCCGGCAAGAACAGCCGCACAGCCATCGCCGACGGCTATTCCAATGCCTTCAGCGCTATCTTCGATGGCAACTTGACATCCATCATCACAGGCGTTATCCTGCTGTACTTCGGCACCGGTCCCATCAAGGGCTTCGCCACCACCCTTATCATCGGCCTTATCTGCTCGTTCTTCACCGCAGTATACCTCAGCCGCGTATTCTTCCTCTGGGTGGCCAAGACCAAGGCTATGAACAAGATGACATTCACTACAGCACTGTCGCGCAAGCTGTTCCATGACACCAAAATCAATTTCATGGGCAAACGCAAAGCCGCCTTCGGTGTCGTTATCGCCATCATCATCGTATTCGTAGCCTCGCTGTGCCTCCGCGGCCTCAACCAAGGCATCGACTTCTCCGGCGGTCGCAACTATATCGTCAAATTCGAAAAACCCGTAAGCACGACAGAACTGCAAGAAAAACTTGCTCCCGAATTCGAAGGCTCAACCGTTTCGGTCATCACCATCGAAAGCTCCAACCAGGTACGTATCTCCACCAACTACAAGATTGACTCCGACAACAAGGATACCGATGAAGAAATCACCGGTAAGCTCTTCAAAGTCCTCAAACCGTACCTTCGTCCGGGTATGAGCGACAAGGAATTCTCGACATACGATGCATCGCAAGGCATCGTATCCTCGCAGAAAGTAGGACCCACCGTGGCCGATGATATGCGCACCGAAGCATACATCGCTGTCACCCTCGCCCTGATAGCCATGTTCTTGTACATCCTGCTGCGCTTCCGCAACGTAGCATTCTCGCTCGGTGCACTCGCAGCCGTGGCATTCACCGCCTTCAGCATCATCGGCTTCTACTCCATCTTCTGGGGCGTATTCCCCTTCGCGATGGAAATAGACCAAAGCTTCATCGCTGCCATCCTGACCGTGATCGGCTACCAGATCAATGATACCGTGGTGGTATTCGACCGTGTGCGCGAAAACCTCGGGCTTTATCCCAAATGGAACTTCTTCGACACCATCAACCACTCGATCAACTCCACCTTGGCTCGTACAATCATGACCTCCGCATCCACCCTGCTCGTACTTATCTGCATCTTCATCCTCGGTGGAGACAGCATCCGCAGCTTCGTATTTGCAATGGGCTTCGGCGTCATCATAGGTACTCTGGCTACAATCTTCGTTGCAGCTCCCGTGGCTTATGTCACCAACAGCCGCCGCAACCAAAAGAAAGGCGCCACCCAGGCCATCGCCAAGAACGCATAACAACTTCCCTACATAGCACAAAAACGCCCGGTCCTCAAATGGCCGGGCGTTTTTGTGCATATATCGCACTATTCAATCGCGACTTACAGGACGCGCACAACCGCGCACAAAAAACGAAATACAGATCAAAACTTCCAAAATGATACTTCTAATGAGTCCAAGTAGCGATTCCATCGCATTTTTTAACGAAAAAATTTGGTGGACACGTCTATAAGTTATACTTTTGCCAAACATTTCGGTATGACATACAGCCAAGGACAATCCGATGTCCAATTGCAGTCGCAGAAACCGGAGAACACGGCCGTATACGTACGACTCCTCACGTATGAACATATCGACGCCATACATTCAATATCCGCCCGAGCGGACCACGAACCCGCGAGAGGGTGAAAAGACAGACAAAAGTTGTTCATAACAGAAAACAGATGCTCAAATAATAGTTTAACGCCACATCACACTCGGTCAAGGTTCAAACAAAACGAGTAAATAAAACGTTGTGTATATACACAGAGCCAAGCCGATTTTGAGAAAAAAATTGATGCCGAGAGCAAAAAGATAAGGTTTGGCATAGATTTAGCAATAAAAATCATCCGGACATCATCAAGAGTCAAAAGCGATAAGAATACATACAAATATACTAAATACAAACCACTAATTCTGCTTTTATGAAAAAGATTGCATTAGTAGCCGCATTAGTCGGCGCAACATTATGTGCAGTGCCCGCATCCGCACAAGAGGCACAAGAAGTAGCAGTATCTCTGGACCAACCCTGCAAGACACACTACTACAGCACATCGCGTGACAATTGGTTTATCCAAGTAGGTGCAGGCATCCAAAGCCCGTTCGTAGAAAACTACCTGCCTCAGACCGATGCAAAGCACAAACTCACAGCCGTATACAACCTCGGCTTCGGGAAATGGTTCTCGCCCTATATCGGATGGCGTCTTAGCTTCCTGGGCGGCGCAATGCGCTGGGACAACGGCGAAATCTCCAAGGCCAAGAACGTAAATGCCAACCTCGACTTTATGTGGGATATGTTCAACAGCCTCGGTGGTGTCAACCCCAACCGAACATTCTCCATCATACCTTTCGTAGGGCTCGGTGGTACATACGTATGGGACATCAAGGCTCCCGCATCCAACATATACAACAAATGGGGCGCCATCAAAGACGAAAGCTGGACACTGCCCGTCAGCGCCGGCCTACAACTGCGCTTCCGTCTGTGCAAATATGTAGACCTCTTCTTCGAAGGTCGTGCACAGTTCTATGGTGACAACTTCAATGGTTGCGCTTACGGCGAACCGGTTGATGTCAACATCTCCGCTATCGGTGGTCTGACCTTCAACATCGGTGGCAGCCAGTTCCGCACCTTCAACCCCTGCGACTACACCGACTATATCAATAGCCTCAACGGTCAGGTCAACGACCTGCGTGCAGCCCTCGCAGCAACCGCTGCCGACCTCGCTGCCGCTCAGGCTCAGCTCCCCTGCCCCGAAGTTAAGGAACAGAAGCCCATTGTAACTTCCGCTCCTCTGTTGGCTTCCGTACGCTTCAGAATCGGCTCCGCTGTCATCACTCCCGCCGAAGAAGTCAATGTATACAACATCGCCGAGTGGCTCAAAGCCAACCCCGAGCAGAAGATTGTCATCGCCGGATATGCTGACAAGAAAACCGGTTCGGCCGACTTCAACAAGAAACTGTCCGAAAAACGTGCACAGGCCGTTTGCGATATGCTTGTCAACGAATATGGCATCGCTTCCGACCGTCTGAGCACCAAGTCCTTCGGTAGCGACGAACAAGTTTACACCGGCAAGGGTCAGAACGACTGGAACCGTATCGTAATCTTCAAAGCCGAATAATTAACCTCTAAAAAACAGGCTAACATCAGCTTAGAAATCAAATCCACACGCCGTATCACGGCATAAAATAACGGCGGACACGTTCCCTGAGGGAGCGTGTCCGCTTGTCCTTTGTCTGATTTTGCCGAATGATATTTTCTATGTACTTTTGTCAACGCAAACCAATATGCAACGCTATGGGCAAAAGACTATCAACCAATAAATTAGCCAAAAACGTCATCTCCCTTGTCATCGTATTTGCAATGATGACCGCCATCGCCATACATCGTAATGGGATGCATTTCGGACATCGTCTGGCCGAAAACAACACCGACAGTATCGCCGGCATCGAACGTCTCGAGGACGGCAGCATCCTCGTCAATACCGCGCAATTAGGCCTCGATATACGCGGGTACAACGGCCCGGTCCCACTGGAAATACGTCTCAACCCCTCAGGCAAAGTAGCATCAATAGCCGTTTTGGACAACACCGAGAGTCCCAAGTTCCTGCAACACGTCCTTGACGGCGGTCTAATCGAACAATGGATAGGTCGTGACGCCGATCAAATACTCGCCGCCCCGGATGTAGACGCCGTCAGCGGCGCAACATACACATCCAAAGCCATCATCGCCAACGTCCGCGCCGGACTTGCCACCGCATTAGGTCAGCCAAACGAAATAGCCAAAGCCTCGGCATCCGTTGCCACAAAGACAAACGCCCCTTCGGCAAAAATCGATGACACAACGGCAGCGACACCTAAGCCAAAGTCAGACAACGCCACGGTCACGAAGTCCGAAGCCGAAAACATCGCACAACAAGCTGCAAAAAATGAAAAATCAGACGGCAATAAACCGCACTCATTCATCGTCAACACAACCGAAACATGTAAAGACATTAGCGGCTTCGGAGGTCCGGTACCTGTCCAAATGGAAGTAAGTGCCAAAGGGCGTATCACGTCCATCTCCGCACTGCCCAATGACGAAACGCCTGGATTCTTCAAGCGCGTGACACGTGCCGCACTCACAGACACCTTTGTCGGCATGAGCGTGCGTCAAGCCCTGGCTTCCGATATGCCGGATGCAGTCAGCGGCGCCACATACTCTTCCAAGGCACTGATCGCCAATATGCAGAAAGCCTTCGAGCAAGCACAAGACACCCTCGCATCATTTCACAAATCAATCTCAAAGACGACCGCTGCCACTGCCGACAAGCCGGCAAAACACGCGGCTGCGCAATCACAGCAAGCAGCAGCCGGAAAGGCCTCTGCAGTCAACTCCATCGCCGCCACGGCACCACGATCAGACTCCGTAGCCGATTCCACAAACACGACAAAGCACACCGAACAAGCGAGCACGGCCGAAGCCACGCAAAGGCGAGACATCGGCCCCTCACAAAACGCAGCATCGCCATGGACATGGCAACTGATTGTTGCGCTTTGCCTTGCCGTCTCGGCCACCGTAATCCCACTGTTCCGAAACGGGCGCAAGTTACGTACAGTCATCTTAGTACTCAACGTTGCCGGACTCGGGCTTCTTTGCGGCAAATTTATATCTTTCTCACTGATGGTCAACGTAATGTCCAACGGCATACAATGGACCGCCGGGCTTGTGGCGCTGGTAATGCTCTTCGCCGCGTTCATTATGCCCCTGTTCGGACGCCCGAACCATTACTGCATGTGGGTATGCCCTTACGGCTCGGCACAAGAACTTATGGGGCACATCACCAAACGCAAATGGCGTCTGACACAGCAAGTTACACGTATTTTGACATGGACTCGCCGCGGTCTTTGGGCGGTGCTTATGGTGCTGATGTGGTGCGACATCGCATTTGTATGGACAGACTACGAGCCCTTTGCCATATTCGTACCCACAGCCGCATCCGTAGCCGTCATCGTCATAGCCTCCACTTTCCTCATTCTCAGCATATTTGTCCATCGTCCCTACTGCTCGTGGATATGTCCGACAGGCACCACCTTCCGCGCGGCTCAAGACATTACCAAGCCCTAAGCTATAACTCAGTATAATACGTGACTTGCGCACCCATCTCATTGCACCAACTCATCGGTCGTCATAGTAATACAACCGATGTTCGAACCATATAGTCTCGAATGATAAAGACCTAAACACCAGAATTATGCTGCATTTTAACAACATTTAGGGACTCGCCGTGAGCACCATTTCGAAAAAAAGCGTTAACTTTGCATCACAAGACATTAATGCGGTCTACCGATACGGTGCCGTCCACGACATCTACCATATCCTTTGGGATCTTCGCCCGGTTAGCACGGGGCTGAGATTCTTTCTTTTTTATGTTTTACGGAAAAAACACAGATGACGCCCCCGGTAACGCTAAATGCCTCTATATACTTAACATCCAACAACTAAAAACACAAAAACAAGCAACTATGGCTATCACATACATGACCAAAGAAGGTTATAAGAAAAAAATGGAGGAAATCGCTTATCTCGAATCAGTTAAGCGTCCCGAAATATCACGCGCCATCGCCGAAGCCCGTGACAAAGGCGACCTGAGCGAAAACGCCGAATACGATGCCGCCAAAGAGGCTCAAGGTATGCTTGAGATGAAAATCTCACAACTCAAAGACCTCGTGGCCAACGCCCGTATATTGGACGAAAGCCAGCTCAACTGCGAAGAAGTCCAGATACTCAACCGCGTCACCATCAAGAATGTAGCCAATGGTATGACTATGGAATACACCATCGTGGCCGACAGCGAAGCCAACCTCAAAGAAAAGAAAATAGCATCCTCCACCCCAATCGCCAAAGGACTCTTAGGCCACAAATTGGGCGACGTAGTCGAAATACGCGTACCCTCCGGCCTAATGAAATTCGAAATCACCAACATCACTTTCTGACAACACTATCGCGACCGATTTAGCGCCACGGCACATCAATATGCCAGACAAGGCCGAAATCAGATACGGCAATAGACCCGGAAAGAGAAGCAACACATAACATAAACAGCTAACCATCATGGCAACAATATTTTCACGCATAGCAGCCGGCGAAATAGGCTGCTACAAAGTCGCCGAAGACGACCGCCATTTTGCATTCCTGGACATCAACCCCGTAGCCGCCGGACATGTTCTGGTCATACCCAAGAAGGAAGTCGACTACATATTTGACCTCGAAGAAGACGATTACGTCGAGTTGCAGAAATTCGCTCGACGCGTAGCCATCGCTATGCGCCGTGCCATCCCCTGCAAACGCATAGGCGTTGCCGTTATGGGACTCGAAGTACCTCATACACACATCCATCTGGTACCCATCAACGCCGAATCGGATATGAACTTCTTCAAGCAACACCCCATTATTCCCGATGCAGAAATGGAAGCCATCGCCAAGGCTATATCCACCGAATTTGAGAAGCTTTAACCCCCAATCCCCATGAAAAAATTACTCAGCATCGCAGCCGCCGCACTGGCAGTAGCGGCATGTACCTCCGAACACGATGGCTGGACACTCAAAGGCGACATCAAAGACGGTGTCGGCAAGACCGTGTATATCGAAGGCTCAACCATCGGCAATTGGTACCTCATCGACTCAGTATCCATAGGCGAAGACGGCACCTTTGACTACACAGCCCAAAAAGCAGATTCGTTGCCCACCATATACCGCATACGTCTTGCCGATAAATACATATACTTCCCGGTTCAAGGCAAACAAGTCCTCACACTCAAAGCCAACGCCAAGTCCTTTGACCGCGGTTTTGATATCTCAGGCTCGCCTCTTGCAACCGAGTTCACTTCCGTAGACCGATTGATCAACAAATACATAGACTCGTTGGGAAGCGAAGCCGCACGCAACGACAAGAACCTCAAGACCGAGCTTATGCTTATGGTCAATAAAGACACTACCTGCCTGACATCATACTATATTGTAGGCAAGTTTATCGACAAACGACCGCTGCTCAACCTTTCGGATAGAGCCGACCTTCGTATCCTCGGCAATGCCGCAAACAACTACAAGCGTCTACACCCCGATGACCCGCGCGGCAAAGACCTCGAACAACGTTACTTGGCCGCACGACGTGCACTGCCCTCCTCGGGCCGAGCTATGGAAGCCCAAATGGCATCCAAACCGGATATCGCAATTGCACGTTACGACATCAACGGTACACTGCGCAACTTCAATGACTACTGCGGCAAAGGCGTCACCGTGCTCAACTTTGTACGCTACGACCACAAGAATTCTCCGGCCAACACCGTAGCGCTCAACGAAGTATACACCAAATACAAAAACGCCGGGCTGAAAATATATCAGATATCCTTCGATCCGGACGAAATGAACTGGAGACGCTCGGCCGCCAATATGCCCTGGACTTCGGTATGGAACTCACCCACCGAAGGATACGACATCCTGTTGGCATACAACGTCAACCCCGACGGCGGTCCCGTAAGTTTCATCTTCGACCGCAACGGCGACCTGGTGCTCCGCGTAGCCGATGCACGCGACCTGCCCGCCGCTTTGGCTCGCTACTTCTGATGCACGACAGCGCGTAAAGCAGCAACCGCCTTACAGCGCAAAGTCATATGATTCGCCGCAAGAATATACCCGATTCTTGTGGCGAATTACATTAAACTATAAACGATTAAGTTCAAACGTGCACAACGTATAAGCAGCAAAAGCAGCACCGAGCACAATTTAGATTTGTGTATTCGACAAAAGTATTGTACCTTTGCAATCCGAAAAGGCGCATAGCGTCTTCCACAGTGGACAAATTTGGCTGCTTGCAACCACTAAAAAAAATGCTAAAAAACAACCCTAAAGGAGTGTTGATCACTACGGCACGCCACAAGGGAAAACCACATAGCATTTAACATTGCACCCAAATGGGCAGCCCGAACATCCGCATGGAGACCTTCGCGCTGTCCACGTTTTTTTGTGCCATAGTGCAAACGAAAACGATCCTTAATGGCATACACAATCTAACCCACATAAAAATGAAGCAATTATTCACATCCGAATCCGTATCCGAAGGGCATCCAGACAAGGTTGCCGACCAAATATCCGATGCCATCGTTGATGAATTCTTGGCCAGAGATCCCCGCAGCAAAGTAGCCTGCGAAACCCTCGTCACCACCGGCCAAGTTATCATTGCCGGCGAGGTCAACAGCGAGGCATACATCGACTTGGCCGGCACCGCACGCAACGTCATCGACCAAATAGGTTATAACCGCGCCGAGCTGGGATTCGACGCCGGCAGCTGCGGTGTACTCGTTGCAGTACACGAACAAAGCCGCGATATCAACCGCGGCGTGGTGCGCCAAGCCCCCGAAGAGCAAGGCGCCGGCGACCAGGGCATGATGTTCGGCTACGCATGCAACGAAACGCCTCTATACATTCCGCTAAGCCTCGCACTGAGTCACGCATTGGTGCGCGCCCTTGCCGAGATACGTCGCGAAGGCCGCCAAATGACATACCTGCGCCCCGACTCGAAAAGCCAAGTAACCGTAGAGTATGACGAAAACGGCAAATTGGTACGCGTACACACCATAGTGATTTCGACGCAGCACGACGAGTTCATCGTCCCCGACCTCACAGGACTGACACCCGAACAAGCCAAAGAACGCCAAGACGCAGCCGATGCCGAGATGTGTGCCGTCATCGCCGCCGATGTCCGCGACATACTCATACCGCGCGTACGTCAATCCATGCCCGAAGAACTGCGCCACTTCCTGGACGAGGAATATACACTCTACGTCAATCCCACCGGCAAGTTCGTCGTCGGAGGGCCCAACGGCGATACCGGCCTCACCGGACGCAAAATTATCGTCGACACCTACGGAGGCCACGGCGCACACGGCGGCGGTGCCTTCTCCGGCAAAGACCCCAGCAAGGTGGACCGCTCGGCTGCATACGCCGCGCGCCACATTGCCAAGAATCTCGTAGCCGCCGGAGTGGCCGACCGCGCTCTTGTACAAGTAGCTTACGCCATCGGCGTGGCCGAGCCCGTCAGCGTATGCGTCAACACCTACGGCACCGCACATATCAACCTTTCGGACGCACAGATCGGCGATATCGTAGCCAAAATCTTTGACCTGACACCGCATGCCATCGAAAAAGAGCTCAAGCTGCGCCAGCCCATATATCGTGAGACAGCTTCGTACGGACACATGGGACGTATTCCGCGCACTGTCACCAAGACATTCACCAATGACCACGGTGAGAAATTCAATCGCGAAGTTGAGCTGTTCACCTGGGAAAAGACCGACCGCGTAGACGATGTACGTCGCGCCTTCACCATTTAAGAGACCGGCTCGGGGCACAAAATAGCCGTAGATGCCTATTTTTTTAGTCTCAGATTAGTCTCAGACAAATTATTTAGGTTTTAGCGGCATTTACTTTTGATGCCCCAAAAGTATTACAACACAGGGAGACACTTCGATGCCTTCCTGTGTTGTAATCTAAGAGCATCTTTCCGAAAGCATCCGACCGCTTCGGCTCGCAAATTGCTTACAGAAATCACGAAACAATCGTCCTAAAAAAACACTCAAGCACGGCAACCGACAGCATTCCAAGGCAGATACACTAAAATACTAATAGATTATGGCAAAAAGATCGACACCAATTCCGGGACTATCATTCTCGTGGAAACGCGCCCTCGGCATCAGCAGACTGCGACAAAACATCGCACGCAGAACCGGCATCCCCACCACACGCTCCGGCATCGAGCGCAAAATCGGTGGAGGCATTATTTCTTGGCTCTTTGGGAAGAAGTAATGCACAAAAACGTTGTTTCGACCAGGAAACGACGTTTTTGTGCATCAGGGGCTTGGCCGATTTGCGAAAAAACACTAACTTTGTACGCTTATTGCACGTCGGCACTGACGGCGTGTACATGTTGACATCAAGTCAGCATTCTAATAATCAGAAAATTAAAACTTAACTATACCAACATCAATGGCAACATTAGAGAAAATCAGAAGCAAATCGGTGATGCTATTCACCATCATCATTGTTGCGCTTTTAGCATTTATCCTCGGAGACTTCTTCACCTCCGGCCGCTCGTTCTTCGGCGTAGGCGACAAAGTAGCTACGGCCAACGGCGCCACAGTCAAGTATAATGACTACCAAGCCAAACAGCAGGAATTTGACGATATGCTCAAAGGCCAAGACCAGAGCATCAATCCTGACGACCGCAGCGAGCAAGTCATCCAAACCCTGCTTATGCAAGGCCTCTTGGACGAGGAATACGACCGCATGGGTATTACCGTAACCGACAACGAATTGTCTTCCGTAATGCTGGGCAACGGCCAGCAAAGCGTCTATGTTTTGTACCAACTGTCACAGAACGCCGGCATCAATCCCCAAAACCTTATGCAAGCCGGCATCACCGATGCCAAGACATTCTATGACGCAATGAACAATCCCGCCAAGTATCAACTTGACGCCGAATTGTCCGCAGCATTCAAAAACGCTTGGATCAAGACCGAAAACGACATCATCGAAGGTCTCAAGGCCAATGCGTATATGTCCCTCGCCTACGGCCTGTTCACAGCCAGCAAGGTAGACGCACGCGCCACCTATAACGACCGCTCCGTGACCTCAACTTTCAACTACGTCACCAAGCAGTATACCGCCGTATCCGATGCCGAAGCCGAGAAGGCCATCACCGATGCCGACTACGAGAAGGTATACAACGAGCGCAAGAGCGCCTTCAAACTTGACGAAGCAAAACGTCTGATATCGTATATCGTCGTAGACCTGGCACCCTCCGCAAAAGACCAGGCCGACGCCATCAACGAAGTCAACGCCCTCTACAACGAACTCCAGACTTCCGAAGGAATCGATGCCGTCAATCAGCACAGCAATTTCGAAAAAACAACGGCCAAATACACCGCCGACAAACTCGGACAGGATCCCATCCTGCGTATGCTCGCCAATGACAGCGTGCCCATGTCCGTCGGAACGGTACGCAACCTCGGCAACCAGAACGGCAAGCTCTATTTGGCCAAGGTGCTTGACAAGACTACCGGTGTGGACGACGTAACCTTCAGCGTAATGCCCCTGCCCGAGAAGAAAGAACAAGCCGACTCACTGATGAGCCTGCTCAACACCGCAACCTTCGACTCGATTACACGCCTCAACCAAGGCAACGTCGGCCTCCAGACCTCGCTGATCACGCCCAATCCGCAGATGCCTCTGCCCGAGAAGATGTACAAAGCGCTTGAGCAGCAGGCCGTCAACAACGTATTCGTATTCACCGATACCGTCAAGACCGCAAACGAGAAAGGTCAGGAAACATCCAAGGCCATAAGCTACGCAATGCTTATCACCAAGCGTTCCGAACCCGTCACCGTATACGACATCGCCACAATCGACTACGAGATCGTACCCTCGCAAGCCACAATCTCCGAGCTTACGCAGAACTTCCACAACTACGTAGCCACCAACGGCACAGCCGAATCCTTCGGCAAGAACGCCGAGAAGGCCGGATACACCGTATACAAAGCTATGGTAGGCGCCAGCAGCCCCATCGGCGACCTCGCTCCCGGCTCAATGTCCACCGTCAAATGGGCTATGGGCGCCGACAAGGGCGATGTTTCCAAGGTTTACAACTGCACCAAGGTTGCTCGCCAGAATGGGTCCAACGAATACATGCTTGCCGTAGCTATCGATGAAGTATTTGACAACGACTATATGCCCGTGACCTCACAGTACGTCAAGGACAGCCTCAAGCCGCTCGTAATTCGCGACAAAAAAGCCGCCATCCTTGCAGCTCAGGCCAAGAATGCCAAGACGCTCAATGCCGCCGCCACCAACCTCGGTGTCAAAGTAGCAGATCAGCCCGGCACAAGCACCTTCGGTGACGACTTCGTAACCGGTATCGGCTTCGGCGAAGGAAACATCCAAGGCGCTATCGCAGCCGCCAAGCCCGGTACACTCGTAGGCCCCGTAGAAGGCAACACCGGTATATACTACTTCGTAGTTTCCGCTAACAAGAACGCCGGCCGCCCCTACAACTACCTCGAATCGGCCAACATCTTTATGGGCTCTGCTGCAGCACCCATCTACATGATTGACAATCAGGGTCGTCCTGCAGGTCTGTCGCTGCTCACTCTCGTAGGCAATAACAAGATTAAGAACAACATCCTCGAGTTCACTGCCGAAGACAAATAATCCGGCACTACTCGCCTTACCGAATTGGTCGCGGCCACGGCCGGACAGACTCCAATCTATTCCGACATAACAAGCGGCCGATGCCACAAGACATCGGCCGCTTGCCGTAAAGGCAAATGCCTGAGCGGACAAGACTCACGACCGCACACATCACCCAAACATCAGTGATGCTCAGGCTCAACATAATATGCCACTGCAGCGCACTATTAGCAGCCTCTCGCCATACGCACCGAGCCATATACACAAGAGAATGACAGCACAACAGAACACCGATGACATCATCGAAAAGACCGCAACCGACCACGAGGCTTCAACCGTACCCGAAACCGTGGCCTCGACCAAAACCTTTGCAGACTTAGGCATACGCGCCGACCTGCTGCAAGGCATAAGCGAGTTGGGGTTTGAACGTCCCATGCCCATTCAGGAGCAAGTGATACCATATCTGCTGGACAGCGACCGCGATGTCGTAGGCCTTGCGCAGACCGGCACGGGCAAGACCGCCGCTTTCGGCCTGCCGCTGATACAGCGCGTTGACACAACCAAACGCCGTCCGCAAGCACTAATCCTGGCACCCACGCGCGAATTATGCCTCCAGATAGCTTCAGACTTAGCCGATTACGCCAAGCATATCCCCTCAATCGAGATATTGCCGGTATATGGCGGCAGCAGCATCCAAAGCCAAATCAAGGCTTTACGTGCCGGTGGGATACAAATCATCGTAGCCACTCCGGGACGACTGCTTGACCTGATCGACCGAGGAGTGGTACATTTGGACAATGTCCATACTGTGGTGCTCGATGAAGCCGACGAAATGCTCAATATGGGATTTATCGACAGCATCAACGACATACTCGACCATGTACCCGACAATCGCAAAATGCTGCTATTCTCAGCTACTATGCCCAACGAGGTGGCCAAGATTGCACGATGCTTTATGCACGACCCCGTCGAGATCGTCGTCGGACATCGCAACCAAGGAGCAGAGAACGTCCGCCACGTGTATTATATGGTTGCAGCCAAGGACAAATACTTAGCACTTAAACGTATAGCTGATGATTGCCCCAATATCTACGCCATAGTATTTTGTCGCACACGCTCGGAGACACAGGAAATTGCCGACCACCTTATCTCGGACGGATACAATGCAGACTCGCTGCATGGCGATCTCTCGCAACAGCAACGCGACATAGTCATGAAGAAATTCCGAGAGGGACATATCTCCATCCTCGTAGCCACGGATGTGGCCGCACGCGGGCTCGATGTAGATGACTTGACGCATGTCATTAATTTCGGCCTGCCCGATGACACAGCCGTGTACACCCATCGCTCGGGACGCACCGGACGCGCCGGCAAAACCGGCATTTCAGTAGCCATAATACATACGCGCGAACAAGGACGTCTGCGCCAAATCGAACGGTCCATAGGCAAGAAATTCGAGCATTGCAATGTACCGTCGCCGCAACACATTATCGAAAAGCAACTTTATAACCTCGCCGACCGGCTCGAGAAAGTCAAGGTCGATGACAGCGAAATAGAAAAATACCTTCCCGGCATCTCCAAGAAGCTGTCCTGGCTGTCGGGCGAAGACTTGCTGAAACGCGTACTATCGCTCGAATTCAACCGCTTACTTGATTACTACAAGGACGCTCGCGACATCGATGTGCCCGACACCAAGGAAGGTCGGCGAGCCAAGAAAGACAACGAACGTCCGCGCCGCGAACGCGCATTTGCCGACAACGGCGAACGCCCAGTCTCCGATGCCGATAAAGACCGACGCACCGCCGACGCCGGTATGGCACGAATATACGTCAACGCCGGGAAAGCCCAGGGCTTCTATGCCGGCAACCTCATCACAATGATCAACCGCGGCACACGCGACCAACGTGTCGATGTAGGCCGTATCGACCTGCTCACCGATTACACACTCTTTGACGTAGCCGACAAGGATGCCGCCACCGTAGTCAAGGCGCTACGCGGTGCCGATTTCTTCGGGCAAGTGCTGTATAGCGAAGTGGCCGAAGCAGACAAAGATTACGCCGATGCCTCCAGGCGCAAGACCGCGCGCAAAAAACGCGACAGCCGCGACGACCGCGCCAAACGTGACCGCGAGTTCAATTCAAAAGGCCGTGAATTCAGGTCAAAGGACAAATACGCCAAGGACAATGACCTCAAGGCCAAAGGGCGCAAAGACAAGAAAGACCGCGAAGGCTCCTATGAAGGTGGATTAAAGAAGAAGCACAAGCGCAAATAGAAACCGACCGTCCTTATACCCCGGCCTACACTATCCGGTTCACAACATAGCTCGTAACTAAGAACATCTATCCTCATACATCTATCCTCTTAATAATATGCTGAGATACACCATCGCACTCATCATCGCCACTGCGACATTAGCCGTGCAAGCACGTACCGCCGCCGATTTCTTCGGCATGGCCGAGGCCGATGCCGCTTTCGATGCCATCAGCGCCACCACGCGTCTGGACATGCTCGACTACGCCCATTCGGGACTCACGACGCCCTCCAACAACCGCCAAGGCGGTGTGGCACGCATCATTTCCGTTTCCGATATGTCGATAAAGCTGACGCCGGCTACTTCGGTCGAAGCATCGCTCGATGTCCTCACGGCTGGCAAAGACACCGTCCTAATGGTCATCGAAACACTGCCGCTGCCACAAAAAGACAGCCGTATATCGTTCTATGACACGCAATGGCGTCCGCTGAAGAAAGCTCCGCTGGACACACCCAAGCTCTCCGACTGGATAGGCACAAAAGACAAGGCCACACTCGAACAAGCACAGCTGCAAATACCGTTTATGCTCTCCACCGCCGAGTACAATCACGATACACGCACGCTTACGCTTACAAGTTCAATGGACCGATACTTTGTCCCCGAAGACACCCCGGCGGTACTGGCACATCTTCATAAGTGCCTCGTATTCAGACTTGACAACAAATTGCGCTTCACACGCACTACACCTCGGCCATGAACGCTTCCTGCGCACAAGACAGTGCCGACAGCCGTAACGCGCTGTCCCTGCTGCAGCTCAACACCTTGGTGCGCGAGGCAGTCAGCGACGCCGCCGGCATACACGATGTCTGGATTACAGCCGAAACTTCGGACGTGCGCCAATCCGGCCCTCATTGCTACCTGCAATTGATACAGAAGGACGAGCAAGGAGCCACAGTGGCACGCATTTCGGCCAACATCTGGGGCAATGTATGGTCCTGCGTGTCGCGCAAATTTGCCGTGGCCACCGGAGCCACCCTCGGCTCGGGCATACGCATTATGCTACGCGGCTCGGTGTCATTCCATCCATACCACGGAATAGCACTGACCATCACCGACATAGATCCGTCATACACCATAGGCGATGCCGAACGACGTCTGCGCGAACTGCGCCAAAGGCTTACACAGGAAGGCCTTATCGGGCTCAATCAAAGCGTACCTTGGGGCGATATGCCGCAACGCATCGCCGTCATCAGCGCCCCCGGTGCCGCCGGATACGGCGACTTCAGCCACCAATTGTCGCACAACGAGGCGCATCTGCGCTTCAATACCGGGCTGTTCCCGGCCATTATGCAGGGCCAGAATACATCCACGACCGTCATCTCGGCGCTCAAAGATGTCATCGCCGAACGCACACGCTGGGATTGCGTGGTCATCATCCGCGGCGGCGGAAGCACCAGCGACCTCGACGCCTTCAACGACTACGCCCTTGCCGCTGCCGTGGCCCGCTGCCCGCTGCCCGTGATTGTCGGCATAGGACACGAACGCGACCACACCATACTCGACGAAGTGGCCAAAGTGAGCACCAAGACCCCTACGGCTGCCGCCGAATGGCTCATAGCCAAGGGCAAAAGCGCACTGCGACGCTTTGCAGATCTGGGTAACACTATGGCTCTGCTGGCTCAAAAAATCCTTGCCGACAACCGCACGCGCTACACCGAAGCGGCATACGCATTGCCCGCCACAGTCCAACGCGCGGCAGACGATGCCGGGCGCGCGCTGCGCAGCTATGCCACAGCTCTATATCGCGACGCCACCGACACTCTCTCGGATGCGGCCACTGCCCTTTTGCAGTCAACCTCCGCCATCGAACACGCCGTCACAGCCACCATCACGACACGGTGCAATGCCCTCAATGCCGCCGCCGCAACCATACCGCCGGCCATAAAAGCGCGACTGCTCATAGCCGACAATCTCTTGACATCCAAAGCGACACTGCTTGACGCCCTATCGCCCGAAAAAGTTCTGGCACGCGGATACTCGCTGACATACGGAGCTGACGGACACATTCTCACCGATGCCACAGCCTTAGCCGTCGGCGATACCATCACCACACGACTTGCCGGTGGATCGACAATACAATCACACGTAACCTCTAAAGACACCTCCAATGAATAACAACAACGAACCCAAGACATACGTCGAAGCAATCACCGAACTCGAAGGCATCATTGCTTCGCTGCAAGATCCGGACTGCGACATCGACACTATGGTCGCCAAGACTCGCCGCGGCGCCTTCCTGCTCAAGTATTGCCGCAGTCGCCTGACCACAGTCAGCCGTGAGCTGGACACCATCTTGGATGACATCCGTGAAACTCCCGAACAAGACTGAGCTATGTCAAAGAAGCACGCTGCATCCAATAAGACCAATGCCGCAAGGTTGCTTGATGCCGCCGGCATCAAATACACACTCGTCCCCTATCCCGTGGACGAAGATCATCTCGAAGCAACGCACGTGGCCGAGTGCCTCGGCGAGGACATACGCCGGGTATTCAAGACACTGGTGCTGCGAGGCGAACGTTGCGGCCTGTTTGTATGCGTCGTCCCGGGCGACGCCGAAGTAGACCTCAAAAAAGCCGCCCGCGCTATCGGCGACAAAAAGGTCGACCTAATACCTATGCGCGAATTGCTACCCCTCACCGGATACATCCGCGGAGGATGCTCGCCAATAGGCATGAAGAAGGTTCTACCCACGCTGATACACAACACAGTCAACGATTTCGACTCAGTATACGTGAGCGCCGGCGTCCGCGGGCTTCAGTTGTGTATCGCCCCTACCGACCTCGTATCCGCCTCTTCAGCCACCGTCACCGACCTCATCAAAGAATGATATGAACACCTTTGGCACAACATACACCCTGACATCCTTCGGCGAAAGCCATGGCCCGGCCATAGGCGGCGTCATCGACGGCATGCCCGCCGGAGTACACATCAACCTCGACAAACTGCAAGCAGCCCTAAATCGGCGACGTCCGGGACAATCGTCCCTAACCACGGCTCGCAGCGAACCCGATAAAGTACAAATCCTTTCGGGAATAATTGACGCGAACGTGTGCGCCGGGACTTCGGACACACCGGATTACATCACCCTCGGCACACCCATAGGATTTGTAATACCCAACACGTCACAACATTCGCACGACTACGAGGACCTGCGCAACGCCTACCGTCCCGGACATGCCGACTACGCCTATCAAGCCAAGTACGGCATACGCGACCACCGAGGCGGAGGTCGTGCCAGTGCTCGCGAGACAGCTGCACGTATCGTTGCCGGTGCCCTGGCCATGCAAGCCATGGCCGCCTACGGCATAGACATACGCGCCTACACTCGCGCCATCGGAGGCATAAGTGCCAATATCGACCCGATGACCTCAACTCCCTCATTGATAGAGTCAAATGCCGTACGATGCCCGGATGCAACGGCAGCCGCAGCTATGGAAGCAGCCATACTCGAAGCCAAAGGCCGTGGCGACACACTCGGCGGAATCATCGAATGTATCATCACCGGGATGCCGGCAGGCGCAGGCGACCCCGTGGCCGGAAAACTACAAGCGTTACTGGCCCAAGCAATGATGAGCATACCCGCAGCCAAAGGCTTCGAATACGGAATGGGATTTGAGGGCGCGGCACGCCAAGGCTCTCAAGTCATAGACACCTGGATGCCGGCACCGGACGACCCGCGCGGCATAGCTGCCGCTGCCAACAATTCAGGCGGTATACAAGGCGGCATTTCCAACGGCGAGCCCATAATCTTTCGCGTGGCTTTCAAGCCGGTAGCCACACTGCTACGCCCGGTGCAAACCGTAGACACCAACCATCGTGCCGCAACCATCGAAGTGCACGGGCGACACGACCCCTGCGTAGTACCGCGTGCCATACCGGTCGTCGAAGCTATGGCCGCAATCACGGTGTTCGGTGCACTGCTGCGCAACCGCGCCGCACGCATTTGACACCCGAAACTTTTGACCCCAAAATAATCTTCAATAACGTAGAAGTCGTAGAAAAAATATACCTTTGCATCGCCGTACACCACGACATACAATCAGTAAAAACAACCAAATCTTACACTAAACCACTTATGAAAAAATTATTATTGACAGCACTCTGCGCCCTTCTCGGCGTATGCGCCTATGCGCAAAAAGGCTCCAACGCCATCGGCGGAAACATCCTTTACGACACACAAGCGACCCAGTCCATCGGCATCGGTATCAAGGCTCAGCACTTCTTCACCGACAGCTTCCGCGGCGAGGCTTCCTTCAACTACTTCTTCCAGAACGACGAAGTGTCAATGTTTGACTTCAACGCCAACCTTCACTATCTGGTAAACATCACCAACAACTTCCATCTTTATCCTCTGATAGGTCTCACTGTAGGACACTATATGTTTGATATTGACGGCATAGATAGCGAAACACGCGTGGGCGGCAACTTCGGTGGCGGCATTGAATACGACCTCACCTCCAACCTCACCATAGGTTTTGAAGGCAAATACCAACTGGTAAGCGACTTCGACCAAGGCGTCATCTCCGTAGGCCTCACCTACCGCTTCTAAAAAAGTCCATAACCGCATGTAACACGGCTATTTCGAAACACAACTCAATAGATTACCACTGCCACAAGTAGACAGGCAGTGGTAATCTCGTTTTTTCAGCCTTTTTCTAATTAAAACACCGGAGCAAAAATACATGCGTAAAAAGTTGGCGTATTCGGCGAAAAAACAGTAACTTTGCACTTCGGAAGCGTAGCAGCCTCCGGCAGCATCGGCATCGACACACCGTCAGAAGCCCGAAAACTGCATCAAACCAAGCAAAAAAAAGATACACTAAATAATGGAAAACAAAGAATTTACCACCCCCGAAGCGTTGCAGGAAGCCCGCGAACAGGCCCGCGCACAACGCAACAAGAAAATCTTCATTTTCTCGTCTATTGCCATCTTAGTAGTCCTCGTAATTGCCGGAGCAGTGTACTTCCTGCACGCCAACGCAGTCAGCAAAGCCAACGATGCCATCGGTCTGGCCGACATCGAGACCAACGACAGCATCCGCAACGCAATGTATCAGAAGATTGCCGATGACGGTAGCACAGCCGCCAACGAACGCGCCCAGCTTATGGTCGCCATCCGCGCTTACAACGACTCCAACTACACCAAAGCCATTGAATACCTCGACAAGACCTCGGTAAGCAGCGAAATCATCGGTGCCGGCGTATACAGTCTCAAAGGCGACTGCTACGCCAACCTCAATAAGCTTGACGAAGCCGTCAGCGAATACGAAAACGCTGTAAACAAAGCCAACGGCAACCCCATGATTACGCCGTTCATCCTCATCAAGATGGCCAACGTATACGCTCAGCAGAAGAACTATGCCAAGGAATACGAATGCTACAACACCATCCGCACCGATTATCAGGCATACGTACAGCAGGCACGTATCAACATTGACAAATACGTAGAGCGCGCACGCATCCGCGCCGGAAAATAATATAGCGCCGAGCCTCCTGACGCAAATTCTCTATCCATAACCAATCGCGGACAGTGCTCCCTATCGTGGGAACGCTGTCCGTTGCATAATACGCAGGTTTCCAAAAAGCGTCAACACCTATGTCCGCAGCACAAGAGACAGAACATACCACCGACAGCGCCGCTCTCAACGCCGGCGACAGCCAAAACGCCAACGCTAACAACAGCAAAGACAATGCCTCCGGACTCAACAGCCTGGCGACACGTCCCATAGGCAAACTCCTATGGCAATACAGCGTACCCGCCGTGGCCGGAATGGTAGTCGTATCGCTATACAACGTCATCGACCGCATATTCATCGGTCGAGGCGTCGGACCGGACGCAATATCCGGACTGGCCATCACCTTCCCGCTGATGAACCTATCCACAGCCCTCGGCGTACTGGTGGGCGCAGGCGCGTCCGCTCGCGTGTCCATAATGCTTGGAGCCAAACGATTGCGCGAAGCGCAGACAATATTAGGCAACTCGCTGGTGCTGCTGCTGATTTTCGCCACAATATACATCACCGCCTTTGCCGTATTCCTGGATCCACTGCTACGCGCATTCGGAGCCAGCGAACACACGCTCCCCTACGCCCACGACTTTATGTCGGTGCTGCTTCCGGGTATGCTGCTGATGAATCTCAGCTTCTCGCTCAACAACATCCAACGCGCCTCCGGATACCCGCGTCGCGCAATGATGACAATGATACTCAGTGCCGTAGCCAACGCCATACTCGCGCCTATATTCATCTTCGGTCTCGACATGGGCATACGCGGTGCCGCACTGGCCACGGACTTGGCCATGGCCGGCACACTGATATTTGTACTCTGGCACTTCTTTGACCGGCGCAGCAATCTGCACTTCACTCGCGGCACCTACCGATTGCGCCGCACAGTGGTCATCAGTATCATTGGCATAGGCGCTGCGCCCTCGCTGGTGAATGCCGCCGCCTCGCTCATCAGCTTCCTGATAAACAACACAATGTACACCTATGGCGGCGACAACGCCGTAGGCGCCGCCGGCATATTCACCACCTACGCATCACTGATTACAATGATTATTATCGGCATCTGCCAAGGTATGCAACCCGTGGTCGGATACAATTACGGTGCGGGCAAACTCAATCGTCTACGCCGCGCCTATATGCTGACATTGGCAGCCGCCACAATACTCAGCATCCTCGGTTGGTGCGGAGCCTTCTTTATTCCCGGAACCATCGCCTCAATATTCACCACAGACGCAGACCTGATCAACGCCACCTCGCACGGACTCAGCCTTGCCCTTTTGGCCTTTATGTTCGTGGGATTTCAGATAGTATCAACTAACTTTTTCCAAAGCATCGGCTGCGTCGGCAAGTCCATATTTTTGGGGCTGTCACGCCAAGTTCTCTTCCTTATCCCGCTGCTGCTGATTATGCCCGGAATATGGAAGTTGGACGGCGTATGGCTCTCATTCCCCATCGCCGACATCTTTGCCACCGCCGTCACCGTCGTACTGATAATCATAGAATTCAGACGATTACGCAATATGACACCCGGCGGAGCCGTGGCATAAACGATGCATTCGCACAACGACAAAACAAGCAGAGCACAATATGACCTTTGAACAATTAGACCTCAGCGATGAAGTTCTTGACGCACTCTACGACATGAACTTCGAGGAATGTACACCCATACAAGAGCAATCCATACCCTACATACTGCAAGGGCGCGACCTCATAGCCATAGCACAAACCGGCACAGGCAAAACCGCTGCATACCTCCTGCCCATCATCAGCCGCCTATACACCGACGGAGCGCCCACCGATGCCATCAACTGCATTGTCATGGCCCCCACACGCGAACTGGCACAGCAAATCGACCGACAGATGGAAGGCATGGCTTACTACCTACCGGTCAGCTCCATAGCCGTTTATGGCGGAACAGACGGACCGACATTTGCCCGTCAGCAAAACAGTATGCGCGCCGGCGCCGATGTCGTCATCGCCACCCCCGGACGCCTGCTTGCGCACATGCAAATGGGATCCATAGACCTGAGCCGCGTGTCATTCTTCGTACTCGACGAAGCCGACCGAATGCTTGATATGGGATTTTACGATGACATCATGCAGATTGTCCGCTGCCTGCCCAAGGAGCGCCAAACCCTGATGTTCAGCGCCACAATGCCGCCCAAAATCAAAAAACTCGCCGAAGAAATTCTCCATAACCCCGCCGAGGTCAAAATAGCCGTATCGCGTCCCGCCGACGGCATTGACCAAAGCGCATACATCTGCCACGAGCGCCAAAAAACACCCATACTTTTGGACCTATTGCGTAAAGACGGGGGCGCCAAGCGTGTCATCATCTTCGCATCCTCCAAGCTCAAAGTCAAGGACCTCACGCGCCAGCTACGACAGGCACATCTCAATGTAGCACAAATACATAGCGACCTCGACCAGAAAGAGCGCGATGAAGTTATGCTCGGATTCCGCGCAGGGAAAATAGACATCCTCGTGGCCACAGACATCGTGGCTCGCGGCATCGACATCGATGACATAACAATGGTCATCAACTATGACGTACCCTACGAAGCCGAAGACTATGTCCACCGCATCGGCCGCACCGCACGCGCCGGCAGCCAAGGACGCGCCATCACTATGGTCAGCACCATGGACCAATTCCGTTTCGGCCAAATAGAGAAATTCCTCGATAAGCCCGTACGCAAAGAGCCCGTAGCTCCCGAGTATGGCGAAGCACCCGAGTACCACCCCGAACGTCGCATAGACCAACGCCACGGCTCAAACGGCCGAGGCAAAGGTGGCGACCGAAGCAAAGGCAAACCACGCAACACCAAGCCGGCGAGACACAACGACAAGCCGATTGAAAGCAAAAACAACACCAACAATAGCAACAACGCAAAGAAGCGCAACAAGAAGCCCTTCAGGCGCAATAACAGTAAAAAAAGTCAGCCCAAGAACGAGAGGAACGAAGGCCACGACTAAAGTCTGAATGGACACGACAGCATTTCTATCAACCGCCCAATCAACCGCCCAAAACGGCCCGAAAAGCCCGACAAAACACTAAAACTAAAACATTGCCGTTTTAGTCTGCGTAAAAAGTTGGCGGTTTGGAAGTTTTTGTCTAACTTTGCAAAGTTTTTCCCACCCGACTTAAAAGACAATGGGTACTCTCGCCGAATACAAGCTACCGCTAAGGTCTTTAGTGATAGGCACACACAAATTCAGCTTCCGTCTGACAAAGGAATTCTTTGAGCAGATGGAAAGCGCGGATGTGCGTGACGGCGACATCCTTGCCGAAGTCACCGTGGGATACAACGGCGAAGTCTACGAGATAGACATGCACTGCACCGGAGAGGTTACCATAGCCTGCGACCGCTGTCTGGACGATATGCAAGAGAGTATTGACGCCGACTACCACACCGCAGCCAAGTATGGCGACCGCTACAACGATGAAGACGAGGCCCTGATTGAGATGCCGCGCAGCGACAGCGATTTGGACATCGCGCACATGCTTTATGACACGGTAATGCTGGACATCCCCATACAGCACATACACGCCGAGGGACAGTGCAATAGCGATATGAGCGATATTCTCAGCCGACACCGCGTAATTGATATGCAAGAGAGCGCGGAGCAAGGCCACGAAAACGCCGAAGACGCCGAGACGCCCAACGACCCTCGATGGGACGCACTCAAAAACTTCAAAACGCAAGACTAACCCGAACAGGCGCAAGCCTACGGGACAATATACAACAATACACATCCACACAAAAACAATCAAAGCACATAAAATAAAATGGCACATCCTAAACGCAAACAATCCAAGACTCGCACAGCCAAACGTCGTACACACGACAAGGCTATCGAACCCACATTGGCACTCTGCCCCAACTGCGGTGCATGGCACGTATACCATACCGTATGCGAATGCGGCTACTACCGCGGCCAGCAAGCCATCGCTAAGGAAGAGGTAGTCGGCTAATTCAGGACAAGCATTCCAAGCCGTCCGCCACAGCCCGACAATACAACTTCCAGCCATGGCAATGGCTACGCAAGACGCCCTCGACACAGATAAACAACATGTCCGGGAAAGGGCAATCACACTGCCACAGCATCGGCGAGACAAACGACGCGCCGATGCCGTGGAAGCGTAGTCTATAGACTAAATACAAGCCACACACTCTATTACAACACTCCTATGTTTAACGCACGCATTTCAGCCCTGGCATCATACGTCCCGGACGACATCCTCGACAACGAAATGTTGTCCAAGATGGTCGACACCAACGACGAATGGATCACCACACGTGTAGGCATCAAAGAGCGCCGTATACTACATAAAGACGGCGCCGGGTCATCGTATATGGGCATCAAGGCCGTCAACAAGCTTCTGTCCGAGAACCCCTCGGTCAAGGCCGAAGACATCGAGCTGCTCATCTGCGCCACCTCCAATCCCGACTATCGATTCCCCTCGACAGCGTCCATCATCGCATATCACACCGGGCTTACCGGCGCATACGCCTACGACATTCAGGCCGCGTGTGCCGGATTTATAGTGGCATTGCAAGACGCCACAGCGTACATACGCTCCGGTATTTACAAAAACATACTGGTAGTCTGCACCGAGAAAATGTCCTCGATGATAGACTACACCGACCGTTCGACCTGCGCACTCTTCGGTGACGGCGCAGCCGCCGTCCTGGTTCAGCCGACCGAAGAGCCCGACACAGGTGTTATTGACGGCCTGTTCCACGTAGACGGCAGCGGCCTCGAGCACCTCGTGATGCTCGGCGGCGGTTCGGCACATCCCACCACTCAAGAAACGCTGGACAAGAAATGGCACTTCCTATTCCAAGACGGACGCCATGTATACAAAAACGCCGTAACCGATATGCTCACCTCCACCCAGGACATCATGAAGCGCAACAACCTCGGCGTAGACGACATTGACTACGTTGTACCACATCAGGCCAACCTTCGCATCATTGAAGCCGTGGCTCAACGTGCCGGCATACCTATGGACAAAGTATTGGTCAACATCCAATACCGCGGCAACACTTCCGCCGCCTCCATACCCATATGCCTGGACGAGTACAAGCATAAGCTCAAAAAGGGAGACAAAATCATCCTGACAGCCTTTGGCGCCGGGTTTACCTGGGGCGCGATGTACCTCGTCTGGGATATGTAACACTCGGCAGCGCGGCATTCCGTTCCGCACGCCCGCATACGGCAGCGGAGCAGTCCACGCCACGCAGCCAAAGCATTGATAGCACCTTCGAGGTGCTATCAATGTTATATATAGACAATCACGGGGCATCCGCCTCGGCACACACCGCCACACCTTCAAAGCCCAAAGCAATGGAACATAAGCATAAATCCGGATTTGTAAACATCGTCGGCAACCCTAATGTAGGCAAATCAACACTCATGAACGACCTTGTAGGTGAACGTATATCCATCATCACCTCCAAGGCACAGACCACGCGCCATCGCATCATGGGCATCGTCAACGCTCCCGATTATCAAATAGTATTCTCGGACACTCCCGGCGTGCTCAAGCCCAAGTACAAGTTGCAAGAATCTATGCTCGAGTTCAGCGAGGGCGCACTCACCGATGCAGACATACTGCTATACGTCACCGATGTGATTGAAGATCCGACAAAAAATGCCGACTTCGTGGCGCGCGTGGCCGCCGAAAGCATCCCCGTGCTGCTGGTCATCAACAAGATAGACCTTCTACCAGATCAAGACAAACTCAACGAAATATTCGACCGCTGGCACAAGATACTGCCCAAGGCCGAAATATTTCCCACGTCCGCCAAAGAGCATTTCAACGTCACCAATCTGATGAAACGTATCGTCGAGCTGCTGCCCGAAGGCGAACCCTATTTCGGCAAAGACGCCCTCACCGACAAGCCGGCACGCTTTTTCGTCACCGAAATCATCCGCGAAAAAATCCTGCTGGACTACGACAAGGAAGTGCCCTATAGCACCGAAGTCATCGTTGAGAAATTTGACGAAAAAGACACTTCGATACACATCATGGCCGTGGTATATGTCGAGCGAGACAGCCAAAAAGGCATCATCATCGGCCGCGGCGGAGCCATGCTCAAAAAAGTCGGGACACAGGCGCGCAAAGACATCGAAGCATTCTTCGGCAAGCGCGTATTCCTCGAAATATTTGTCAAAGTAGAGCCCAATTGGCGCAACCGCGAAAACAAGCTGCGCCAGTTCGGATACATCGAATGACCACACCCGAGACCATCCACATCCACCATCACCCACGACTAACACCAAGACACCATTATGGGAAAACTCGTAGCCATCGTCGGACGCCCCAATGTAGGCAAGTCCACGCTCTTCAACCGCCTTACCCAAACACGTACGGCCATCACCGACCCCACAGCCGGGACCACGCGCGACCGACAATACGGCAAAGTCGACTGGAACGGCATTGAATTCTCCATAGTCGATACCGGCGGATGGGTGGTCAACAGCGAAGACATCTTCGAAAGCGAGATCAACAAACAAGTCGAATTGGCCATTGAGCAAGCCGACGTCATACTTTTTGTAGTGGATTCGATGAACGGCGTCACCGACCTCGACGACCACGTCGCAGCCATCCTTCGCCGCAGCCGCAAACCGGTGATTTTGGTGGCCAATAAGGTGGATTCCAACGAATGGCAGTACAACGTGCCCGAATTCTATTCACTGGGATTGGGCGATCCCTACGGCATCAGCGCCGTCAACGGCTACGGCACGGGCGACCTACTGGACCAAGTAGTGGCCAAACTCCCCGAGCAAAACGATGAAGACGCAGAAGCCCTGGCCGACATTCCCAAATTTGCCATCGTCGGGCGTCCCAATGCCGGCAAATCGTCGCTTATCAACGCATTTATCGGCGAGGACCGACACATCGTCACCGACATCGCCGGGACGACACGTGACTCAATATACACACGCTATGACAAATTCGGCTTCGACTTCTATCTGGTAGACACCGCCGGAATACGCAAAAAGAACAAAGTCAACGAAGACATCGAATACTACTCGGTCATCCGCAGTATACGCGCCATCGAGGCCTCGGACGTCTGCATACTCATGATTGACGCCACACGAGGTATCGAAGCCCAAGACGCGAACATATTTTCGCTGATACAACGCAACCGCAAAGGGCTTGTAGTGGTTGTCAACAAATGGGACCTGGTACAAGACAAGAGTCAGGCGGCAATCGCAACCTTCGAAGCGGCCATACGTAATCGTTTTGCTCCGTTCACCGATTTCCCCATCATCTTTGGCTCGGCGCTGACCAAACAGCGCATTTTCAAAGTCATCGAGACCGCAGTGGACGTCTACAAAAACCGCAAGCGCACCGTGCCCACCTCGCAGCTTAATACATATATGCTCGAAGCCATCGCCGCATATCCCCCGCCATCCAACAAAGGCAAATTCGTTAAAATAAAATACATCACTCAGTTACGCGGCGCCATCATCCCGACATTTATATTCTTCTGCAATTTGCCCCAGTGGGTCAAAGACCCATATCGCCGCTATCTGGAGAACAAAATCCGCGAACGCTGGGAATTTCACGGCACACCCATCGCCATATTTATGCGCGAAAAATAACGTCCCGGACGGCCGAGCCGATGAGGACGTACGACCGAGCAGACGCAGATGAGAGCCGGACAGGACTAACCGAAAAGCAATTTTATAGAAAATCGCTCGGAAAATTGTAACTTTGCACTATATTTACGCCGTATGGCGGTAGAATATCGTTGCACACCAGTTTTATATAGAAAAAGACAGCAATGAAAGTAGCTATTGTCGGCGCCAGCGGCGCTGTAGGGCAGGAATTCCTGCGTGTTCTCGACCAGCAGAATTTTCCCATAGAGGAATTGAAGCTTTTTGGCTCGACGCGTAGCGCCGGCAGTTCTATCGTTTTCCGCGGCAAGAACCACACCATACAGCTACTCAGAGACGAACCCGAAGATTTTGCCTGCATAGACGTAGCTTTCGTCAGCGCCGGAGCCGGAGTGTCACGTCAGTATGCCAAGACCATCACCGCACGCGGTGCCCTAATGATAGACAATTCGAGCGCCTTCCGCATGGACGCCGATGTCCCTCTGGTAGTCCCCGAAGTCAACGGCACAGATGCCTTTGACACGCCACGTAACATCATCGCCAATCCCAATTGCACGACAATCCAGATGGTGGTTGCACTCAACCCCATCAATGCACTGTCGCCCATCGAATCGGTACACGTCTCCACCTACCAGGCCGCCAGCGGCGCCGGAGCTTCGGCTATGGCCGAACTCGAACATCAGCACCGTCAGATAGCCGATGGCGAAGAACCCACAGTCGAGAAATTTGCCTACCAGCTGGCCGACAACGTCATACCACATATTGACGTATTCACCGACAACGGATACACTCGCGAGGAAATGAAAATGCACCTCGAAACCAAGAAAATAATGCACGCGCCGGACTTGCAAGTCAGTGCCACTTGCGTACGCGTTCCGGTGATGCGCGCACATTCGGAAGCTATATGGGTGCAGACACAGCGCGCCATCTCGGTCGATGAGGCGCGCGAAGCCTTTGCCAATGCTCCGGGAGTGTCTTTGATGGACAATCCGGCAACGCTCGAATATCCCATGCCGTTGCATCTGGCCGGTACCGATGACGTATATGTAGGACGCATACGCCGTGATCTCGCCAACCAACGCGGACTGTCATTCTGGTGCGTAGCCGACCAAATCAAGAAAGGCGCAGCACTCAATGCCGTCCAAATTGCGCAGTACCTTATGGCGCACAATCGACTGCCGCGCTAAGGGCTCTGAAACCCACACCGTGCACTCAGTCTCAAGCACATAAGACAATACGCGCACATTTCACCCTTCACTATCATTTCGAAAAACAATATCACTACCTAACCTAATATGCCTCCCCACCTTGCGCTGCTTGACGTGCCCCCTTTGGTGACACAACCCGTACCAATATTCTTCATCGTTCTGGTGATAATATTGACAGCGCCGCTTTTGCTCAACAAGCTCAAGATTCCGCATATTATAGGTATGATTGTTGCCGGTGTCGTTATAGGCCCGCACGGACTCAATGTGCTTGCCTCGGACGAATCCTTTGCCATCTTCGGGCAGGTCGGGCTGCTTTACCTTATGTTTCTGGCCGGTCTCGAAATCGACATGTTCCATCTGCGGCTCAACCTGCGGAGAGGCCTGTTTTTCGGCATAATGACACTGCTGATACCGCTGGGTTTGGGCGTAGTCACCAGCTACTATATACTCGACCTCGACCTGCTCACGAGTATGCTCTTGGGTGCTATGTACGCCTCGCACACGCTCATCTCCTACCCCGTGGCCGCACGTTTGGGCATCACCAAAGCCCCGGCGGTAATCATCGCTGTCGTAGGCACAATCATAGCCGTTGTAGGGGCGTTGCTCGTCATTGCCGGCACTGTCAGCGTGACACGCAGCGGCGAATTCAGTTGGTCGGAGATGCTCGCCCTACTCGGGCGTATAGTTGTGTACTGCTTATGCGTTTTATACGCCTATCCGCGCATCACCCGATACTTTTTCAAACGCAACGCTGACAAGGTTCTACAATACGTTTTTGTAATGGCCATGGTGTTCCTGTCGGCATGGCTGGCCCAACTCATAGGCCTTGAAGCCATCCTCGGAGCATTCTTTGCCGGATTGGTGCTCAACCGATATATCCCGGCAGCATCGCCGCTTATGGGCAGTATCGAATTCGTAGGCAACGCGCTATTCATTCCCTATTTCCTGATAAGCGTGGGCATGCAGATCAACCTAAGCGTCATTTTCGAACGCGACACGCTCTTCATAGCCTCGCTAATGATAGCCGTTGCCCTGATATCCAAATGGCTTCCGGCATACTTGTGCCAAAAGCTCTCGAGCCTTGACAAGCACAGCCGCGGCGTCATTTACGGCCTCACCTCGGCACACACCGCCGTAGCCTTAGCCGTGGTGACCTTGGGCAAGATTTTGGGGATGCTGGACGAACGAATACTCAACAGCACGGTACTTGTCATACTCGTCACCTGCGCCGTAGCGCCCATAGTCACAGCCGTTTCCGCACCACGACTGCGAATATTGATGCTCAAAAGAGAGGAAGAAACCGGAGCCGAAAGCACCGCCACAGGCCACCGTGTACGCCTCAACAATACCCTTATAGCCGTACCCAACCCACAACTGGCCACGTCTCTCGTAGATATGGCTGTGCTGATGCGCAACGACCGAGGCAAGCACAATTTCTATGCCCTACACGTGCGCAACGACAACAGCCCGGCTGCACGCGCACTGTCGCAAAAGACGCTCAAGGTGGCACGACATACGGCCGCAGCAGCCTCCGTGACACTTGAAGCCATTGACCGATACGACCTCAACACCGTCACAGGTGTGCTCAACACCATCGAAGAGCGAGACATCACCGAGATCATTCTCGGCTTACACCGCCGCAGTGCTGTATTAGACAGCATTTACGGCAACAAGGTGGATACGCTGCTACGGTCTACCAACCGTATGGTCATCATAACACGCATGTTTATCCCGGTATATACGGTCACTCGTATCATCGTATACGCGCCGCCGCGTGCGCAATACGAGACCGGATTCAGCCGCTGGGTACGCGCCGTAGCACGCCTGACGCGCCAAATCGGATGTCGCGTCATTTTCTGCTGCCCCGATGAGATACAACCGCACATACGCGGCGTGATATACCAGGAAAACTACGGCATACGCTGCGAATTCCGCCAAGCCGAAGACTGGGACGACTTTATTCTGTTTTCAAGCAAGATATTAAATGATGACCTATTGGTGGTAATCGGCGCTCGAGTCAATTCGGTATCGTACAACCAGGATATAGCCGGGATGCCGACCTTCCTGCAACGCAACTTTGCCACGACAAATATCGCGGTAATCTATCCCGAGCAATTCGGGACGACCGTTCCTTCCACAACTTTCGTCGATCCTATGGCCAGCGATATCACTACTGCGCCCTCGCCATTGTGGCGACGTCTGCGTGCGCTACTGCATCCTCGCCATTCCTAAAACGCCCTACAACACGACATAGAAGCGGGATAAGGCTTTCGGCCTTACCCCGCTTCTATTATACGAAGTATTATTTCAACATTATATAGACCGGCATTACAACACTATGCGTTGCGATTTTACTTGCGAGCCCATAAAAGTGGACGCTATCTTATCAAAGCGCTCGGGCAAATCAGTAGTCAGATATGTGACACGGTTTGACGCATCTTGTTCGCCGGGGCACAATCGCACATCCATTTCAGGATGCCGGTGCAAATAGTCGATGAGCGATGGCGCCACTATGCGCCCTTGCGTAAGGATGCGTATATGTTCGGGAAGATGACGACGAATGACCGGGACTAATAGCGGATAATGCGTACAGCCAAGTATCAGCGTATCTATCTTCTCGTCTTCGGACATAACGGCTTCGAGGTCTTTGCGAACAAAATAGTCTGTCCCGGGGTTGTCTAACTGCCCGTTTTCGACCAACGGCACCCACATGGGGCATGCGTGCGAGGTCAATCGGTAGCCGGGGCACATCTTGGCTATTTCGATGTCGTAGCTATGCGATGCTATGGTACCGGGTGTTGCTACAATGCCTATATGCCCATTGGTATCTATACCGGCAAGATGTTCGACCGTGGGGCGTATCACGCCCAAGACTCGGCGCGTAGGATCTTCACTTCCCGGCAAATAGCGTTGCTGTATAGTACGCAAAGCCTTGGCACTTGCCGTATTGCATGCAAGTACAACCAGTGGGCATCCGTGTTCCCAAAGATAGCGCGTGGCCTGCAGCGTAAAGTCATATACCAAGTCAAACGACCGTGTTCCGTAGGGCGCACGTGCGTTGTCGCCCAGATACATAAAGCGATATTGCGGCATGGCTTCCGCCAAGTCGCGCAACACGCTCAAGCCACCATAGCCCGAGTCAAAAACGCCTATCGAAGGCTGTATCATTGTATGTGTCGTCTTGTTGTCAGTCTGTCGTATCGTCAGTCGTAGTTAGCTGTATCGTCAGCAGCCCAGACGCTTGCGGATAGCTGCAGATTGTTCTTCGAAGCCCGGCTTATCAAGCAATGCAAACATATTGCGCTTGTAGTCTTCGACACCGGGCTGATTGAAGGGATTAACTCCGAGAATATATCCCGAAATACCGCACGCCTTCTCAAAGAAGTACAGCAACTGGCCGATGTAATACTCGTTGACAGCAGGAAGAGTGATGCAGATATTGGGCACACCGCCATCGACGTGCGCAAGGCGCGTGCCGGCTTCGGCCATTTTATTCACCCGGTCGATATGCAGGTCCGCGATGTAGTTGAGGCCGTCAAGATCAGCTTGTTCGCGAGGTATAGTTAGGCTGCGCTGTACCTTCTCTACGGATATAACGGTCTCGAAGATTGTGCGTTCGCCATCCTGTATCCATTGTCCCATCGAATGGAGGTCGGTGGTATTGTCTACCGAAGCGGGGAATATGCCGCGGTGTTGCTTGCCTTCACTCTCGCCGAACAGCTGTTTCCACCATTCGGCCAGATAGTGCAAGCGCGGGTCATAGTTGACCAATATCTCGATTTTCTTGCCGGCACGGTATAAGGCGTTACGTGTAGCGGCATACGTGCCGGCAATATTGGTTGCGTTGATGTTGATTGTATTCTTTTGCATCTTGCGAGCGCCTTCGATAAGATTGCGGATGTCGTGTCCGGCTACGGCTATGGGTAGCAATCCCACAGGAGTAAGCACCGAGAAACGGCCGCCTACACTGTCTTCGATGACGTATGTCTTATAGCCTTCCTGAGTGGCGAGTTGGCGCAATGCACCGCGTTTGGCATCGGTGATGGCAATGATGCGACGCGAAGCGTCTTCGTGTCCTACAGCCTTTTCCAATTGTTCGCGCAGCAGGCGGAAGGCTATGGCAGGCTCGGTGGTAGTACCACTCTTGGATATTACGATGATGCCGAAACAACGGTTACGCAGATACTGCTGCAGCTCGTACAAATAGTCTTCGGAGATATTGTTCCCGGCAAAAACCACCTCGGTGGAGTTTTCGCCCGGCTGAGGGAATGCCGGCGAAAGAGCGTGGATGACGGCTTTGGCACCCAAGTAGCTGCCGCCGATGCCGATACATACCACTGTATCACAGCGTTCGCGCATATCCTGCGCAGTGGCCATGATATCGTCTATGAGTTCCTCGGGGGTGCGTGTCGGCAGATCCACCCATCCGATAAAGTCGTTGCCGGCACCGGTGCCGTTGTGCAGGTGCGACAATGCCATAGCCACTTCGGGCTGCAAAGCGGCCACCTCGGCGGCACTGACAGCCATGCCGACATTGGTTGTGTCTATCTTGATTTCCTTCATAGTGTATCTCGGTTTTGTTGTAAGTATGATTTGTCTATGTGCTTCGGATTGGTTGTCCAAGAGCGCTGATAAATGCGCTTCAGACAAAAGTTTGGCTCATCTTGGCCAAGGCCTTGGCCGGGTTGATGCGTCTATATAATATATCATAAACTGCATCCAAGATGGGCATAGGTACATGTAGTTCCTTATTGATGTCGTGGATGCACAGCGTGCCGTAGTATCCTTCGGCGGTCTGTTCCATTTCCATCTTGGCGGCTGCCACCGAATAGCCGCGTCCTATCATCGCGCCGAAGTTGTGGTTGCGCGAGAAACGCGAATATGCAGTCACCAGCAAGTCGCCCAGGTATACCGAATCCGTAATACGACGCGGATGAGGTGCGGCAGCATCCAAAAAGCGTTCCATCTCGCGTATGGCGTTGGACACCAGCATTGCCAAAAGGTTGTCGCCCATCTTGATACCGTGGATAATTCCGGCGGCTATGGCGTAAATGTTTTTAAGCACTGCGGCATATTGTATGCCGTTGATATCCGTGGATGTTATCGTCTTGACTTTCTTGGATTCCAGGCATTTGGCAAATGTCTTGGCATTAGCTTCGGACGGGCTGCCGATTGTCAGGAAACACGAGTGATCAAGTGCCACCTCCTCGGCATGACACGGGCCGGAAATCACAAGAATTTGGTTGCGATCGCAGCCGAAATGATCGGCCATATAGTCCGTAATCAAGACATTGTCATCAGGTACAATGCCCTTGACTGCGGACACTATAGATTTGTCGCTTAAATCGACGGTGATTTTGTCTGTATGTGCTTTGAAATATGGCGACGGCATCGCCAGCAGAAGTGTGTCGCACCGACGGCACATCTCATTGATGTCACTGGAGAAGTATATGCGGTTGACGTCAAAGAGGACATCACTTAAATATGCGGGATTGCGTCCCTCGCTTATGAATTGTTCGATACGGTCGTCACGGCGCATATACCAATGTATGGTTTCACAGTCTTGTAGCAGTAATTTGGCCAACGCCGTTGCCCAACTACCGCCACCCATGACGCATATATTGCCTGGAAAAGCCATAGTAAATTGTATCGAGAGAGGTTGGTTAATTATTTCTTTATCTATAATCACCCGGCACGGGCACATATCGACAGCCGCTATACGCGGCTGTTCGGCAACAGATTACTGCGCAGCGGCAGCAATCCAAGCACCGACCGTGTCTACGCTCACCGGCTTGAGACCCAACTTATGTTTCTTGTTGAGTCCGCACAATTCCTGCTGGAGTTTGACGGCGGTTGCGGCGGCAAGGTCGGCCACGGTATTGATGCCGGCTTTGTTCATTAGGGGCACCCATGCGGCAACTTCGTCCGAGCCGAGTGCTTCGGCAAATCGCTCGGGGGCATCGCGCTTGACGACCTTCTCGGGACGCATCTGCGGGAAGAAGAGTACTTCCTGTATAGTAGTCTGTCCGGTCATCAGCATTACAAGGCGGTCCATACCTATACCCATACCGGATGTAGGAGGCATTCCGTACTCGAGAGCGCGGATAAAGTCTTTATCGATAATCATAGCCTCATCGTCACCCTTCTCGCTCAGACGCATCTGCTCGACAAAGCGTTCGTACTGATCAATGGGGTCGTTGAGTTCGGAGTAAGCGTTGGCCAATTCCTTGCCATTGACCATAAGCTCAAAGCGTTCGGTCAACTCGGGGTTATTGCGATGACGCTTGGTGAGCGGCGACATCTCTATGGGATAGTCGGTGATAAAGGTAGGCTGTATGTAGCATCCCTCGCATTTTTCGCCGAAGATTTCGTCTATAAGTTTGCCCTTGCCCATGGACTCGTCTACTTCGATGCCGAGATCTTTGCATACCTTGCGGAGTGCGGCCTCGTCCATTCCGGTGATGTCCACACCCGTATGGTCCTTGATGGCCTGCGTCATGGTTACACGTGGGAAAGGAGCTTTGAAGCTTATGACATTATCGCCTACACGCACCTCGTCCGTGCCGTTGACGTCACGGCAGATGCGCTCAAGCATGTGCTCGGTGAAGGTCATCATCCAATTGTAGTCCTTGTATGCTACATATATCTCCATGCATGTAAACTCGGGGTTGTGCGTACGATCCATGCCTTCGTTGCGGAAGTTCTTGGAGAATTCGTACACGCCGTCAAAGCCTCCTACGATAAGGCGTTTGAGATACAGCTCATCGGCAATACGCAGATATAGCGGAATATCCAGTGCATTGTGATGCGTCACAAATGGACGTGCAGCGGCGCCACCGGGGATGCTTTGCAGTATCGGGGTCTCAACCTCCATGTATCCGTGCTCATTAAAGTAGTTACGCATGGAGTTGTATACACCTGTACGCTTGATGAAGATTTCCTTGACACCATCGTTGACGATAAGGTCGACATAACGACGACGATAGCGCAGTTCGGGATCGTCAAAGCTGTCGTAAGTCTTGCCGTCCTTCACCTTAACGATAGGCAACGGACGCAACGACTTGCTCAGAAGAGTCATCTCCCGGGCATGTACAGTGATTTCGCCTGTCTGAGTACGAAATACGAAGCCCTTGAAGCCTACGATGTCGCCGATGTCGAGCAATTTCTTGAACACGACATTGTACATATCCTTGTTTTCGCCCGGACAAATTTCGTCACGTGCGACATACACTTGGATGCGACCAACGCTGTCCTGCAGTTCAACAAACGAGGCTTTGCCCATAATGCGGCGGCTCATAATACGCCCGGCGATACACACCTGTAGCTGTTCGGCGGCATCGTCTTTAAAATTGGCACGAATGTCTGCCGAGGTGGCATCTACGGGATAAAGGGCTGCCGGATAAGGTTCTATACCCATTTGCCGCAGCGTTGCCAGCGAATTGCGGCGTATCGCTTCTTGTTCGCTAAGTTCGAGGGGATTCATATGTTGTTGCTGTATTTTGTTTCATGTATATGCTGTCGCGACCGACTTTATCGCCAAGACGAAGTCGCGCTTTAGGCGTCATTCGGCTGCATCATTGCCGTTGGGCAATATTCAAGGGCAAAGTTAAGCAAATTTCCCCGGAGTGCCAAATTGCAATTACGTCTCTCACTTGTGGCCACGGAATTCGGGCGTATTTCGAGCGGATACCGTGCATCTGCTTACTGCTTATTCGCAAGCGCGGACAACGATACGCCAAGGCGACAGAGACATGCTCCGATACGATGAAACGCACATATTCAATGTAAATTTAGGAGTTATGAAACATTTTGTAAACACTATAATCCGTCCTTTGTATGAAAAAAGAAGGAACGGCCTCACAGCAATGGAGGAAGGCCGACGGCAGCGGAGACGCCACCACCTTCGTCCTTTCAAGACATCACTCACCTACATAGTATGGATATAGTATTTCTTTGTATCATCGTATTTCTGCTGTTATTGGCAGTATTCGATCTTTCGGTAGGCGTCAGCAACGACGCAGTCAACTTTCTCAACTCTGCCATAGGTTCAAAAGCTGCTCCGCTAAAGCGCATTATCCTCGTTGCAGCCACGGGCGTATTTCTCGGAGCTGCAATGTCAAACGGCATGATGGATGTCGCAAGACACGGTATTTTCCGCCCCGAATTTTTCTCCTTTTATGATTTGATATGCATATTCATGGCTGTAATGTGCATCGATATCGTATTGTTGGACATTTTCAATACGCTGGGTATGCCCACGTCCACCACGGTTTCGCTGGTTTTCGAACTTCTGGGCGCCACCTTCGTGGTCGCATTGTTCAAGACTCACAGCGACTGCGCCGGGATGAGCGTCGTAGACTTGCTCAACACAGAGAAGGCTCTTACCATCATTCTCGGTATATTCCTCTCGGTAGCGATAGCTTTCTTCTTCGGTACGGTGATACAATTCCTGACCCGAATGGTCTTCACCTTCCACTTCGGCAGCCACCTCAAATGGACCATAGGCATCTTCGGCGGCCTATGCTGCACAGCTATCATATACTTTCTTGTCATCAAAGGCATCAAAGACCTGTCCTTCATGACACCACAAGTCAAGGACTGGATACACTCCAACACCGGCATTTTGATGGTATACTGCTTTGTCGGATTCTCGATACTGATGCAGTTGCTTTACTGGCTCAAAGTCAATGTCTTCAAAGTCGTGGTACTTCTGGGCACTTTTGCACTGGCTATGGCCTTTGCCGGCAATGACTTGGTCAACTTCATCGGCGTACCGCTCACCGCCTTGGCATCCTTCCAAGACTTTACGGCATCGGGAGCCACAGATGCGCACGCTTATATGATGGGCGTTCTCAACGGCCCGGCCAATACACCGATATACTTCTTGATAGGCGCGGGTGCAATAATGGTCTTCACTTTGGCCACATCCAAGAAGGCTCGCAATGTCACCAAAACCCAAAACGGACTTGGAAGTCAGAACAACACCGGCGATGAAATGTTCGGTTCGTCGCGCATAGGACGCCGTCTTGTGCGGTGGACTCTGTCCGGCATCACCTGGGTAAGCAGCCACACTCCGCTGCGAGTACGTCGCTGGGTGGATAAGCGTTTCAGCATGGAAGGCGTCACCATGGAGCAAGGACAATCCTTTGACCTTGTGCGCGGCGCCATCAATCTGGTAGTGGCCGGAGCCCTCATAGCCTTGGGCACCTCCCTCAAGTTGCCTCTGTCCACAACTTTCGTCACCTTTATGGTAGCCATGGGTACCAGCCTCGCCGACCGCGCATGGGGTCGCGAGAGCGCCGTATTCCGCGTAACAGGCGTTATCAGCGTCGTTGGCGGATGGTTTATCACCGCCGGCGTGGCATTCATAGGCGCCGGACTGGTGGCTGCATTCATCTACTGGGGCGGACTGTGGACCATCCCCGTAGTCGCCGCCATTGCCGTAGCTCTGCTTATACACAGCAACCGCCGTTACCGCCAACGCAAAGCCGAAGACGGCGGCGATGCCTTGTTCCAGACCATCCTCAGCACCGAGGACGCAGAAGAACGCTGGCCGCTGTTATTGACCTACATCTCTGAGCGTCAGGGCGAGTTCATAACCTTTGCCCGCGAAAGCTTTGACGGAATGACCGGAGCGTTCATACACGAAGACGTACATACGCTCGAACGTCTGGATCGCACGCTGTTCCACGAGAAAGATACTCTCAAGAGCGCACGACGCAAAGAAACACTATGCTTGCGCCAGCTAACACATCCCACCGCCATCGAAAAGAGCACCTGGTTCCATCTGGCCAACAATTGTTGTATGTCTATGCTCTACAACTTACGCCGCATCAACGAGGTATGTAAAGAGCACACCGAGAACAATTTCCTGCCGTTGCCCCGGCATTACGTAGCCGAATTCGAAGCCATACGCGCCGGCGCCGACCAGATCTTCGCCGACACCTTAACCGTCATCTCGGCTCGCGACATAGATGCCGTGCCGCCGATACGACGTCGCTGCGACGAACTTAAGGATCGCATTTCGGACGGATACCACCGTCTGCACGAGCAACTGCGCGAAGGCGACCCATCCACAATCACAGTGCTGTACGTTTACCTGAACATGTTGCAAGAGACTCAGGATATGATTTCCAACGTTCGTAAGTACTTGCGTGCCTTTGCCAAGTTGTGTGACACCGACAGCCGCATCACCGGGCCGCGCGCAGTCGCTCCGGCGCCTTCCGGAGGGATGGCCTCGCCCGACCGATTTGCGACTATCGACCAGCGACTTCTATAGCCACCAATATTTGGGCGTCAGATAAAAGCGCTTGCCGATGAGGACGCTACAAGACCAAATAACGTACACAATACAACGAATGC
>DLLT01000031.1:49615-141189 GCA_002478045.1 Porphyromonadaceae bacterium UBA7555
GCATTCGTTGTATTGTGTACGTGCGTGATCAAGGCCATATCAGCGGCGCACGCGATCGGTAGCCGTCTGTATGCTGTTGCTTCCTCCGGGCAGAGATAATCCCGGGCGAGTTATGCCCCGACGATTGCTGCCGTTGCGGTTGATTGGTTCGCCCCATTCGTCCAGTTCTTCTTCCTGGTCGGGAGCCTTCTCGCCGGGTTTCAACTTGGGTTTATTTTTAAGTATGGCATAGGGTTTCTGCGTGTCTATAGGCTTTGCGTAAATATTCCACACCAATTCGTTGTCCCAATTAGCTTTGAGCTCGAGTTTCTTATCAAAGTACGCGACTTCTTCGGGCTGAAGCCGCTCGACAAATTTGCCCGTATCCCAACGGCCGTTGCCATTGGCGTCTATAAACACGCGTGCATAGTACGTACCGGGTGTAATGTATGGGACGATGACCTTACCCGTGGCCGTATCGACAGGCACCGTCCGCACAACATTGTCGCTACTGTTGAGCAGCTCGAAGCATAAAGCATGTCCATCTACCGTTTTAGGCGTAAGGGTGAAGGCAAGGTTGGAGTATTCTTCGAGTTTCTTAATTGTGAATTCGTGACGTAAGGCCTTATTGTGTATACTATCATAAATGCTGGTGACAGCGGCCGAATCGACAAGCAAGCGATACTTGGCGCCGGGATCCCAGCGGTAGTCAAAGACACGACCTAATAGCGGATTAAGCGAATCGGGGCGCAACGGCGGCAGCACAAGGTCTTTCCATACCGAGTCGACTTGCTGCTGCAAGTGGACGCCCATGGTATCTATGCGCAATATAGGCAGAGCCGACTCAATACGCATAGGCGCATATACATCGTGCGAGGACTGACTTTTGACCATAAGAGTTGCAAATTCGCGCTCGGGCACGTTGAGGCTGTCCGACTCTTCTTTTTTCTTCTTTTTTGAGACCTTGGGCGCGCGGTAAACAAAATTGATGGTATCGTTGACCCATACGCGGCGGCTGACCGAGTCTTGTGCTGCGTGGTGTACGCTCACGCGCAGCGTATCCATAGCCAAGAGCTCGGGATCGCGTATCCAGTACGTAAGCGAATCGGCATTGGCATTGGATTGCAGCAACGCCCAATCGGCGTCGGTATCACCGTCACGCGGTCCGCCGACAAGCGTCAATGTGGGCAGAGTGTCATGCGGAGCACCCATGCCTATAAACAGGCGACGACGGTCCGGACGCTGATTGTCTTTGAGGTACTGTGCATGGTAGTCTTCGTTAAACCATGTCAGAAGTACGTCATTTGGAAGGAACATTGTGGCGGCACGTTCAACGATGCTGTCCGTACCTTCGGACGACCGCAAGGTGTCTTTCAGCGTCGTGGGACGCGAACTCGGGGTAATATCCATGTCATAGAATGCCACATCTTCGGAGCGATCCCAGCAGTTGTCGCGATTAACGTCATTAACGGCGAATATGCGGTAGGTTCCGGCCTTGAGATTGCGTATAGTGAACTGGCCTCGTTGATTGGTACGAGCGATACGTTGCAGTGGTGATTTGACAAATGCAGTATCCGTTGTATCTGAGGTTACGCCCACCGTAATGCCCTGTGCCGGCTCGAGGTTGCGTGCAGCCAAGACTATGCCCGAAATCTGCAGCGAGTCTATCGAATCGCCTGTGGCGAAGTCTATTGCAAAACCATCGAGGATATTGCCTTCATTGAGATCACGGATGGCATCAGCGAAGTCTATTGTATAGGTCGTATTGGGTTTTAGGGTGTCGCGTAATTCGACGGTGACACGTCGTCCGCCGGCACGTACCACCGGTGAGGTCTTCTGTACGGGCGAGACTATGACTTTATTGAAAGCATCTTCGAGGCTGACATTCTCGTCAAAGTACAATTCAAGTCGTGTAGGATTTACGCCGGTCTGCCCGGGCATAGGTGTAGAGCGCACAAATACCGGGGGCTGATAATCGCGCGGTCCGCCTTCGGGATTGCCTATGGAGGCGCAGGCTGCCATCAGTACGACCAGAATTATTGCCGCCACCGTCATAGGCAGTGTGTTCATTCCTCCGAATTTTGTCTCGGCGTGTTTCGTCTTAGCGTTTTCGTTGTTCATAACCACAAAATTACAATTTTTTCGGCAGATATCGTATACGATACGGCATATTAGGCGCGACAAGAGGCCGCGACCGACACAACCTTGCGGGCATATCTGTCCGAAGGGTGTGTCGGTCGCGGGATTTTAGGTAAGGACACGGACAGACTGCCGTAACCGGATGTGGGGTCAGGCAGCGTGTCGACCTTATTCGTGCGATATTATTTCTTAATCCACTTGATGGCAGACGAGTTGGCATCGGCAAGACGCACGATGTATATACCTGCGGGCAGTGCTTGCAGCGACAGCTCGCCGGCAGCATCGGCTATGCCATAGTGTACGGCTGTGCCGGCCAAAGTGTAGACATTGACAGTGCATGCGCCGCATCCGGTGTGGAGCACGGACTCGGCATCAATGTATGCGGCAGCATCTGTATCGGCAGTTACATCATTGACACCTTCGGTGGCGGAGTATACAAAGCTACGAATGGGCGAATCGGCAGTGTTCTTTGTGGCATTATCCACATAGTAGGAAGCGCGGGTCTTGCAGTAATATGTTTTACCATCCTCGAGCGCTTTACCGCCAACCTTAATCTCGCCAAGAGCTTTGGTCACAGTCTCAAAATCACGCAGAGTGGTCGAATATGCCGTACGACCGAAGGATTTGCTCGATGAAATATATACGGTCACCGAAGCAAGGCCGCTCCACTTTTCGATGCCGAGACCTTGATTGACGTGTATGGTAGCGCCATCAGATGCCGGATTGGTGAAGGTCGGGGCCGTGTAATCGGTACGATTGACTATGGTGAAGGTGATGGGCTCGCTTTCGGTCTCATAGCTTCCTACCGTTGTGGTAAGCGTGGCCGTATAAGTGCGTCCTGTACGAAGATGTTCGTCAGGTATAGTGACGCTGTTGGCCTGGCCATCGTATACGTATACCTCGTTTGTACCATCAAGTAGCGTCATGTGATATTTTACTTCCTGATCGATTTCGACCTTGGTCCACGTCAGGGTGGGCGTAACCGATACTCCGGTGGACTTGTCGGCAGGAGCGGTGAAGGCTATACGACCGCCCTTAAAGGATTGTACATCGGAGAGTGCATCGGTCATATTGGTGCCGATGGAGCGCACGCGCCAGTAGTAAGTCTTGCCGTTTTCAAGGTGCGGCAGATTAGTCGAGGATGCGGTATTGCCGGCAGCTTCGAAGAGCGCGATAATGTGGCTCATATCGGCTTTATCGGACACTTCGATACGACTGCGCGAGGCGGTACCATTCCACTTGAAGGTAAAAATCTCGGGAGCTTGCTCGCCGTTTATGGGGAAGGTGAGTGTGGCCTTGGCTCCCGTGGCTATCTTTCCTCCGACAGTCACTGCTGAATATTCGTTGCCATAGCGGTCATACACACACACTGCCCACTTAAAGCCGGAAGTCATATCGGCCGGAATCTCGTAGGTGTTGGTATAAGATATACCCTGGAGATACTCGCGCTGACAAGCAAAAGCGTTCTCACCCGTACTCTCGGGGAAGGCATATACCGTGTAACGCATACCGGGGACTGCATCCCATGTCAGGGTAGAGCCGGAAATGGTTACGTTGGACACCATCTTGGGCGCCCAAATGTGCTCCCAAGCACGTATGGGCGTCAAGGCTTTATTTTGGAATACTTCCTGAGCCAATATCGAACCAAAGCTCATACGCTTATCGTTAAAGCGTTCTGTATAGTTGACAAACTGGCCGTAATGGAAGAACACCATGCCACTGACGTCATAGGTGTTGGCCGAACGAGCCACATTAGTCTCCTTGATATACTCCGAAGCTTTGTCCGTGTTGATACTGGAAAGTGTCACTGATGGATAAACGTGGCGATTAAACCGACGCACTGCTACTCCATACCACTTGGCCAATTCGGTAAAACGAGAGGGCCAATAAATCTGCGGAGACAGGAAGTCTATATCGCCATCGTTGAGCCAGCTCATCGGATCGGAGAAAATTTTGTCATACTGCCAGTCGCCGGATACAGGGGTCAATCCATACTTTTCTTCAATGTCCGGGGGACAAGCAACACCGGCAGGCGAAATACCGAACGGGAGGTAAGGCTTTACCTTCTTGATTGCCTTATTGACTACCTTAACCATATTATTGATATTGTTGCGGCGCCAGTCCCCAAGAGACATTGTGCCTCCACCTTTAGTGTATGCTTCGTATTGCGTAGCGTCCTGGTCGGCAGGCAAATCTGACGGATAGAAGTAGTCGTCATACACCACTCCGTCAACGTCATAATTTGTAACAATTTCGGTGACGACATCCACTATACGTTGCGTCACTTCAGGTATGCCCGGATTAAGATAAATTTCCTTGCTGTTGCGCACCAGCCAATCGGGATGTGAGGTCTCGTAATTGAGTGGATTATTGCCGCCATAAAGGCTTGTAGTACCCGAATAACGGTAGGGATTAAGCCATGCATATATCTCGATGCCTACGGCATGAGCCTCGTCAAGAAGCATCTTGAAGGGATCTTCGGCCGGAGTACCACCACGAGTACCGGCCACCTGACGTGCCCAGGGCTCGTACGAAGACTTATACATTGCATCACAATTGGGACGCACATGGAAGTATAATACATTGATATTTTGATCCTTAAATTGCGCAAGTTTTTTCTGTATAAATTTGCGATGCGAATCAGCCACGCTTTGAGAGGTCAAAGGCGATGAAGGCCATCCGGACGTAAGGTATGGAGACAACCAAATTGCACGATGTTCGCGCGATGGTTGGTTTTGTGCTTGGACCGGATGTGCCGGCGTGCACATGGCAGCAACCAAAAGCGCTGCAGCTATTTTAAGTGAAATCTTCATTCGATATTATTATTGGTATTATTACTATAAGTTGCGATCTATCACATTACAATCAGGAGTTTTTGGAAAGCCGAGCCGCGAAAGCTATCTAACTCGTAAGTCAATGACACCCGAATATATGCTACAAACAAATATAAACGGCTGTCGTAGCCTTTAATTTAGGGTTACTGTATATTTCCGAGCAACTTTCGGCAAAAACACAAAGCAAAAGGCGGCTGCCGCCACGCATTTGTGGTGGACAGCCGCCTTTGTTTTGTGATAGATATAACTCTGATTAGAAGAGTTTGCTCTTGTTGGGGTTGATACAGATACCCATACCGAGGTCGTTGGCGTCGCCGTAGTGTACTACTTTCTTGGTGTCAGGATCATAGTAGCATATACCGGCAGCTATCTTGGAGCTGTCCTTGGCATCGGGACGGAAGCAGAAGTATACGCGTCCGGTCTCTTTGTCCAGGGCAAGCTGGCAAGTGAAAACACCTTCGTCTGATGTCGTATTGACTGCGTCAGCCTCCATAGAGACGAACTTTGTATATTTCTTTTCATCTCCGGGGTCGGTATAGGAGGGCAGTTCGTAGGCGGTAAAGCCTTTTTCCGAACCTATACGCCAAATGTACATCGCCTTACGTGTTTCGTCAATAACCATTGCACGGGGCTTTATACCGGAGAAGAGCACGGGAGCGGGCAGTGCCTTGGCCTCGGCTTCTTTTTGAGTGGCATATATATCGGTTTCTTTGAAGCGGTAGATACCGTTACCGGAGTAATTCTTAACCCAGTACCACCATCCATCGTTCAGTTTCTGATGAGCTACGTGGATTGCACCGTAAGCGATGCCACGTCCGTAGAAAGGTATCAAGTTGTTCTGTACCATATAGCTGTCACGGGTGAAGCTGCTTCCGGACTGCAACTTGCCCTGCACCTCGCCACGTTTTGTAAGCTCTATCTTAGATATACCGGTATTACGGTCACTGTAGTAGAGATAGTCTCCGGAAGCGAAGCCTTGGAACGGATCTGCAAAGGCGGGACCGCCCACGTTCGTAATTACGGTATTGACGCCGGTGCCATCGGGACGCATTGCCTCTATCTTGCCATCACCGAGAACGCCGTTCTCGTCATTGATGTAGTAGTACTGCTTACCTGCATCGAGAATGTAAATCCAGCCTTCGGTGTTGGGCTTGCCTTCTTCATCGGTTCCGGGGACATCGGCATATACGAGATTGAAGCAGTTGTTGCCTGCGCTCACGCCCATATCATACGGGAATATCTTAGTGCCCTTGGGCAATTCTGTGGGGTCTATAATCTTCATAGCCTTGATGTTGCCACCTTTCTCTGCGTAGTAGAGCGTGGGTACTTCTTTATTGTAACCTACTTGTACATTGAGATAGGTATCCTCAAGGCGACGATCTTCACCGTTGACGTCAAACCATGTGGCAATCTGTATTTTTTGCGAGCCGATGTTTTTGAATTTCACGGCTTCGGGGTATTCGACATTACCCTGTTCATCGGAATATCCGGTGAAGGTGGTCACTGCATTGCCGTTGGCGTCAACAGTACCTTCGGGGAATGTCCAGACGTATTTCACCTTAAGGTTCTCGGGGTTCGGGAGCTCAAGGTTGAAAGTCATAAGGGTGTTGTCGAATTCCACGATTTCGGTAGACTGTTCTTTGACGGTAAGCACGGGGACGATGTCATAAATCATGATGGGATAGGTCTTGGAGCCTACACCGTCAATGGTGAGAGTTACGCGATATGTGCCTGCTTTTTTGAATTTATGCAGGGGGTTGGCTTCCGTGGAGGTTTCGCCATCGCCGAAGTCCCAGGATACGTTTCCGGACTTGGCAGAGGTGTTGTTGAACTGGATGGTGGATACCACATAGTAGTCCAACGTATATTCATCGCCACTGATATTGTACGTGAAGTCAACATCGGGGTTAGGATATTGCTGGAAGGAGGGCTCGGCGTCCTTGCATCCATACAGTGCCAGCACGCAACCCAAAGCGATTAGCGATTTTTTTAAGAGTTTCATAGTTTGTGCGGTAATGTCTTAAATGTGGGACGTATCAGTTGATAGAGATTGTGCGTACATCGTTGGCTATGCCTTCCTCGCCATTGGAGTCGTATACGCGGAACTGCGCTTCGAGCGAGTACTTACGCGAGAATTCGACTTTGTAGACCTTGTTGGCGCTATCATATATCCATTGGTCAAAAGTTATAGTAGCGAGAAGTTCCTTGAACGCGGGGATGTATGCCGGACGTACAGTCGTGATGATGGCACCGAGGTCGTCATCGTAGCGGCAGAAGACCCATTCACAGGATTTGTATACAGGATAGTAGTTGATGCCTTCTTGTTTCTGAACGTCTTTGGCTACCTCGTGCACAATTTTTTTGCCGTTGGCATCAATGGTCACGTAGTACCATCCAATGATAGCGTCATCCGATGCTTGAGTTGTGGCGAACCACAGATCGGACTTTTCGCCTGCGCCTTTGTCTTCAGTGGTCATATCAATGTTTGTGGGGAATGCAAGATTGTACTTGGCATTTACCTCGGCAAACTGTTCCATAGTGAACGGATGGCTGATATACACCTGACGCAGTGCGTTGTAGTATGTCGAATCTTTGGTCAGTAATTCTATGACCTCGGTATTGAATTCGTTGGCAAAGCCTTCGGGGTAGTATTGAGCAAAGCGCTCGCTATCCCAAGTAGACACGTCAGTCCAGTTGACGGGCTTCAGGGTGCGCGAAACAGGCACGCTGCCCGTAACATGAAATTCGTGGCCCTCCCATACAGCCTGGTCGTGGGCAAAACGAGCTATAGGCAGATACGAACGCATAACCTGATTATCGGTAACAGTCTTGGTGTAATTGAGGCTTGCGCCGCCAAGCTTTACGGTAGCAGCGGCAGACTCGTCACGCACCACGCGGTACCATACCTCCGAGTAGGCAGGCGTAGCGCCTTCGTAATCCACCGTATACTTACCCAGGAATGTGAAGGACTCTCCGGCTTTGCATGCGGTTGAGCCAACCTCCCAATATGCGGTGGGTACTTTCTGTCCGGGCTCTACAACGGATTCCAGCGGGTCGTTCTTCTCACAGGAGGTGAGCATGGCCACAGCTCCGAGAGCCAAGAGCAATGTCTTATATTGGAATTTCATATTATATTCTATATTAGTGGTTGCTTATTATTGTAGTCGTACACGAGAGAGTTTATTCGGCAGTCAAAGATGTGCGTACACCATATTCCTCGGCCCAAATCATGGGTTTACGCAGCCATTTGTAGTTCTTGGCAGCGCCCAAGCGTTCGAGCTCGGCGAGGTTATACTTCTCTTCGGTCTCGGGGTCGTAGTTGTAACGTTGAACCCACGTATTTTCTTTTTCTGCATCGGTAAGTCCGTCAACCCAGAATGCTTGGTAGAGGTTGTACGGGCGACGCAGGCCGGGATATACAATCTCTTTGCTGTCGCCGATACCATAGCCGTTACGGTTGTTGGAGTAATGATAACGGCGAAGGTCGGTCCACTGTTCGGGCTGCATATACATAGCTATGTACTTCTGCATCATAAGGTCGCTGAGGGTGTACTGCGAGGGGTTGAAGAAGTAATGCATATTGCCTATCTCCGATGCCGGCTTAACCTTGCCCTCTCCTACGTTCTCAAGGAATGCATTTATGATTCGACCCCAACGCGTAATGGCGGCATTGGTTTTGAGAGGCCCGCAACCCCTATCCGTAGGAACTGCTCCGGGGTTGTCCTGCTGGTAGCGATCGAAATGGCGCTGAATATTCCACTTCGAGGCTTCTTTGGCGAGTTCGCACGCGCGCTCTTTGTTTCCCATCCAATAGTATGCCTCTGCCTGTATGAAGTAGAGTTCCTCCATAGTGAATAGTGGAGTATAGGCATCTTTGCCGGCGGCATAAGCGCCACAATACAGCGATGGGAAGTGAGCCTGCTTGTAGGATGAACCGGCGCCGATATTATTTTCAAGATAGCGCATCATCACAACCTCACTGCTGTTAGAAGCGCTAACCGGTCCTTTATTCGGGGCAAATAAGAGTTCGAGACGCGGATCGTTACCATAGCAATTCTCCCTATCATGCACGCCCTGCTTACCTTCGACGCCCTGATTGATAACACCGAGGCAATTCTCCATAAAGAATTTGGAGGGTACGGCATCAGTCAACAGGTTGGCGCGAGATTCCCATGAGTTGATGACGGGCTGTGACTCGGACCACTGCGCGTTTTCTTCGGTCACGCCACCATCAAAGTTGTAGCGGGGCTCGTTGCCGAACCATTCGCCGTAAAGCAGGTCGCCGCTGCGCCATGTATCAATTGCTTTCTGAGCTGCATCAATGATTTTCTGGCAAGTAGCGGACGAGCGATCAACATTGGGAATATTGCGGAGCAACAGGCGAGCTTTGATTGCGTAAGCCAAGCCTTTCCATTTGTTAAGGTCACCGGAGTATACACGATCTTGAGTAACATCAATCTTCTGATTGGTTTCACAATTTACGGCATTGCTGAAGAAAGGTTCTTCTGCTCCGGGTTCATCCGTGAGGTTGTCTGCTTCTTTGAGCATCCAATCATAGATGGATGCCTGGGTGTCATACTTGGGCGAATTGCTCTCGTATGCTTGACTGCGAGGCATATCACCGAAAGCGTCAGTAGTCAACTGAGTGGACATCAAGCGGATTACGCGTGCGATGTATTCGTAGTTGAGCGAGCCTAATTCCTCGGCATTAGCGATAAGTTCTTTGCCATTGACACCTATGTCGTAGAAGTGACGACGCCATTGCGGGTGACGGTTCATGGTCAGGAACTGCCAGCCGCTCTTGTATGCATACGTACCTGTCTGGCTCTTGCCCATTGTGGTGAGGCATTGAGACAGATAGACGTTGTACTCGGCGTGGTCATAGTTGATCTGGCTGGCATAGAATACCAGTACGGGCAGTCCGAGCGAAGCGGTATTACGGTGAGCGACATCAGGATTGACATTCTCATAGAGGACATCATCGCAAGATACCGCTGTAACACCCAGCAGGGCAGCCAAAGCTATGGATTTTATCTTGTTCATATCTGTGTATGATAAAGTCGTGATTTATATATATTGGTCGGAGAGACTTAGAATGTAACGTTTACATTGAAGTTGAAGCTGCGGAGGCTGGGGACGCTGTAGTTGTCGATACCCATGGAGCCCGTACCGTTGGATGCTGAGGGCATCACTTGCGGGTCGGCACCGGTATATTTGGTCAACAAGAAGAGGTTGCGACCTGTCAGCGAGCACTTGAGACCCTTGATGGGGTTGGCACTGCCGAGACGTTTCATCAGGTTGGAGAAGTCGTAAGCAAGTGTCACGTAGCTCATACGCAGATACGATCCGTCTTCGATGAAGTTGGACGATACATTGTAAATATAGTTGTTGAACGTCGTCTGGTCAAGGATGACGGGAGTGGTGTTGGGGGTATAGGTACCGTCACCATTGTCAATCACACCTTTGAACACGACTTTGCGATTGCGGTAGGGAACGAGCAATGCGTTCTGACCGTTGGAGTAGAGACTGCGGCCGGTGATATTGGCTACATCGCCGCCGATACGTCCATCGAGCAGGAAGGACAGCGAGAGGTCTTTCCACGTGAAGGTGGAGCCGAGGCCGAGGAGGCAGTCGGGTTCACGGTTACCGATATAAGTCTGTTTTACGGGTGAGATTTTGGGAAGGCCGTTTTCGTCGATGAGGACATCGCCGGCATCGTTGCGTTCGTAGTCAATACCGGCAAGACCGGTGGTGGATTCGCCGGCGTAAGCTACGGTGAATATATCACCATATTGTCCGCCTTGGATGAGGGCTACGTTCTCGGGCAAAGAGAGCACTTTACCACGGTTGTACGAGAAGTTGAGCGTAGCGGTCCACGAGAAGTCCTTAGTGGAGAGAATGTCTTGGTTGAGGGTAAGTTCGAGACCTTTGTTTTCGATGCAACCCTCGTTACGTGTCTGCAGGATGGTACCCGATGCGGGAGATACGCGCACGGTTACAATCTGGTTGTCCACGCTGGTGTTGTAGTAAGCTACATCAAGACGTGTGCGGTTGCGGAAGAAGCGCAGGTCGGCTCCGATTTCCCAAGACTTGGTCATCTCGGGTTCGAGGGTGATGGCCTTGGAGATAGTGGGGTTGACACCGAAGCCCTTATCGGGGAAGGTGGACCATTGCTTGTAGTTGTCGCTGAATTGGTTGGCGGGTGCATCTTTACCTACCTTTGCCCAGTTACCGCGAATCTTACCATAGTTGAATATGCCGTTGGAGGTTCCTATGCCGAGAAGCTCGGAGAAAATGATACCGCCGGTGAAGGAGGGATAGAAGTATGTGGAATCCATCTGCTTGAGCGTTGAGGATCCGTCAAGACGTCCGGTTACGGACAATTGGATAACGTTGCGGTAGTCGAAGCGAATTTCGCCAAAGTAGCCGAACTTGTTGCGCTTGGCGTGGTTCAGGTAGACGTTGTAGTCGCCTGTGCCGTACTTGAGGTACTCGTTGTCGCAGTTGTTGAGCGAATAGAAGTCGCCGTCAAGCACGTAGTGTACACCGCCGAGGCCGGCGCTATAAGACTTGGTTTCGGAATACTCGCCACCTATGAAGAAGTTCAAGTTGAAGTTGTCGTTGATTTTCCAGTAATAGTTGCCGAGGAGTTGTGCGGTGGCACGTTCGCTACGCGAGGGTTGGAAAGTGTATGTGCCCATACGCTCATCGTATGCCTGCTTGATGGCCGAGGGGAATTCCGTCCCGATTTGGTTGCCTTCATCATCGTATATCGGGTCGAATATGAATTCGGAACCAGCCGTGGTGAATCGAGGTACTGTGGATGATTCGTAAGATGACCAGCCTTTGTCATAGTTGACCTTGCCGGTGATTGTGAGGTTTTTGATGGGTTCCCACTGGATTGAGCCATTGATAATGACACGAGAGCTTTCGGTAAGGCTCTTGTCCATATAGCGGCTGTAGTAGGGGGACAGAGTTGCACCGACGCGCTGACTGTTGGTGAGGATGTCCCAATCATCGTAACGGTTGCTCCAGTTGGGAAGTCCGTTTTCGAGTTTGTAGTCAGCCATATCCCGGTTGATGCTCCAGCCGTAGATGGTGCTCATCGAGTTGCCGAAGCCGCGAGCCTTGCTGTCGATGAAGTTGGCCGAGAGCATTATTTTCATAGTCTTGGAGGGCGTGAATTCGCCTTTGACAAATACGCCGAGACGTTTCTTGTAGTCCTTGGGCACAACGCCTTCGTTGTCCATGAAGTTGGCGGAAGCGTAAGCCGAGTATTTTTCGTTGCCACCGCTGAGCGATATGTCGTATTTCTGCATAAAGCCGGTGCCGAGGAAGTTGCCGACGTTGTCATAGTATACGTCATCGCTGTTCATCTTGGGACCCCAGCCACCGGAGGAGTTGGCTACATAGAAGCCGTTGGAACCACCGATATATTCTTTTTGTAAAGAGGGGAGGTTGAGCGTATTGGAGATTTCCCAACCGCCGTTGACGGTCACGTTGACTTTACCTTCCTTACCGCTCTTGGTGGTAATGATGATAACGCCGTTTGCACCTTCCTGACCATAGAGAGCGGAAGCAGCAGCGCCTTTTAGCACGCTCATGGTTTCGATATCGGAGGGGTTGATATCACCGATGGACGAACCGCCGCCGCGGATGGGCATACCGTCGACAACGAAAAGGGGTTCGTTGGACTGGGCGTTGTTGATAGACGAGATGGCGCGGATCACAATCTGCGAGGCGGAGTTAGGCGAACCGCCGGAGGTGCTGACCTGCACACCGGCCACCTTACCTTGCAGCGAGTTGACGAAGTTGGCGGACTGACCGGCGAGCACTTCGTCACTCTTGAGTTCCTGTACGCCGAAGTTAAGTTTGCTCTTGGCTTGGCTCTGGCCCATGGCGGTTACGACCACGGCGTCCAATACTTCAGCATTTGCAGGCAGGTTGACATCGATGACTGTACGCGACCCGACAGTCTCGTATACGGTCTTATGGCCTACCATAGAGAATTCCAAGACGGCATTGTCGTTGGGGACATTGATGGAGTATTTACCATCAAAATCGGTAGCGACACCGGTCTTGGCACCTTTTAGGGTGACAGAGGCTCCTAAGGCGGGCTCGCCGTCGGAGTCGTAGACGGTACCTGTCACGACTCGGGCTTGCGCCATTATCGTGATGAGGGAAAATAACAGTAGAAATAGCTGTTTTTTCATAACTAATTAAAAATGTTTATATTCAAGGTTAACATACTTGTCTATAATTGATTAACACAACAAGATACGCAACGCTAAAGTCGTTTTCAGGGCTTCTGTCACTCCTTTCGCGCTATGGGAGCACACCAATGAGTTCCAATGGTTGGTCTTCAAATCGGGTTCTTGCAGGATTTTCATACAAATGTACCTCTTTTTTCGGACGTAGACGCGTTTTATTAAGGTTGTTTATATATCATTTGTAAATGTAAATACTATTTAACATTATACACCTGCCATGGCGGAAAGCTGTAATGCTATACAACTGTAGTGTCCGTTTCCGTACGCCCAGTTTTTACAGCCGAGGCGATGCAACATTTCATCCGAAGTGAAACTGCTCATACTGTAAAATGAGTCCCTATAATATAATAATGTGTAATATTGTCGGCAATCGGGCCATCCGGTCAAGATTAACAATATGTTAAGAATATCGACAAATAGTATCGTACCATCAAAAAAAACGCTAACTTTGCCCAGACGAAAACAAAAACCCAAATACGCTAAACAATGGCTACAAAGGAGCATCCATACCACATCCTCGTGGTGGACGACGAAGAGACCCTGTGCGAAGCGTTGCGCTTCAATCTCGAAGCCGAGGGCTACGAAGTATCCGTGGCTTACAGTGCCGAAGAGGCGTTGGCGCTGGACTTCCGCACGTTTGACCTAATACTCTTGGATATTATGATGGGCGCGGTCAGCGGCACACGCTTGGCTCGAATGATCAAAAGCGATCCGGCCACATCTAATATTCCGATAATATTTTGCACTGCCCGCGATGACGTCGAAGACATGGTCGCCGGACTCGAACTGGGCGCCGACGACTATATCACCAAGCCTTACTCGTTGCGCAACGTCCTGGCACGCGTCAAGGCCGTATTGCGACGCACTCACTCCGACAATGCCCCGACATCACACGCACCACATATTCTTGAATGTCAAGGGCTGAGAGTAGACACTGACAGCAAGCAATGCACCGTGGACGGGAAGGACGTAGCTATGCCACGCAAGGAGTTCGAGATTTTGGCGACACTGATGGCCGACCCGGGGCATATCTTCAGTCGCGAAGAACTGCTGGCCAAGGTTTGGCCCGAACAAGTGGTAGTCGTAGACCGCGTTGTCGATGTCCATATCACGCGTCTGCGCGCCAAGATAGCGCCTTATGGTAAACATATTATCACTCGTGCGGGATACGGATATGGGTTTAAACCATAAGACATCTTACCATCATAGGCTGTTCATAGGTCTTGTTGTATACTCATGGTTGCTGGTAGGATGCCTTGCCGTATTCCAGTATTACCGCGAAAGGCGTTATAAGGCGGACGAATTGGATGCACAATTACAGCTAATCAACAACCGTATACTGGACGAATACAACACCGACAGCATCTTCGATCCCGACGCCGCACGTCCCTACCCATTCAAGGATATGCGAATTACGGTCATAAACAACAGCGGCAAAGTGATTTATGACAATTCGCTTGACCGACTACCGAACGCCAATCACCTTGACCGTGAAGAAATTGCAACAGCGATGAAATCGGGGCACGGCTCCAGCGCCCGACGATACAGCCAGAGCACGGATCAGACATATTTCTACAGCGCCACCCGCGGCCGCGATTGCATCGTGCGCACTGCCGTACCTTATTCGATTAGCTTGCAAGAGTTTCTGAGCGCCGATTATGGGTTTCTGTGGTTTATGATAGGCATCACTATAATTATGTGTTTTTTCGGATATTGGGTTACGCGACGTGCCGGGCAAAATATCGCACGCCTGCGCGACTTTGCACGACATGCCGAAGCCGGCGACCGCATATACGACTCTCCCGGCTTTCCACATGACGAGTTGGGCGAAATCTCCGGCAATATAGTGCGTTTGTATTCGCGATTGCAACAGGCTGTTGTCGATCGCGACCGCGAGCACCGTGCAGCGCTGAAGCAGGAACAGGAAAAGATTCGCATCAAGCGCGAACTGACCAACAATATCAACCACGAGCTTAAAACGCCCGTGGCCTCTATGGCTCTATGTATGGAGACACTCTTGGCGCACCCCGAGATGGACGCCGCACATCGCGAGGACTTTCTGCGGCGCAGCCTTGCCTCTTGCCAAAGACTGCAAAGCCTCCTGGCTGACGTGTCGGCCATTACGCGTCTTGAGGACGGCAACACTGCAATAACTCGCGCAGGTGTCAACTTAGCCGACATAGTTGGCGAAGCAGTGACAGAAAATACAGACGCTGCCGCCAAGAAGGGCCTCTCAATCACTTGCACCTGTGATGCTCCGGCAATTGTCAACGGCAACGAAGCGCTACTTATATCAGTGATGCACAACCTGATAAACAATGCAATAGCTTACAGTGGAGGCACCATCATAGACGTCCGTCTAAAATGCGCCGGAGACAAAGCCATACTCACCGTGGCAGATAACGGCGTGGGGGTGAGCGACGAACACCTACCCAGGCTGTTCGAGCGTTTCTACCGAGTAGATAAAGGGCGCTCGCGACAAGCCGGAGGCACGGGTTTGGGATTAGCCATAGTCAAGAACGCAATACTATGGCACGGCGGCACCGTAGCTGTAGCGCACAATCGCCCTTCCGGGCTGCTATTCACAATCACAATTCCACTCAAGCACTGACATCCAATTACATACTGACAATAAATCCGGTTTGGTCCTCATTTGAACCTAACCGGATTTGCTTTATGGATACAATTAGTTAGTATTTACTCGTCAAGCAGTCACCCGACTCAATCGTCTCGATCGGTAAAAAAGCGGTTAAAGTTGCACAAAAAAATATCCGAAGCTTCCGCCAAGGCCTTACGTTGGGCATATAAATCAGCCAAAGCCACGTCACCTATGACATAGTTGTACCCGGCACTGCAATAGCCCTCGTCTATATGTCGCCACGGCAGCAATGCGACGATGTCCGTAGAATCATAACGTGCATATATATGCAAGACAACATCATCGGTGAAGGTCGGACGGTTAGCAAAAGCCTTCTTCTTGTATTCGTAGCGATAATCATGGTAGCGAGCCATGACGTCACTGAGTATGGACGATGCCGTGGGGTTGCCGCCGGCGCCTTTGCCAAACATAAATTGACGGTCATAGCACTCGCCACGTATGACCACACCGTTGTATTCGTTGTCTACGCCATAGATATAGCGGTCGGGAGTGACGAATTCGGGTATTACGAACATGGTGAAGCGGTCGGACGCAACCTTGGCAACCTGTGCTACGAGCTTAATTTTCACACGCTTTTCGACTGCATAACGGATATCGTCGTCATTTATGGATTGTATGCCGTAGACAAAAACATCCACAGGATCTACATATACACCCAATGCGTGCATCGTAATGATAACCAATTTATTGAGCGAATCTCTGCCACTCAAATCAAGCGTCGGGTCACTCTCGGCAAAGCCCAAGCGCTGAGCCAAAGCCAAAGCATCGCCGTAACTCTCGCCGTGGTCAAATACGCGCGAAAGTATGTAGTTGGACGACCCGTTGAGAATGCCGCGAACTTCTAAAAGTAAATCATTGTCATAATACTCCTCGAGGTTGCGTATCACCGGGATGGATCCGCACGATGAGGCATCGTACAGCAGCGCCCCGCCCCCGGAGTGTTGCAAAGATATGAGCTCGGGCAATCGGGCGGCAATCATAGCCTTATTGCCTGAAACCACCGACAGGCCACGACGCAAGGCTCGACTGACTATATCAAAGGCGGCATCGGCATCGTCTATCACTTCGACAATAAGATTTATATCTTTGTCGGCAAAAACCTTATCAGCATCATCCGTAATCAAAGAAGTCGGAATATCCGCCGGTCTCGGACGATGGATATTGCGTACTACGATATGGCGTATGGAAGCATGGGCATTGGCGCAGGTCGAGAGCACACGACAGAAGGCCGTGCCTACCGTGCCAAGTCCAAATAGTGCTATATTGAGATGTGTAGGCTGTATTGGCATATACTATTTTATTGAGTCTAAATAAATTGCTTAAGAATGGCATTAAGCTGAGCATGCTCTACCAAGAATCCGTCATGTCCCATCGATGAGCCTATTTGGCGATACACGGCATTTGGAATATCGGATGCAAGTCGCTGCATATCCCGGGGCGGGAAAATAATGTCGGTAGTAATGCCGACAACTATCGTCGGTGCTGTTATACGCCGCAAAGCGGCCTTGACCCCACCGCGGCCACGGCCAACGTTGTGTGTATCAAAAGCGTCAAGTATCGAGACGTACGAATATGCATTGAACCGATGTACAAGTTTTTGGCCTTGGTGCTGCTGGTAAGTACATGCGCGATGCGTCTTGGGGACACTATCACGGCATTCGATATCACGCTGCGTAGCATTATAACCGCTGCCGCCACGATACGTCAGCATCCCTATGGCACGCGCCGCGGCCAGTCCCGCAGCACCGGCATCAGGTGTATGCGCTCCGTAGGTGGCATCCGCATATATGGCCATGCGCTGGGTCTCGTCTATCGCTATGGTCCACGGCGTAGCATATGCATCGGTAGCGATAAGCACAAGCGTTCCAAAGCGCAACGGCTCTTGAATGGCCCACTCGACAGCCTGAAAGCCGCCGACACTACTACCCACAAGGGCATGTATACGACTGATACCCAGATGATCGGCCAGCAATCTATGGGCGCGCACCATGTCAGCTATGGTGACAGCCGGAAAAGTCTCATAGTAGCGGTGTCCGGTAGAGGGATTGATACTCAAAGGGCCGGTGGTGCCGTAGCATGAGCCTAATATATTGGCGCATACTATGTAGTAATTCTCCGGATCAAGAAAGCCGCCGGGCTCCACCGTGTGCGGCCACCAGTCAGCCACCTCACTATTGGCCGTCAGTGCATGGCATACCCAAACGACATTGGAACATTCGGCATCAAGCTTGCCATAAGTGTGGTAAGCGATTTCCAAACCCTCGATAGAGCCACCCTGTTCGAGGGCAAACGTCCCGGGATGACGATATATTTGCGGATTACTCATTGACATCTATCTTACTGAAAGCCTGTTCAAAATCGGCTATAATATCCTCGACATCTTCCAGCCCCGGCGACAAGCGCAGCAGCGTAGGTGTGACGCCGGCGGCAACAAGATCGCTCTGGCTGAGTTGACGGTGCGTCGTGGACGCGGGATGAGACACGGCGGTAATCGAATCGCCTATCATCGTCTCGTGCGTAACCAGTTGCAGCGCCTCGACAAAGCGCACCGTCGTCTGCAACGTGCCACGTAATTCGACGCATAACACCGCGCCAAGTCCGTCACGGAAATACTTGGCCGCATTTGCATGGCCGGGGTGATCTTCAAAACCAACGTAGCTTACCATCTTGACCTTCGGGTGGTTTTTGAAGTACACAGCCAGCCGTTGGGCCGACTCAACCTGGTGACGCACGCGCAGCGCAAGCGTTTCCACGCCTACCGCCAGCAGATAGCTGTCAAAAGGTGACGGACATACGCCTAAATCTCGCATACCATCTACACGGCACTTGACGATAAAGGCAGCTCGGCCGAATGCTTCGCAGAGATTGAGACCGTGGTAGCCCTCATCGGGGCCGGCGATTTGAGGGAAACGGCCCGAAGCGGCCCAATCAAAGCGCCCGCCATCAACGATTATACCGCCCATTGTCGTGCCGTGTCCGCCTATCCACTTGGTGGCGCTGTCCACAACGATGTCGGCGCCCCAGTCAAAAGGATTGCACAGGTATCCTCCTGCGCCGAAAGTATTATCAATGACCAACGGCACATTGTAGCGATGGGCAACAGAAGCAAGCCCTTCAAGGTCGGGCACATAGCACGTCGGATTGCCCATCGATTCGGCATATACGGCGCGCGTCCTATCATCAACAAGAGCCTCAAAAGCTTCCGGATCGGTGGAGGCGGCTATGCGCACGTCCACTCCCAGGCGACGTAAAGTGTGGCGATAGAGGTTGTAGGTCCCGCCGTAAAGCAAGGGGGATACGACGATATTCTCGCCCTGAGCTGCCAGCGATGTAACCGTGAGCACAACGGCGGACATGCCCGAGGAGGTAGCCAAGGCCCCCACCCCGCCATATAATGCCGCCACACGTTCCTCATAAGCGCTCGTAGTGGGATTCATCAGGCGTGTATAGATATTGCCGCCGATACTCAAGTCAAAAAGTCCTGCCGCATAGTCGCATGTCGGATAACGGTAAGCCGCTGTCGGATAGATAGCAAGGCCGCGGGCGTATGTTTTGTCGTTTTTGTCTGATCCGGCATGGATCTGACGTGTAGCAAAGTGCAGTTTTGTGTAGTCAATTGTGTCGTGCATTATGTTGTTTATTGTTTAAGTACATACGACAAGCGCCGACCCCATATGGGAGTCGGCGCAATGTCTAATCAATATTCGCAGAAAACTATGCGCGAAACATCTACATCCGACTCCGTGAACATCGCATATACATCATCATACCCATAGACATAACTGCTGTCAATGTCTGCGGTATCATTGCCGATGCTATGTACATGTTGCGTTTCATTATCGGATTATGTTTCTATTTTTACAAGACTATAGCCGCTATTTAGCCGCTTGGTCTACATTTTCGACTGCAAAGTTACCAATTTTCCACGAACCGCCAAAATAAAAATCATTTTGTTGGCTACATCAACCGCGATGCATAGCCGCGTACACGGTCATACGGCAGGCTAATCGGCGAAATCAATGCGACTTGGTTGCCACAAAGGCATCAAGGTGCCGGAGTGCCGAACACGCCGAGGAAATACGTTGCCACTTGGACGTAAATGACCAGACCGACAATGTCATTGGATATCTGAATAAAAGGACCTGTAGCAAGGGCGGGGTTGATATGCAACTTCTCGAGCGTCAGCGGTACAACCGTGCCCAAAATTGTAGCGAACATTACCACAATAAACAGCGACACGGCCACCGATATGGTCACGGCAAATTCGTCCGGTAAAGTGATGAGATTGTATACAAATATTACGGTTGATATTATCGTAGCATTCATCAAGCCTATAAGGACTTCCTTGCCTAACTGTTTACTGAACTCTTTGATTTCGAGGGTACCGTTTGCCAGAGATTGTACCACGATTGCCGAGGCCTGCACACCCACGTTACCTCCGGTACCGCCGATGATCGGGATAAACAGTGCCAAAGCCGTAACGGCCTCCAGCTTGGCCTCGAAAGTACCGAGAATGAGCGAGGCCAAAATTCCGGAGGCAATACCTATAAGCAGCCACGGAATGCGAGCCTTGGTCTGTGCAAAGATGCTGTCATCGGCATCAACGTCACTCGAAAGACCGGAAGCCAATTGGTAGTCGCGCTCGGTGCTTTCGCGCACTTGATCCATGACGTCATCGACGGTGATACGCCCCAAAAGGCGGCCTATCGAATCGACAACGGGCATAGCCACGAGGTCGTATTTCTGGAAATCAAGAGCCACATCGTCTATGGGCGTATCCACTTTCACGCTTACGGGATCGGTCTCCATGACGTGTTTGATTTTGGATACCGAGGGATGCGTAATCAACTCCTTCAGTGGCAACACGCCACGCAGTTTATTATCGTCATCGACGACATAGACGTAGTATATCTCGTCCACATCTTCGGCCTGCATTCGCATCTGCTTGATACACTCAGGCATAGACCAATTTTCGTTGACGACAATCATCTCCGTACCCATAAGACCGCCGGCGGTGTCTTCGTCGTATTTCAACAGGTCGATAATGTCGCCGGCCTGCTCGACATCGTCTATATGCGAGAGGATTTCGTCACGGTCTTCCTCGTCCAATTGCTGGATAAGGTCTACGGCGTCGTCAGTATCCAAGTGATCTATCTGCTTGGCAATCTGCTCGGCAGGCATGGCATCCAACAGCTTGCGACGGTCGTCTTCGTCCAATTCCATGAGGACGTCCGCGGCCGTGTCTTCGTCCAGCAATTTGTATAGGAACTCGGCTTCCTCGAGGTCGAGATTCTGATACAACTCGGCGATGTCGGCCGGGTGTAAATCCTTAAGCTCCTTACGGGCCTGGTCTACATCTTTGTCATGTATAATCTTGCGGATATGCTCAAGATATTCGTCGGTGTACTCTTTCATAACTTTTCGACGTTTTTAGATACTGCCGGCGCCGAGGCAACCAGCAGCGGCTGGACAATATTAGTAAGCTCAATAAATTGAGCCACGGAAAGCTGTTCGGGACGTAACGCCATCAATGGGCTGTCAATGACCGCATCCGAGCGTAACGGCAAAGCCTTCAATGAATTGCGGATAGTTTTACGGCGCATTCCGAAAGTCGCCTTGACAATAAGGCGCATAAGTACCGGATCGCACCCCGGATCGGTGACAGCGTTTCGCCTCAGACGTATCACACCACTACGCACCTTTGGTGGGGGATTGAACACGCCGGGCTCGACTGTAAAAAGGTATTCAACGTCGTACCACAATTGGAGTAGCACGCTCAGGATACCACGATCCTTGGTGCCCGGAGGTGCGGCCAAGCGCAAAGCGACTTCGCGTTGCAACATCCCGGCGATGCACGGCACTCGGTCCTTGTAATCAAGAATCTTGAAAAAGATTTGCGAGGAAATATTATAGGGGTAATTGCCTATGACCACGAAGTCACGACCCCCCATAAGCCGGTCAAGATCTTCGCGCAGAAAGTCTCGCGAAATTATGCGACGGCCCGGCGCGTGCAACTCCGGAAAGTGTTCGTCAAGATATTCAACACTCTCGCGGTCAATCTCCACGACCGTTAGGTCCGGGGCCTTTTGCAGCAGGAACTGCGTCAGCACACCCGTGCCCGGGCCTATCTCCACCACGGGATACCGCTCGGCATAGTCGTCAATGGTATCGGCTATGCGTGCGGCCACCGACATGTCGGTAAGAAAATGCTGCCCCAAGGCTTTCTTCGGTTTCACTCGCTCAATCATAACTGCAAAAGTAGTTTATTTTTGCCAAACACCCAATACCCTACTCCCGAATGTAACGGCATAATAAAAGGATAAGCGCTAAACAACCGGATTGGTTTGAGGAATATTTGTCTTGAGATTAAACAATTAAGCCGTTATTTCGCTATAAAGCGCCGCGACCGCTTCGAGCGCAAACAAAATGAATAGACGCGAGAGAGCGCACCATGGTAGATGATGCGCTCTCGATCATAGTTCGCTTATGTTATTTTGTCTGTTTCTTGAATTGGAACGGACAGTCGCGCAAATATGGATAACCACTATTGGAGTTGTTGTCGTCAATCATCCAGACATTCGTGAAGTCAAGACCCTTGAATGTCGAGGAATTGCCTTTGTCTCCGTCTTTGAAATCGTCTGCACACCAACCCTTGCCCGAATCCTTGAGATAGTATAGGTTGTGGTGGTAGAATATACCGCCATCCTTATGTGTGCCCACGCAGCCGTTACCATGACTGACTTTGCCGACATTTATACAGTTTTGAATTTCGCCATGATGATCGATGTAGCCGAGGATACCGCCATTATCGTCTTTTTGATCTGATGGAACAGCTCCCATATTGTAGCAGTTGTGGAGCATATAATGAGTATCATCCGTTGGCGAGCCTTGTTCTTGATAGCCCAACAATCCGCCGACGTGAGACTGGCCGGTATCGCTTGATATTTCGCCGAAGTTGCAGCTGTATGACAGCTCCATATTGCGCTCGGTATTTACGCCGCTTGCGTCATTTGTACCCATGCGTCCGGCGATGCCGCCGACCATGACATCGTTGCCACTACCCTTGATATTTCCGTGATTGGCACAATGCATCACCAAGGCAAGTGTGCAGTTGAAGTGTCCGATGATGCCACCGACGTTGCCGCCTCCACTATTGGAGACATTGCCATAATTGGCACAATAGTCTATTTTGTGCAGTTTGTAATAAAACTTGTGGTCGTACAGATTTGCAATCAGACCGCCGGTGTTTCCGCTGCCGGTAATATTGCCGGCATTGACAGCGTTGGCGAGAGCAAAGTCGCTATTGGGGCTGATGTATTCCACGTATCCGAAAACGCCACCCGTTTTGTCAGATCCTTCGACATCGGCATAGTTTATGAGATTTTCAAAGGATGACGCCGATGAAAATTTAATATACCCGACAATGCCGGCGGTGCACGAGGACGACTTGTTGGTAATCTTCTGAGAGTTGTTAAAGCAGTTATAAAGCTGCCCCGAGTTTCCGTTCACCATCATACCGACAATGCCGCCTACGTTTTGCGAGCCGACCAGAGTGCCCGTAAAACAAATATCTCTCAGCACGGAATTTTCTGCCGTACCGACGATGCCGCCTACGCATGTGGCATTGGTCCCATCGCCGACGGTGCCGGCAAACGAACTTTCAAATGACGATGCGGCAGGTATGTCATTATAATCCTGGAGTTTTTTATCCAAATGAGCGCTGCCTGTAATCGTGCTACTTTTTGCATATCCGACAATACCACCGATGTTTTGGGGACCACTTATGTGCATTGAGTTTGAAAGAACAAATCTTTCAGAGTGCAACGTTGTGGATTCGAGAATACCGCAAATGCCGCCAACGTTGTTTCCCGTACAAGACACTCCGGTATTGATATAAAATTTGCTGCCCGAAAAATCTGCGCCATTCAGTCTACCGACAAAACCGCCTACATTGCTTACGCCGGTTACCTTCACAAGCGCATTGTCGGTTTGCTTGACTGACGAGGTCTTGTCCGAGCCTTCAAACCTGATAAGGAATTTGTTCCCGTTAATTTTGCCAAAGAATCCGCCTACGCAGTCTTTGCCGCCGGCAACTGAGCTGAATACACATTTTTCCATCGAGATATCTGCCGCCAAGTTGACATATCCCATCATACCGCCGACATTATTGCCGCCATATACGGGTGCATTGATTAAGACGTCCTCAATCGTGCAAGAAGCAACGCTATTCAGCGATCCGAACAGGCCGCCTACATTGCTCCCGTCGGCTGACACGGCTTTAACCGAGCCATCTTCGGCTTGTACGGAGTGCAACAATGTGATGTCTTCGACATTGACAGTCGAACCGGCATCAACATATCCTACCAATCCGCCGGCATTGTCGGCTGTGGCCGAGACGGAGAACGGCGAATAATATTCCTTTACGTTGCCGAGTTTATCTTTTTCTGTTTTACTATTGGCAAAGTCGTTGATTGTCAAGGTCCCGCCGGCAAAACGGCCGATGATGCCACCGACGGCGTTGTTGCCTTGTACGAATGCCGTAAGACTACAATCCGTAAAAGTAATATCACCGGCGACATATCCTATAAAACCACCTATATTGGTATGATTGTCGGAGTTGATCGATCCTTCAACATTGACGTTTGCGATAGTAACATTTCCCGAGGATTTACCGGCCAACGCCCCACCATTATCATGTATACCCTGCATTAGGGCATTGATGGTAAGATCGTGAATTGTTGCGCCGGGAAGCAGCTCCTTAAACAAACCGATATTTGAGTCATTACCTTCCGTAGCGCTACCGGTGTATGGAACATTGACAGTATAGCCTCCGCCGTTGTAGTTGCCGGCAAATGATTCACAGGCATGATAAGTACCCATAATTATCTGGCTGCGAGGAGGCACGTCAAAACTTGCCGTCTGCTCAAAGAAGAGGCCGAAGCCATTAGAGTTGCCCTCTTCGTAAAGGCCAATTTCGAATTCCTCGAAGTCGCTTTTGGACGAAATTATATAGGGGCTCTCTTGTGTGCCATGACCGCGTAATTTGAATTTGCCTTCGCGCATAGCAATCTGTTCGACGACCATTTGGGAAATTTTGAAATACATGCGCGGCCCGATAGTTGTACCCTCCGAACTTAAGGCAATGGCATCATATTCGCCGTCGGGCAATGTGCTGTGATCGGGAATATACATTGTGAACACCGACTTAGTGCCGCCGGTGCTTACCTTCAAGCCAAAATCATACAACTCATTATTGGCATGCGAATGTAGTATGATGCGATAATTCTCACCGGTTTCGCCAAGCCGCCATCTTATAAGTTCGGAGGCAAAAGAGCTGAGCCTGAACCCCTCGATTTCTTCGACTTTATTGTCCGTAACCGAAGGCTCGTCCTCATCCGAGCAACCATACCATACGGGCAGTGTCAAAGTGAGCAGTAACGCGAATAAAATGTGTTTTGTTTTCATATTTATGGAGCATTATGTTTTTGTTATTGAATAGGGGCTTCCATTTCGGAATGACAAGGTATCGGGAAGAATCCGGATTTATCAGTTATCTGCCACAATGGTGTTGATCCTGATAGATTTAGGACTTTCTCGAAGAATGTCTTGTCGTGCAATTGTTCAAGAGTTACGGATGTGGCGTTTTCATAGTACGGCAAAACACCATATTTACCTCCCGCGTAGTAGTAGTTGTCCGAATATTCGACCAACGCCTCCTCATGAGCGGCAATAGGACAGAACCAGTTTGTACCCACCGAAATATTGCGCATGATGACAGAGCGAGAATCAGCTTCGCCGGTTATACCGCCTACATGCTTTTTGCTAATATCGCCGTCATAATTACCGACATTAAGGCAATCGGTGAGCTTGCAGTTCTGTTGAGTGTAGCCCAAGATACCGCCCACATAGTCGGACGTGGCCGACTTTATCGTGCCCAGGTTGGTGCATTGATTGACGACTATGGCGTTGACTTCGAAATTGGTGGCACATTCGACGATGGCGTTTGCGCCGCCGACGAAAGTCAGTATCGAGGCCATAACTCCGGCGGTGACGGCCGTCATCGTGCCGGCTGTAGCAAAAGTCGAGACGATACTTGCTACAGACCCGACTATAATACATGTGCCGGCAATCGATTTTTGTACTATTTCTTTGATTTCTTGACGATGTTCCAACTCACCGACACGCTCCTCGCGGGTGCGGTTTAGATTGTAATTGATAATGGAATTGTTGTCATCGGATGCCTGGTAGAAATCCATTGCTTTATTAAAATTGTCAAAGTACCCATTTATCGCTGCCCCGCTGATACCTTGCGGCAGCTTAGTGGTATCAAACACATAAGAGTCTTGAATGGATTTTATCGTAGCTTTCACATCATTATCGATGGCTGTTGCCTTGGTGTTGAGGTTTACATTGATTTCATTCAGATCTTCTTCAGTGAAAATATCATAAAGGCTCATCGAATATGTCACAGCATCATAAGCCACCATTGCCCAATCAAGAGTGGCTTCACCGACATGCAAGACATGGAAAAACTTCTTAAACGCTTCTGCATGTTTGACCACGTTTTGCGTGACTGCTGTGCCGGTTACCGAAAGAACGGGACCGGCAAAAACCATGACACATTCGGCTGCACCTATGACGCAGCCGGCGATATCCATACCGGTCCACACACGAGCGTCTCCCGCTTCGCCAATAATACCGCCGGTGGCGCGAGTGCCGTTATTGTTTACCAATCCGGTGTTAAAGCAGTAGTTTGCAACAGTGTTGTTGCCCACCCAACCGGCGATACCTCCGGCATATTTTGATGTTACCGCAACCTCACCATAGTTCTGGCAACCATAGAGTGCGCCCCACGTGGTTTTGCCGACTACGCCTGCAGCCGATTCGGCGGAGGATGACGTTATGGTACCTTGATTGATGACATTATGAAGTACGGTTATCGAGGTGTTACCTACAATACCGCCCAAGGTGCATTGATTGTCCGCAGCTGTAATGGCTCCTTTATTATATACGGCATATGCTCCGAATTGTGCTTCTCCACAAATGCCGCCGACAGATGTGCGACCGGAGATATTGCCGGTGTTGCCACAATTCTTTACCAGCGAATTGTTGTATAATAATTCGCCTTCATAATTGCTGTCATCATTGCCTATACGCGTGCTGCCGATAATGCCGCCGACACCTACCGCACCGGTGATGTCGCCGGTATTTTGTGATGAATAGATAAATGACACGCCGGTGCCGCCGGCAATACCGCCGGTGCCATAACCGCCTTTGTCCATCGATCCGCTCATAGCGCTTATTCCGCCCCTGACGGTCGCACTATTCCTACATCCTATGATCATCAGCGAGTCTACCGAGCCGACAATGCCGCCGGCTCCGGTGTATCGCGCTTCGACAGAGCCTTTGTTTTCGCATGCCAGCACCTGAGTCATCGAATACAGCGAACCGGCGCCGACAATGCCTCCCACGGCATAGTCTCCCGAAACGCGAGTACCGGTATTGTAACAACTGTCTACGCACAAAAAGCCCGTGCAGTCAACAACGCCAACCATACCGCCGACACCGGCGCTACCCTCGGGCGCTGTCACCGAGCCTCTATCCACGACACAGCCGTGCAACGAGGAACAACCGCGAATATCGCCGGGCGATGTAGTGCCACCTACGATGGCGCCCACTGCGTAGTTGCCGGTGACGTCCGGATTGGAGAGGATGACATTCTTGATCGTCGCTTGGTCTATAAATCCAAACAGACCGATACCGGGAGAATGTGGACGATCAATCCAAAGCCCTTGGATTTTGTAATTCTGTCCATCAAAGACACCGCGGAAGGGGTTCTCCGGGATACTGCCGATGGGCAACCAACCATAGTGGCGATCCGATGAAGTGCAAATGTCCTTCATACGGATGTCGTTTTCCATACGGAAGTGCGTATCCTTTGTCAATTTCTTATTATTGTCGTCATTGTTGGTGTAGTCGCGAAGTCGCCACAAATGCTCGGCACTTGATATGATATACGGGTCATCCTCCGAGCCTTCGCCGACGAGGTTCATGTCAGGATCATACAAATCCAAGACTATGGCTGTCTGAGCCTCGGCAGATATACGCACACGACAGCCCAGGCCATAATCAACCCACGTGGTATCGGACTCGGCGCCTACAACCGGCACTTCAAGAGCCAGTAGACGATAGACACCGGACTTCAGCCCGGCATCAAGCGTAAGCACGGATTTGCCGTTTGTGCGAATGTGGCTGCCCGAACGACGAAATACAGTCCCGTCCTCGGCTTTGATTACACATTCAAATTCAGCTCCGTTAAAGCCCTTCATCTCGGCGCCTAAGGTGATTCTTCTCTGTGTGCCGATATAGTCATCTGTGGGCATCGGCTTGTTTGGCTCGTTAGTATCGTCACACGAAAAGGTGGCTATGGCTATACAGACCGAGACAACCACATACTTTGCCATTCTAAGGAATGACAAACAGAGACTGGACTCGCCTGAGAGAGAGGCTTTTGTTTTTTTCATCGGAAGTATCTGTTAGATTGGTAACAATATAAATTATCCAACAAAATTAGAGAATAATTAATGGACTTTATATTGATTAACGTTTTTTAGGATAAAAAATCAAGGACCATAGCAATAGCTGAGTAGTTCTACCAAAGCAGATTAGCTTCTCCACTCGGATGCATGTATTAAATCCAATTCCGTCTCTAATCCTTTGAGATCATTTAATCGTCCATCCTATTCCAATTCATCTCTCATCCCCCCCGATTTCGGCTTATAAGCCTATAAAAACGGAGGAGAAAAACTTGCGTCTTTCTCCTCCGCAGTACCCGGACCCGGGCTCGAACCGGGATGGGTCGCCCCAACGGTGTTTGAGACCGTCGCGTCTACCGATTCCGCCATCCGGGCATTGGTGGCACAAAGGTACGAATTATTTTTGACGTAGCAAGCCAATGCGGACGCTTTTTCGCAAAAAGCGTCCGAATCCGCCTTATCGTTATCGACATAAGACAGCTTCGGACATAATATTTATGAGAAATATGTCGGAAGAATATATCAATATATCGCTGCTTAGCGGACGTATACCTTGGCCGATACTGTGCCGGCGGAGGTACGAGCGCTTAGGATGTATACACCTGCAGCGGCGGGACTTGCCACTTCGGCGGCATGAGCGGCATGAGCCACCGTGCGACCTGCAAGGTCGGTCAATGTCAGTTCGGCAGCGCGGAAGGGGATGGAAACAAATCCGTTGGAGACTGCCACGCGAAGCACATTATCGCTATTGACGTTGACATCTTCGATGCCGTCATATTTCTCGTACACAACTTTCATTGACTCTATTTTCACCACCTGTTGTCCTGTCTTGGACGGCTCGAGTCCCAATGAGGTAACTCGTACCGGATATGAGGACATATCTTCGGTGTTTATGACGTCTTTGAGGTCGATGCGCAATGTGGTTTCTTTACCGGCTTCAATCACGCCAAAGTCTTTTTTGACAGATGTTTGGCCACGAGCGTTTAACGACACGGAGAAGTTCTTGAGGTTGGAAGTCTCGGGCTTAACCACAAATTCGATAGCATCGGGTTGGGAGAACAATACCAGTTCCTTGGCCAACGCCAAGCGTGCTCCGCGCATCGATGATGGCTTGAAGGATATATCCAATCCGTTAGCATCGTTTATTGCGTTTATTACCACGGTATTGGCGATAGACGTACGCGTAACCTTCCACGTATTGATATCGATTGTTCCATCCGGATCGAGTGGTGTCTTATCTGCCGGGGTACATTCTACGGTGATATTGACGGACACACTACCGGCAACATTTGTTCCGGTGGCTACGGTGGTGCCGTTGCGTAATCCGGAAATAACGCCGTTGACATCAACAGTGGCAATTTCGGGCGCATCCGTTGTCCAGGTATAAGCGGCGGGGTTGACGCTTACATAGCGTCCGGCCACGAGTGCACGAAGCTTGATACCCCATCGGCTATGGTTGTCCGTCAGGATATTAGTCACTTCGGGCGCGGCAAGGGCATTCGGGTCCACAGATACGGCGATGGTCGCATCGTCCACCCCGGGCAGCGATGCGCGCAGAGCGTGCATTCCGCTACCGGTGACGAAGAGCGCCGTACCGTCATCCTTGATTGTACCCATAGCCTCGTCCACAGACAGAGTGACGCCCTTGACATCTGTATCTATAAGCTGACCGTATTGATTGTACCCATATATCACGGGACGATATAGTGCGTAAAGCGGCAACTTGGCATATGGGTCGGCGAAACGAATCTTGGCTATTTTTTCGTCTTTCGGGGCTTCGAGGCGCATAAATATGCCGTTGCCGACAGCGCGTTCGCTGCCGTCGCGCAGGACATTGAGTATGCCGGCATGTGCACTCCACATTGTCGTGGAGCCGCCGCCGTCAAGGTCAAGGGCATCGTAGCATCCGAGGTAGCGCATCAGGTCGGCGGCCTCGTAGTAGCTGACGCCACTGCTATTGGGCACTCCGGCGTCTACGGCACACAGTACGATGTATCGGCGATCTTGGCTGTATCCGCACAGCGAACGACCATATTGGGCGCTCGGAGTATTTATCCAACGGTTGGCCGAGGTGGTGACATTATTACAATTGAGGATGCGCACGTCGCCGCCGCATACATCTCGTACATCGGGGCGCAAGTCTCCGAAAGCGGGAAGCGACATTCCTATTTCGATTTTGACAGCATCACCATCTTTAAGATTGTCTATGAATTCGTTGGCATATCCGTCGCCGCACGACAGCACTATACCATCCGCCGGTATGGCCGTCGAGCCTCCTTGACGCCATGTACCATCCACGACAAAGTCCATAGGCCTATTGATAGTCCAGCGCTGACCGGAAACAGCAGGGCGTAGTACCAATTCGCGGCCGGAACCATCCGTGCCCGTAGTTTCGCCCATATAACTGTTGTATATCATCAATTGAGCGCCCACACGTGGGTAGTTGCAAGCCGTGGCTCCCACTACCGTCTTGCCATCGGCGCTGAGAACGTTGTACGACATATCTGTAGCATCAATCCATGCGCCGCCGTTGTAGTCCATAATCAGGGCATTTTCGCGCGAGATGATATCTATCATATCCGGTGCAGCCAATTTGCCGCCTATGGCACAAGTCATATTGGGGTAGCCGAGTATCGAATTGCCCAGCGGATGTTGTGCGGCAAAGGCGGATACGATGAAGAAGTCGCCGTTGATGCCGGCCAGGTATTGGTATTGGTCGTTGGTGTGACGTTTGCCCAACTCGGAAATACGCTCGGCCAAGGGTGCTTGGTCATTGCCGATTTCGACGCGTGGCAGCATACGTTCGGCACCCTCGGCCTTGGTATCCAGTTTGAGAATATAAGCCTGGAACACTCGACTGCCGTTGATGAAACTCAGATGTGTATGCGTCAAACCCGGTCCGACATAATAGTGCTCTATCGTATCTACCGTGAAGGTCGTGCCTTGTATATCTGTATGGTCATAGGCGTATGCGCCTAAGGTAACGGCCAAAGCCGTAATGACGCTTATAGTGCGGTGTATCATGGATCTATGTTTTTGACTTTCGCCAAGGCGGAAGTCGTGGTATTATATAATAATTTTGTGCTCCGGGGGAGAAACCCGATTGGGTCACTCCTCCGGAGCTTATAGAATGTGTAATTTTAGCGACGGCGCTTGGCGTTTTGCTTGGCTTGTTCGCGCATCAGGGCTTCCTGTTTTTTCTGCGCAGCTTCGAGCCGTGCCATAAATCCGCTCTTCTTACGCGGTTTTTTTGCGTTTTCGAGCATCTGAGCGCGCACTTTTTCTTCGCTGACACAACGGCGGAAGATGTATGTCTGTACGATTGTAATCAACAGCGACAGGAAGTAGTAGTAGCTGAGGCCGGATGCATAGTCATTGAAGAAGAACAGGAACATCACGGGCATCAGATACATCATCCACTTCATACCGGGCATAGAGGTTCCACCGGGCTGATTTTGCATATTTATGCGCGTATATATGATGTTAACCACTGTCATCAGCAAGCAGAACAAGCTTACATGACTACCATAGAACGGGATACTGAAGGGGAGTGTCAAAATCACATCCGGAGCAGCGAGGTCGTGAGCCCATAGGAAAGACTGGCCGCGCAATTCTATAGCTGACGGGAAGAAGGAGAACATGGCTATAAGCACGGGCATCTGCAGCAGCAACGGCAGACACCCGGAAAAAGGACTGGCGCCGGCACGCGAGTATAGCTTCATAGTTTCTTGCTGACGCTTCATAGCATTTTCCTGGCCGGGATACTTTTCGTTGATTTCCTTGATTTCGGGGGCAAGAACGCGCATCTTGGCCTGCGACATATAACTCTTGTAGGTGAAGGGGAAGAGGATGAGCTTGATGAATATGGTCAGCAACAAGATTATGATGCCATAGTTGGAGATGAATCCGCTAAGGAAGCTGAATACGGGAATTACAACAAATTTATTTATCCAACCGAAAATTCCCCAGCCCAGCGGTATAAGGCGTGTCAACTCAAGGTCTTCATCGGGCGAGATGACATCATCCAGCGAGGACAGTAACGGGTAGTCGTTGGGGCCGAAGTAGAAGTCGAAGCCGGCAACTTGCTCGTTCTTGGACGAGTACTCGAAAGTAGCGTCCATATTCATATCTTTGAGCATACGCTCATCGTCTTTTATTTGGCTTGAGGTTACTTCGGCCGTAGCGAGGTTTTTGCGAGCAATGAGCACGCTGGAGAAGAACTGGTTTTTGAAGCCTATCCACTTGATGCTGCCTTGCAGATTCTCTTTTTCGTCTGAGAATGCCGAGAGGTCTTCGGGGCTTTCGTTGAGCAATTTGTAATATATGGCGCTATTGCGTTCCTCGAAGGTACGGCCTTTTTCGTTGCGCATCATCGTCTGATGCCACAGCATACGCATCGTGGTGACCGTTGTGGGGATGACGCTCTCCATATTGTGTTGCTCGATGTCCATCTTGACGATGTATTTGTCCGGGATGACGGTGTACACAAAAGCCAATTCGGCGCCATCGTTCAAAGGCAGCGACATACGGACGGTGCTGTCGTTGACACGTGCGGCCTTGAAATTGAGGTCGGCGGTATTGATCCGCTGCTGGTCTACTGTAGTAAATTCAAACGAATAGCTGTTGGTGCTATCATTAAATAGCGTAATGGGCGATGCCGGAGTTGTGGTCTCGGTCTTGTACCCGGGCAGGGTGACTGAGGCGATACGTCCGCCGCGACTGCTGAAAGTAACTTTCAGGTTGTCATCGCCGAGGGTGATGGTTTCGGCCTTGGCTTCGGCGTCCATAAACTGAGCCATACCCTTGTAAGCGCGCTCGTTGTTGAGTGTTGTCATCACGCGAGCCAATACGGGGTCTCCGGCGGGAGCGGTGATAATGCTGTCCACAGCAGTCTTGGTACCGTTCAGCACAACGTTTCCGGAAATCTTTCCGGTACTGTCGGTGCGGAGGTCGAAGGCGTTGGTAGTCAGCGCGTAGGCACGAGCGGCGCTATCGACAAGAGTGCCGGAGCTGCGTACATACTTGGCCATCTCGCCGCGGAGGCTGTCGCCTGTAAGCGGCTTGGCTACGGCCTCAGCTGTCGCGTCAGCCTGTTGTTCGGTGGAGGCCTGTTGGCGTTGCTCCTGGCTACTGCGGTTGCAGTACATAAAGCCGAAAAGCACAGCGCCCATCAACAGCAGGCCTGTAAGGGTGTTTTTATCCATTTGCGGTGTTTATTTATTTCGTTTTGTTTTTGTCCTTGTCGTAGGTTATGGCCGCACGTACAAAGGATAGGAATATCGGGTTGGGATGCAGCACCGTGGACGAATACTCGGGATGGTATTGCGTACCGATGTACCAACGCAATTGAGGCAATTCGACAACCTCTACGAGGTGTGTCTCGGGGTTCTCGCCCACGCATTGCATACCGGCCTGCTCGAAACGCTGACGGTAAGCTTCGTTGAATTCGAAGCGGTGGCGGTGGCGTTCGCGTACTTCGGTGGTGCCGTATGCCTCAGCGACCTTGGAATCCGGACGCAAGATGCAATCGTATGCGCCCAGACGCATGGTACCGCCCTTTTCGGTGATGCTTTTCTGCTCTTCCATAAGGTCGATGACGTTGTCGGGTGTGCTCGGATCCATTTCTGTTGAATTGGCATCTTTGAGTCCCAGGACGTTGCGTGCGAACTCGATGACCATACATTGCATACCCAAGCATATACCGAGCGTAGGTATATCGTGTGTGCGGCACCAGTGCAGAGCCACAAATTTGCCTTCGATACCGCGACTACCGAAGCCCGGGGCGACTACCACACCGTCCATACCGCTCAGCAGTGCATCGACATTGCCCTCATTGACTTTCTCTGAGTGTATCGACACCAATTTCAGACGGCGGTCGTTATATGTTGCGGCCTGAAAAAGCGCTTCGTTGATGGACTTGTAGGCGTCTTGCAATTCGACATACTTACCGACCAATCCGATGGTTACGGTTTCGGTAGCATTATCCATCCGCTCGAGGAAATCGAGCCACGGAGCCATATGCGGCTCGCCTTGAGGCTCAAGGCCGGTCTTGCGCAGCACTATCTCGTCCAGATGCTGGTGGTGCATAGTCACCGGCACCTTGTATATCGAAGGAACGTCTATGCTTTGGATGACCGCCTCGGGCGCCACGTTGCAGAACAATGCGATCTTGCGGCGCATCTCGGCATTGATATCATGCTCGGTGCGCAGCACCAATATGTCAGGCTGTATACCGACTTCCTGCAATTGCTTGACGGAGTGCTGCGTAGGTTTGGTTTTCAGCTCCTTGGCCGCAGCGATATATGGCACGTATGTCAGGTGGATACACAGGCTGTTCTGTCCGAGCTCCCAGCGCAACTGACGTACGCTTTCGAGATACGGCAGCGATTCAATATCGCCAACGGTGCCGCCGATTTCGGTGATTACGAAATCAAAACGGCCGGTGTTTCCCAGTGCTTTGACATTGCGCTTGATTTCGTCGGTGATATGAGGCACGATTTGCACGGTCTTGCCCAGGTAGACACCTTCGCGCTCTTTCTTGATAACGCTTTGATAGACACGGCCGGTGGTGACGTTATTGGCGCGCGTGGTCTGAATATCGGTAAAACGTTCGTAGTGTCCCAGGTCGAGATCGGCCTCGTGTCCGTCCACGGTTACATAGCACTCGCCATGTTCGTAGGGGTTCAGCGTCCCGGGATCGATATTGATATATGGGTCAAACTTCTGTATGGTCACGCGATAACCGCGAGCCTTGAGCAGGCATGCCAAAGATGACGAAATGATGCCTTTGCCCAACGACGAAACCACGCCGCCGGTCACGAAGATATATTTAGTTTCCACGCACTTATTGGGTTATTGATATTAAGCCTTACGGTTCTAATGCTTTTTATGCTTTGTCCGGCGCAATGCACCAAATTTCGGAGCACTCCGAAATCTCCGAGCGCCCTGAATTGACCGAAAGCCCGGCGGCTCGTCCGAGCCGCCACTTTCTTCGTCTGCAAAGGTACGCCTTTTCCCCGAAATCCGCAATACCCACAGCCACGACACACGACCTTTGCGCCACGGCGAAGTGCGTACACGGCATCGGATATCCGGACAATCGGCACACGAATACCAAGACCTATCCGGTTTGAAAGAGCTTTGACGAGGACAGATCTACTCTTGTCAATGGCGAGGCGTCCCAAACATTTTTCAGCCAAAAGCCGTCAGATTCGCTTGTCATTCCGGGGATTTAACATTAATTATGTGCCGTCTGCACCACCGTTATATGCAACATTACACACTGAAAATGACCATATAAGGAGTCGAAAGAGCAAAGTCGGAGAAAAATTTCGCCGAAAAAAGCGCGAAAAAATTTTGTGGGTTCATGGAAAGTGCGTAACTTTGCAACGCTTTCGGCGAGAAACCGGGCGCTTAGCTCAGCTGGTTCAGAGCGTCTGCCTTACAAGCAGAGGGTCGGGGGTTCGAATCCCTCAGCGCCCACCACCACGTTTCTCACACAGGGACGCAGTCATAGATACTTCGGGCAGAGGCTCGACTGTTATCGACCTTTCTTGCCGACAGCATATTTATGGGGCGCTTAGCTCAGCTGGTTCAGAGCGTCTGCCTTACAAGCAGAGGGTCGGGGGTTCGAATCCCTCAGCGCCCACCACAGACACCCTCGGTGACACGTCAAAGGTCTCCGAGGATTTTTTTTGCGCCGGCCCGAGCAGGCATTCGCCGACCGTCGGAAGGCACAAATACGCAATCACGCACCAAGACGCATCTATATACTTACATATATGAACATAGCCATCATCGTAGCCATGACCAAGGAGCTGGAACTACTGCTCCCGCTGCTGCATAACGCCACGCGCACCACTATCAACGATTACACCTACCATACCGGCACCATGGGTCGCCACGAGGTCACCGTAATGCAATGCGGTATAGGCAAGGTGAATGCCGCCGTGGGCACACTGACCCTCATTGACACATTCCACCCGGCCATTATCATCAATACGGGCGTGGCCGGCGGCACCGGACACGGGGCTTCCATAGGCGATGTCGTCATCGCCTCGGCCATAGCCTATCACGATGTATGGTGCGGGCCGGGTACTGTTCCGGGGCAGGCCGCCGGATGCCCATTGTACTTCGAGTCGCCGTTGACCCCGGGGACAATAGATAGTATAGGATCGGACCTACGCCGCGGAGTTGTCGCTTCGGGCGATATCTTTGTATCGCGACCCGAAGAGGTGCAGCACATCCTTGAAGTCATTCCCGAGGCTGTGGCCGTAGACATGGAATCCGGCGCCATCGCCCAGGTCTGTTATCTGAAAAACGTACCCTTTGTATGTATGCGCGTCATCAGCGACACCCCGGGCGCGACACACGACAATATCGCTCAATACGAGAATTTTTGGGAAGACGCTCCGCGCCACACCTTCGAGGTGTTGCACCGTTTGATCGAAGTACTCTAAGCGCCTTTGCGCTATACATTTTTACATCACACATAAAAAACAAGTATGTAACCATGGATAAGATAGCCAGCTTTCGCATCAATCATTTGGTGTTGCAACCGGGTATATACGTATCTCGTCGCGATGTCACGCCATCGGGTGACACCCTCACCACCTTCGACATCCGTATGACCGCCCCCAACCGCGAGCCGGCTGCCGACCCGCGTGCGCTGCATACCATCGAGCACCTTGCCGCCACATGGCTGCGCAACAATGCCGAATGGCGTGACCGCGTGGTCTATTGGGGCCCTATGGGCTGCTGCACCGGCAGTTACCTCATCCTACAAGGCAACCTCGAGAGCAAGGATATCGTTCCGCTGATGCGCCAAATGTTTCGTTTCATCGCAACTTTCGAGGGAGACATCCCCGGAGCGACGGCACGCGACTGCGGCAATTACACTTTCAACGACCTTCCGGCAGCACGCGCCCTGGCCGAGCGCTTTTCCCGGACGCTGGAACACATCACAGCCGACCGTCTCACCTATCCCGAATGAAAGATCTCAAAGCCGTACGCGGCTACCGATACATATCCGAACTGGTGGCGCGCGGCGAGGACGAGACCCAAGATTTCAAGCTCACAGTCAACGATGCACGCAAGATTGCCCGCACCGTTTCGGCCTTCGCCAACAACGCCGGCGGACACCTGCTTATCGGCGTCAAAGACAATGGGACCATAGCAGGAATACGCTCCGAGGAGGACATATTCGTAGTTGAGCAGGCAGCCCAATGCTATTGCGAACCGCCGCAGCCCGTGGACTTTGCCGCATATCGCGCCGGAGATGCCGACAGCGACCATCCCGGTGCCAAGGCCTCGGTGGTGATACGTGCATACATATCCCCGGCGGGCACTCGTCCGGTGACAGTCATCGAAGCCGATGGCAAACGCCGAGCCTATTTCCGCGTGGCCGACGAAAACATCGCAGCCCATCCGCTGATGGCACGGGCATGGCGACGCGAAGCCGATAGTAGCGGCTGTCGCATATATTCGGTCGGCGATGCCGGCATACACGGTTCGATTATCGAAGCCGTTGGCGGCGGCGCCGATACGCCGTCAGCAATAGCTCTGGCCATACACGCCTCGCAACGGAGCGCCAACGATGCCATCGTGGACCTACTCGTGGCCGGAGCGTTGCGATTTGTCTACGACGGCTCAACGTGGCGGCTGCGGTCCGTATAGCTCCTGATATTCGCGGACATTCGCGCCTCTTTCGCTAAATTTGCCGGTTTTTAATTCAGTTGTTTTTTCAGCCGACTTGGCGCAATAGTTCAATAATTTGCTTATATTTGCACCAAGCAAAGGCTTATAGCAGAAAACAACGCAGTTATTCCGTACCACCTAAAGCACCATAGCAATGAAAAAAACAGCTAAATTCATCCTCCTGTCACTCATGCTGACGACGACAGTTCCGGCAAAAGCGTTTACGTTCGAATATAACGGATTGAAATTCAAGACAAAAACAGGCAATACATGCGAAGTCACAAAGTCAAGCGTTTCGGGTGATGTAGTCATTCCGGCAGAAGCAGTATGCGACGGTACGAAATACACCGTGGTCGCTATCGGAGACGGCGCTTTCACCAGCAGTATGAGTATGACATCCGTAACCATCCCTAACACGGTGACATCTATCGGGGTAAACGCCTTCACTTACTGTTACTTACTGAAATCCCTAACTATCCCCAACTCGGTGACATCTATCGGGGCAAAAGCATTCTCCCTGTGTTCCAAGTTGCAGACTGTCAAGCTGTCCAATTCCTTGGTTACCATCGGAGAAAATGCTTTCAGCAGTTGCAAAAGCCTGACTGCCATCGAAATCCCCAACTCGGTGACGACTATCGGATCAAACGCTTTTTCTTACTGCTACGGGTTGGCGTCAGTGACCTTATCCAATTCGCTGACTACCATAGGCGCGAGTGCTTTTAACCAATGCTACGGGCTGACGTCCATAGAAATTCCAAGTTCTGTCACCACGATTGGCGACTATGCGTTTATGGAATGCCACGGGCTGACGTCCATATATCTCTCGCGCTCGCTGACATCCATCGGGGCAAACATTTTTGCCAATTGCTCGGCACTTGAGACCTTGGTGCTTGACCCTGAGAATAAGAAATATGACTCGCGAGACAATTGCAACGCGATTGTGGAAACGGCCACGAACAAGCTGGTGATAGGGTGCAAGCGCTCCACAATACCCAACACGATAACCGCCATCGGCAGCTCGGCATTCTCCGGCTGCACCGGGCTGACGGCCATAGAAATACCCGGCTCGGTGACGTCTATCGGCAACTCGGTATTCTACGGCTGCACCGACCTGACGGCCATAGACATACCCGGCACGGTGACATACATCGGCAGCTCGGCATTTTCCGATTCCGGACTGAAATCCATAACGATTCCCGAGGGAATAACCACAATCGGATTTGGAATGTTTGCTTATTGCTCCAGGCTGGCTTCTGTGACACTCCCGAGCTCTGTAACCTCTATCGAAGCCAAGGCATTCGACCATTGCACAAGCCTGACCTCCATAGACATCCCCGGCACGGTGAAATCCATCGGCAACTCGGCATTCTACGGCTCCGGACTGACAAGTATAGATATCAACAACGTTACGGATATAGGCGACATGGCCTTTGAATACTGTGCCTACATGAAGTCTGCAAGCATTCTCAAGGCAAGAAGCGTACCCGAAAGCACATTCGAAAACTGTATCGCCCTCGAAAAACTCGTACTGCCATACGAATGGACATCAGATTTCAAGGTGGACTTTTCCACCCTGAGCGCCTTGGACACCCTTTATGTCGGCGAAAAGACCGCCACGATACCCGGTAAGGCATTCCATAAAAACACCAATCTCAACAACTTTTATAGCAACGCGACAGTCCCCCCGGCCTCCGGGGACATTTTAATATACTCGATGGGGCTACGGGGAACTCTTTACGTACCCAAAGGTTGTTTAGATGCCTACAAAAAGGTCGATGAATATTGCGGCTTCCGGAACTTCCAAGAGCTGCCTTACCAAGTGGCCATCGCTGACGAGGATGTGTCGGTAGACATCCGGGAATCCGCCACCGTGTCCGCGTCAGTCACTCCGGCGGATGCCACCACCGCTCCGGTCAAATGGTACAGTCTTGACGAGGACATAGCGACCGTAACCACCGACGGCATCGTGACGGGCGTAGCAGAAGGCGAGGCGACACTCGTGGCATTCTGCGATGGCATAACAGCTGCCCTGAAAGTCGATGTCAAAAATTCTACCGCCATCAATGACGTCACTGTGGACACCACGGCAGAAGACTGCCCATTCGACGTGTACAACCTGCAAGGCATCCGCGTAGCCACAGGCATAGACAAAACCAAGCTTTCGGCCGACCGCTTTGCACCCGGCATCTATATCCTCGTATCCGCAAAAAATTGTTTGAAGATAAAAATCTAAGGGACTACACCCCGCGATCGATGGCCGCCTAAAAAGCAGTCACCCGCTTTGCTCTAATATTAGCCGCCGAATTCTCATAGTCTCAGACCTCGACAAGAATAACGCACATAGCATAATACACAATGTCATCATATATATACAGTTATTCACTATGTATTGCGCTGCCGTTGATGTTGTTCTTCGGCTTTTACTTCCTACTTGCCAAAACGCCGGAAAAAGCAATCTTCGGGAATTACTTGCGCTCACGGCGAATTATGGGAGCAGCTATATTGTCCCTCGCCGTCAATTACTCTGTGCACTTCTTTTTCGGCATAAGATTCAGGAATGCCGATGCCGCCATTATGCTGAATCTCTCCACATATTTTCTGTGCTACTGGCTTTTCAGTTCGGCACTCACCTCTCTGCTCGACCGTTTCTATATCACCCGAAAGCGGTTTAGGATACACATCTGCTTATGGATAGCGTATTCCGCGCTGTCGTGCATTGTATTGCTGTTTTTCCCGGAAGGTAAAATCGAAACCACGGCAGTGCTCGTTCTGGCAGCCGGCCTGATTGTCTACGGACTTGCCTTGACCAAAAAACTGCTTCACACCTATTATAGGGTGATACGTATTTTTAGGGAGACCCATGCAGACGACCTCGGTGCTTATATCAAATGGCTTTCCGTATTCACCTACTGGGCCATCATCTTCGGAGTGGGCTGCGGGCTACTGACATTTCTGCCGGACGAGTACATCTATGTCTGGGTTTTGTCTTCCGTGCCGTTTTACATTTACCTTTTCCTCTGCTATTTGAACTATATGCTGTTTTACGAGCAAGTGGAGAGTGCAATGGAAAGCGAAGTGACCTCGGAAGAGGATATATCACAAGACACACAGCCCGAGCTGCCGCAGAAGCAAGAGGCCCCGGCATACCACACTAAAATAACGGAGAGAATACAAGACTGGATTGCTGCAGACGGCTTTGCCCGCTCCGGTCTCACCTTAAAGGATCTATCAGATATGCTTTACACCAACCGTACATACCTTTCTGAGTACATCAAGACGACATATGGGGAGTCTTTTCGCGATTGGATTACCGGACTTCGCATCGAGTATGCCAAACGGATACTCACTCAAAATCCGAAACTGACGGTAACAGACATTTCCGAAAGATCGGGGTTTATCTCACCGAGTCATTTCACCAGATTATTCAAAGAGAGCACCGGCTGCACACCTGTCAAATGGCGAAAAAAAGAGCTCGAACAATAGGCCATATACGGCATAATCAATAGCCTGTACGACAAAAACAGCTCATACAAGAATTTCAGAAATATTCTAAATCAAAAAGATGAGTAATCTCGGCTTGACCCATAATCTCGACAATTAAGGCCGAATTTCGATGTTCGGAATTTGGCCTTGCGCCTATATCTAACTTATTTGTACGAAGAGATTCGGATTGAAAGTTGACAACTCGTATCATCCAAAGGCAGTCTGAACGTAAAAATCCGACACACAGCATCATTTAACGACTATGATGCCTATCACGCCCTTAATATGCCATATAATGCCGCCAAAAACGGCAAACGGAACAATATTCGAAGGCACAAACACTCCGTTTCAATTCAAAAGCGAAAGCAGAATCCGAAAAGCCAAACTTTTTTGCTTCCACATCTTGCATAGACGAGCATTAATGATTACCTTTGCCTTCGACAACAAACAAACTGCATAAACAATAATTACGCTTATGAAAAGACAAATTACTCTCTTTGTTCTGGCAATGGCAGCCGTTATGAGCGCCGGAGCCACGACCTTCACCAAGGTCACTTCGTCTTTCAATGTCGACAAAAAAGACACATCCAAGGCAGCTGCAGTAGTCGCCAAAGCTTCCGAAGAGCACAAATTCCCCACCGGAGAGTACAAGAGCCTCGGCAAAGGCCTGTATACCGATGATATGCTTCTACCTCTGTTCAAATACGAGCCTATGACCTGGGAAGTCGAAATCCAACAGAGCGTCGAAGATCCCAACTTCTACCGCGTAATCTCGCCCTACGGCAAGGCATTCGCCGATGCGATGCTGGCCACCAATAATGTGCAACTAAAAGACACCGAATACGACAAAGACGGTACGACGAAACTAGACATTGATGCCACCGACCCCGACAACGTATACTTTGCCAAAACTATGATCGGCCTTGACTGGGGTTACGGTCAAGCATATATCGGCATACCTTCATCCCAAAAAGTTACTTTCAAGGATGGTATTTTCTCCGCTCCGGCCAGAGGCGTTGCCGTAGGTGATGATGACGGCGCGGTTGCCATGAACACCAACCAAAAGTTCCGCATCGTGCTGCCCGGCGTCGAGGCCAAAGACTATACTATGACCCTCACGCTCGAATCACAATGTCTAAACAATCGCAAGGTCACAGGCACGCTCACCGTGGGAACAGATATCGCCAAGGTCAAATATGCAGTCGTGCCCAACTACCAGGAAGACGAAGTGATGAGTGACTTGGCCGAAATAGCCGAAAGCGGATATGACTTTGCTCCGCGTGGAAGTTTCAGCTACGACATGTCTGAAGTAGGCAAAGAAACGCTCATACTTGTCGGCCTCAACCGCGATGGACAGCAGGTCGCATACGCATGGAGCACATACTACTATCTTGATAACGACGACACCGCATGGACAAACTGCGGCACGGCTACGCTCAACGTGGGTTTTATAAAAACCCTCTTCAATACGGAAGATGAATCCCTAGAGGCCAACCTGCAACGCAATGTGCAAAATCCAAGGATAATACGACTTGTCGATCCATTCAAAAACAGCAAATATAATGGCTCGAACAAGCATAATTGCGGTCTGCACCACTACATTACCATTAATGCCGTTGAGCCGAAATGCATATACGTACAAGAAGGGCCTGTAGGCCTTGACTACGGCTACGGTCTTATCCGTCTCTGTTCCGCCGCCGAATATTACCTCGGAGCCGGATTCTCCTGGGAAGAAATCGTAGAATATGGGATCGGAGCCACACAGGACAAAGACAACGTCTTGACATTTCCCTCTGAATCGTTGCTTATTTCTATGTTCAACCATAGCAATGGAGAGTGGTTCTATGTCGAAAATGGGGACACGAGCATCAAATTGCCGGCAGACTTCGACCTGCTCGGCGTAAGTGACATCACCATCGATGACAACGCAGATGCGCCTGCACGAATATACAATCTCCAGGGCATCCCCGTAAGCAATCCCGAAGCCGGACAAGTGTATATTGTCGTACGCGGCAATCGTTCCACCAAAGTCGTATTCTAACGACAGACATCATCTCGGGAGTGTCCCGAGTTGATACAAGCGAGGCCGATCCGATGCGGACCGGCCTCGCTTGTATACACAACATTATGCATCGTGTTTGTACCCCGAGGGAGAATCGAACTCCCATCAAAAGTTTAGGAAACTTCTATTCTATCCGTTGAACTATCGGGGCGCTGATAAAGTATGCAAAAGTACTGCTTAAATCCGAGATAAGCAAACCATACGGTAGCGTATGCCGCTTTGGGCATCCTCGCTCCATACCGAAGCATCATCGAGATGCCACTGCGCCGAGTCCACTTCAGGGAAATATGTATCGGCATCCTCAAACGTGGCTCCTATCTGCGTCAGATACAACCGTGATGCAAGAGGCATCGCCTGCCGATAAATCTCACCGCCTCCAATGATAAAAATCTCAGCATCAACATCTTCGGCACTGTCGGCACGCAGACGCCGTATGGCCTGCTCCAAGGATGGGAAAGTCTCTATACCTTCCGCATGGTAAGACAAATTGCGAGTCACCACAACATTGCGACGACCGGGCAATGCTCCGCCGGGCAGAGACTCAAACGTCTTGCGACCCATCACTACCGGATGCCCCATAGTCAAGCGGCGAAAATGGCGCATATCTTCCCGTATATGACACACAAGGTCGCCATGGCGACCTATGGCACCGTCCGAAGCCACGGCTGCTATAATAGATATTGTCATACTTTACATACTTTTAGACAGATACCACACCGGGGATATGAGGATACGGGTCATAATCCTCGAGGCGGAAGTCGTCATAATCGAAGCCAAAAATATCCTTGACGTCAGAGTTGAGAACCATACGCGGCAATGGTCGCGGACTACGCGTCAATTGTAATTTAACCTGCTCGAAATGATTATGGTAGATGTGCGCATCGCCAAGCGTATGCACAAATTCGCCAACCTTCAGCCCTGTGACCTGAGCCATCATCATCAGTAGCAAAGCGTACGAGGCGATATTGAAAGGCACACCCAAGAAGGTGTCGGCACTGCGCTGGTACAGCTGCAGACTCAGACGTCCGTTTGCTACATAAAATTGGAACAATGCGTGGCATGGCGGAAGAGCCATGTTGTCTATATCCGCCACATTCCATGCGCTGACAATGATACGTCGGCTCTCGGGATTGTTGCGAATAGTATTCACCGCATTTGTTATTTGGTCGATAGCTCCGCCCTTGCCGTCAGGCCACGAGCGCCACTGATAGCCGTAGACATGGCCGAGGTCGCCGTTGGCATCCGCCCATTCGTTCCAAATGCGTACGCCGTGTTCCTGCAAGTAATGCACATTGGTATCGCCGCGCAAAAACCACAGTAATTCGTATATTATCGATTTGAGGTGCAATTTCTTGGTGGTAAGTAGCGGGAAGCCTTCTGCAAGATCAAAACGCATCTGATGTCCGAACACCGAGCGCGTGCCCGTACCCGTACGGTCGTCGCGGTCAACACCGTCGCTCATAATCCTGTCCAGCAGTTCTAAGTATTGTTTCATTGGGTGTATTGATTGCTTTTCTATGCAAATTTACGCAATTTTTGCGAGAACTAACGCTGCGATACAATATGTGCGTCACGAACACGCACGACGTCACTTGCCCCTGCGCAATACTATGCACGTACGAGCCGGCAGGTACAACTTGAGCCACTCAACTCCAGCAGGCGCATATAGCTCGTCGTGTAAGGTGAGGTGATCAACACCGCACATTACGTTGTCGTAGCCGCCGAAACGTGTCTCATCGGAACTGAGAATGGTATGATATTTGCCGGCCGGAGCCAAAATTCCGTAACCGTCAAACGATTGCGTAGGATTGAAGTTGAATACAAACGCCAAGTCGCCTCGCATAAATGCCAGCACCTGATCATCATCCTTCTCCCAAAGCTTGCGTACCGGCAGCGATTGGAAGTTGTAGGTGCCGCCTACAAGGTGAATGATTGCATTATCCCAATTGTTGAGCAAGTGGTATTTCAGCTCGGGATTATCCACGAGATTCCATTGGCGACGTGCATATTTGTAGCTCCAGCCATTGCCTTCTCGGGGGAAGTCAATCCATTCGGGATGTCCGAACTCGTTGCCCATAAAATTTAGGTATCCGCCGTTGATAGTGGCCAAAGTCACAAGACGTATCATCTTGTGAAGCGCGATGCCGCGAGCAACGGTCGCATCATCATCGCCCATCATCATGTGCCAATACATGTGGTCGTCTATCAGCCGGAATATCACCGTCTTATCTCCCACAAGTGCCTGATCGTGACTCTCAACATAAGATATAGTCTTTTCATCGGCACGACGATTGGTCAACTCCCAGAATATGCTTGTAGGCTTCCAATCCTCGTCTTTGCGCTCTTTGAGTGTCTTAATCCAGTAGTCGGGTATGCCCATAGCCATGCGGTAGTCAAAACCAATGCCGCCATCGCCGAAAGGCAACGCCAGGCCCGGCATTCCACTCATTTCCTCGGCAATAGTGATAGCATGGTTGTTGATACTATGTATCAATTTATTAGCCAAAGTCAGATAAGTAATGGCATTGGTATCCTCGCCGCCATCGTAATAGTCGCCATAGCCGCCGAAAGCTTGTCCGAGGCCATGATTATAGTACAGCATCGAGGTTACGCCATCAAAGCGGAAGCCGTCAAAATGATACTCTTCAAGCCAGAACTTGCAGTTACTCAGCAAAAAGTGCATCACTTCATCCTTGCCGTAATCAAAGCACAGCGAATCCCAGGCGGGATGCTCGCGGCGGCCGTCACCATAGAAATACAAGTCGTACGAACCGTCAAGACGACCCAGACCTTCAGCCTCATTCTTCACCGCATGACTATGCACGATGTCCATAATCACCGCTATACCTTTGCTATGGGCCGCATCAATAAGGCTTTTGAGGTCCTCGGGCGTGCCGAAACGGCTTGACGCCGCAAAAAAGCTGCTGACATGGTAGCCGAAAGAGCCATAGTACGGATGCTCCTGTATTGCCATAATCTGTATGGCATTGTACCCATCTTCGACTATACGCGGCAGCACATTGTCGCGAAACTCGGCATACGTACCCACACCCTCGCGGTCCTGCGCCATACCGATATGGCACTCGTATATCAGCAACGGCCGCACATCAGGCTCGAAGCCCGCATCATGCCACACATAAGCCTGCTCGGGAGACCACACCTGAGCGGCAAAAAGCTTGGTGTCAGCATCTTGCTGTACACGCGTAGCATACGCCGGTATGCGTTCGCCCTCGCCGCCGTCCCATTGGACAAACATTTTGTAAAGGTCGCCGTGCTTCATCGAATCGGCATCGAACACGCCCTCCCAGACGCCGCCTTCAAGGCGCGTCAGCGAATATTGCGGCAGTCGTTGCCAGCCGCTGAAATCGCCCTCGAGAGTGATAGCCGTCGCATTGGGCGCCCATTCGCGAAAGCACCAGCGTCCGTCATCCAGCCGGTGAAGACCGAAATACTCGTGAGCATTGGCAAAATCCACCAACGTCTTGGCGCTGCCCGATGTCAGTCGCTTTTCGGCTCGTATAGCGTCCTGATGCCGTCCCTCAATAGCCGCGGCGTACGGTTCCAGCCACGCGTCATTGCGTATTATCGCCAGCGGCTTTGCCGCACGAACGTTCTGTTCTACCTGACTCTTGTTTGCGCTGTGGACTTTTGCCTTTTTATTTGCGGATGATTTTGCCTTTGTGCTCATATATTGAATGCGGTTCTTTGTGTAAATAAGTATGATAATGACGATTGTCTCCGTTTATGGCTCGAACGTACAACGATATGTATGACACATAATTGCGTGCATCACGAGTTTAGCGGTCAAGGTCTTCACGAACTTTATCCATCTCTTCGTAGAGGTCGGAGGTGAGTTTTTCGACCGTGTGCTCCAATTCTTCAATTTTGTCCTTGTGCTTGCGGTATACGGCGGCGTTGGCGTAGTCGGTTTCGCGACTGCCGGCACGGGCAGCACGTCGGCCGATGCGCGAAGCACGGTCTTCGAGCATATCTTTGCGGATATTACTGATATCAGACTCGAGTTTGGCTATTTCGCGCTCCAAGGCGTCTTCGTACCATCCGAGGGCGACATCTGTCTGCTCGGCGGTGAGCGCATCGGCTTCGTCGATACGGGCTATTTCCTTGGGGTCATAGCGGTTGCCGCATGAACACGCGCCAAGTGCGAAGGCGGCGAATAGTATCAGTGCTTGCAGTTGAAGTTTTATTTCCATACAATTATTTCGTGATCGTTGAATACGGCGTAAGATCGCATCTATTCCCTCTGTGTCAATGTATCACGAGTTTGGATATAATGTTTTTACCTACCAATTGGTTGAGATGCTGCACGATGCGTTCTTTGCTGAAGGAGAGTTCGTTTTTAAGCGATGCAGAGGCGATGACCACGTGCAGTTCGTCCTTTTGGATCCATCGTCGTACAGTGTAGCGGTTGACTGTCGGCCCGACGACCTCGCTCCACAGGAAGCTGGCACGTGCTCGCTCGTAGCTCTCATCGGCGCCGGCAGCAGTAATAGCCTGACGTATAATCGCATCAACGCGCAATGGGTCGTGGCGCTTCATGGCAGCTGTTCGAATGTGCCGTCGGTAACACGCCACATCCGGCATGGAGCATCGGCGGCGAGATGACCTGGTATTTCATCGAGATGGCGGCGGTTGGTGTCGGTGATAAATATCTGGCCGAAGTCTTCGGAGGCTACTAATGCAATGATGCGCGACACGCGTGTGGCATCAAGTTTGTCAAATATGTCATCTAATAGTAGCAGTGGCTTGAGGCCTGTGCTTTCGGCCAAGAAACGGTACTGCGCCATACGAAGAGCTATGGTGAAGGTCTTGGCCTGACCCTGCGAGGCGGTACGACGAAGGGGTAAGCCATTGACCGATACTTCAATATCATCACGATGTATACCCATAGCAGTGTATCCAAGAAGTCGATCGCGGTCGCGATTGCGGCTTAATGCATCGGCGATACCGGCATCCGTTGCACCGTCTAACGGCCCGCGATATTCCATTGTAACAGTCTCGCTGTCGCCGGCGATGATGCCGTAGTAGCGTTGATGGAGTTCGGCAAGACGGCGAATATTGCGACGCCGAGCTTCGATGATGTAGCGTGACGAAAAGTCCATACCGGCTTCGATGGCATCGAAAAGCAGGTAATCGGTGGAGGAATCTTTGAGCATACGATTGCGCTGTTCGAGGGCGCGATTGTAGCGTATAAGATGCTCCAGATAATGGTTATCGGCCTGACTTATAACCATATCTATGAAGCGACGTCGCACTTCGGCCGCTCCGGAAACCAAATTCATGTCGGCCGGAGAGACGAGCACGGCGGGGAATAATCCTATATGGGCGCTTAGACGTCGATATTCTTTGCCGCCACGCTTGAAGCTTTTATGCCCGGGCGAAAGTACAACATTGATGTCGTCTTCGACGCCATTTCGCAGGTAGTCGGCATGCAGGTGTGCCCACGGACACCCACGCCGTATCAGCATATTGTCCGGTGTCCCGGCAAAGCTCTTGGTGTACGATAATACATAGATGGCATCCAAGAGATTAGACTTGCCCATACCATTGTCGCCGAGCATACAATTCAGCTTATCGCAAAAGTCAAGCGATGCTTCGGCGATATTCTTGAAATCGGTTATGCTTATGTGGCGCAGTATCATTTGCCAAAATGGCGTGAGAAGTAAAGCAGATGATAGAGGATGCTGTTGCTCCAGTATTTGCGATTGTGATTGCCGGGGCGCGAGATATAGTCGTGCGGAATTTTGGCCTCGAGCAGCTTCCGGTGCAGGGCAGCATTAACTCCGGAAAAGATATCTTCGATGCCGCAGTCAAATATGATATTATTGGCTCCGGGAGTCATCTGAGAAACCAAGTTGATGATGGTATGCGTCTCCCAGGTCTTGGCCGTGGCGGAGGTGTAGGCACCCAGAGCATCTTTCATCTTCCATCTTTCGGTGTAAGGCAGGATGTTGACGCCACCGCTGGTGCTGCCGATGTTTTTCCATATATCGGGATGGCGTACGCCCAGCCAAAATGCTCCGTGTCCGCCCATACTCAATCCGGTAATGGCCCGTTTGGATGCCTCGGGAAGTGTCGGATAGTGCTTGTCTATATACGGCACAAGGCGCTTGGTCATAAATGTTTCCATCTTCACCTTGGGATTGGCCGGAGCATCCCAGTACCACGAATCGCAACCGTCGGGCATCACCATAGCCATACCATATTGATCGGCGAGGGCGGGGAGCTGTTTGCAGGTGGTTGTCCACTGTTTGTGGTCGCCGCCAAAACCGTTGAGCAGATACACGGTGGGTACGCGGTGCGTGGCGGAGGCGCCTTCGGGGATAATAACCGTAACGACAATAGGTCGCGGCATTTCGACTGCCTTGATTGTAATGGTGTCTACCTTGGCTGCATTGGTCGTCAAAGCGGCAAATAAGGCCACGATGGAAATTATAGCTATCCTGAGTGACATGGTCGTATATTTCTATTGTTTAGTTTAGTTGATTTGAATGCCGAAGCGGCGATGCAAGTAGGCAATCACAACCTCCACCAAATTATCGATATCCATGGCAGAGGTGCTGACGGTAAGGTCATAAGAGGCTGCCTCGCCCCACTGCTTGTCGCTGTAGAAGTTGTAAAAGGCGGCACGTGCCTTATTTGTCTTTTCGACTATGGCGCGAGCCTGATCTACGGTAACATCGGGTTTGCGTTTGCACACGCGTTTGATGCAGTCGTCCTTTGTGGCACTGACAAAGATGCTGGCGACACGCGGATGGTCGCGGAGGATGTAATCGGCGCTGCGTCCTACGATGACGCATGAACCGCGCGAGGCGACACGTCGTACAAAGTCACATTGAGCCTTATAGAGCGCTCCATCTCCCCCGCCAAATCCCCCGCCATCGTAGTATGTCATGGGCCCGGACCCGGCAAAGTTTGCGAAAAATCCGCCGACAAAACTGGGCCGCTTCTCATCGCTGTCGCGGAAGAAGTCGGGACATAACCCGGCATCACAGGCAGCCTGCATCAGCAATTCTTTGTCGTAGAACTCGATACCGAGACGCGAGGCCAGGCGACGGCCGAGTTCGTGACCGCCGCTGCCCATCTGTCTCCCTATGGTGACTACGATATCCGGAGTGATCATTGATCTTTGACGCTTATAGTTACTTAGGCATATCGCCAATGGTCTGTTCAAGTGTCGCCTTGTTGCAGATACCGTCAATGATGATTACGGCATTATCCTTGATGGTTACCACCAGAATGTTGATCATGTCATCCTTGCCTGTGGGATTCTGGCATACAGCCATAAATTCGCCGTTCTCACCATTAACGGATACCAGTTGGTTTTCTTCGGGGATAGTGGTGAGGTCGACCTTAATGGCATCAATTGCGGCAGCATCAAGCTGACCCATAAGTATGGTACCATCGTTGATACCCTCTTCTTTAAGCGAAGAACCGGCCATAGCGGTGATGTCGCTGATGCCTTCGGTTGCCTTATATTTGGCCATGAATTCGGCCATAGTCATTGCAGTTGCACTGACAAGGCTTACCAATGACAAAATGAGCAAAAATGCAATACGTTTCATAATCTTATTAGTTTTTCTTGTTGTATGTATGTTCTTTAGTAAATAATTGACGCTAATATTGGTTACGTATGTATAACTGCGCTTTTCTATACGCCGTATAAGTTTTGTTTATTGATAATTGTTGATGGTATACCCTACGTATGAACGCGGCGTAAGTTGATGCAGGCGTGCTCGCACGTCTTCGCTCACATCGAGGCCGTCAATAAAATCGGAAATTGTCTGCGAGGTCACGGTATGATTGGTGCGCGTCAAGGCTTTGAGTGCCTCGTACGGATTGGGATAGCCTTCGCGACGGAGGATGGTCTGAATACCTTCGGCCACCACACTCCACATTGCGTCAAGGTCGGCATCTATGGCGTCACGGTTCAACAGTAGTTTGCCCAGTCCCTTCTCGGTGGATGCTATCGCTATGAGCGTATGCGCCATAGGGACGCCGATGTTGCGCAGTACGGTGCTATCCGTAAGATCGCGTTGAAGGCGCGATACCGGCAGTTTGGTCGCAAGATGCCCCAGCAAGGCGTTGGCAATTCCAAGATTACCCTCGCTGTTTTCGAAGTCTATGGGATTTACCTTATGCGGCATCGCGGACGATCCTACTTCGCCTTGGCGTATGCGTTGTTTGAAGTAATTCATGGATATGTACATCCACATGTCGCGATCCAAGTCAAGGATGATTGTATTGATACGACGCATAGCATCCATCATCGCGGCCATATTGTCGTAGTTTGAAATCTGCGTAGTCCACGGCTCACGTTCTATACCGAGGGTCTCACGCAGGAATTCGGCGGCAAAGCCCTGCCAATCGACATTGGGGAAAGCGGCACGATGTGCATTGAAGTTGCCTGTAGCGCCGCCGAATTTCCCTGATACGGGGATTGAGAGCAACTGTCGTTTTTGGCTTTCGAGACGACTTACGTAGACGTATATTTCCTTGCCAAGCGTGGTGGGCGATGCGGGCTGTCCGTGTGTACGCGCCAGCATAGCGAGGTCTCGCCATTCGTGTGCCTGCGATCGCAAGTGCTCTATAAGAGCCTCCAAAGCAGGCATATACGCCCCGGTCAGCGCTTCGCGCAACGACATAGGCACTGCCGTATTGTTGATGTCCTGCGATGTGAGGCCGAAGTGTACGAATTCTTTATTGGCACTAACGCCCATAGCGTCCATACGTTCCTTAATAAAGTATTCGACGGCTTTTACATCATGATTGGTCACCTTCTCGATATCCTTGACCCGCGCCGCATCTTCAATGGCGAAATCTTGATACAGCGAACGCATACGCTGTTCATCTTCTTGGCTCAAAGGCGCAATCTGCGGCAGTCCCAGACGCGTTAGAGATATAAAATACTCTACTTCTACTCTTAATCGGTAGCGTATCAATGCAAACTCTGAAAAGTACTCGGCCATTCGAGAGCATTTGTCCCGATAGCGGCCGTCGATGGGCGAAATCGCAGTCAGTGTATCCAATTCCATATATCTGTGTCTTAGACTACGAAATTACAAATAATTTATCACTTATACCCTACCCTTCGGCCGATTTAGCGCATTTTTTTGATCGAACGCCACTCGGCGGCCTTTTGTCATAAAAAACATGCGACATACAACGCCCCATTCGGCATTGTATGTCGCATATATGTATCGATATCCGCTTATCGAATTATTCGGCTGCGGGTGCTTCGGCTGCTGGTGCCTCTGCTGCGGGAGCTTCTGCAGCAGGTGCTTCTGCGGCGGGAGCAGCAGGAGCGGCGGCTTTGCGGCGGCTGCGGCGAGTGGTTTTCTTCTTCTCTTCCTTGCCGGCCTTGCCCATTGTCTCGTTGTAGTCTACCAACTCAATGAAGCATGTCTTGGCGTTGTCGCCCAGACGGTTGCCGGTTTTGAGTATACGAGTGTAACCACCGGGGCGGTTAGCAATCTTGGTTGCGATTTCGCCGAAGAGTTCCTTAACGGCTTCCTTGCTCTGCAAATGTGCAAAGACAAGACGACGGTTGGGAGTGGTATCTTCTTTGGCGCGGTTGATCAGCGGCTCGGCGTACACGCGCAGGGCTTTGGCTTTGGCCAAGGTGGTGAATATGCGTTTGTGCATAATCAGCGAAGTGGTCATATTAGCCAAGAGGGCATCGCGATGTGCCTTGGTGCGGCTAAGATGATTGAATTTTTTATTGTGTCTCATCGTGAATGTTACTCTTTATCCAGTTTGTATTTTGAAATGTCCATGCCGAAGGACAGGTTCATGCTTGCAAGGAACTCGTCAAGCTCGGTCAGAGACTTCTTACCGAAGTTGCGGAACTTGAGCAGGTCGTTTTTGTTGAACTGTACAAGTTCGCCCAAAGTCTCAACCTCGGCGCTCTTGAGGCAATTGAGTGCGCGTACGCTCAGTTCCATATCGACGAGTTTGGTCTTCAGAAGTTGACGCATGTGCAGCACTTCCTCATCGAATTCATCGCTTTCGCCTGTCTCGGGTGCGTCGATCGTAATCTTCTCGTCGGAGAACAAGGCAAAATGATGGATAAGAATGCGGGCAGCCTCTTTGAGGGCATCCTTGGGATGTATCGATCCGTTAGTGGTGATTTCGAGGATAAGCTTGTCGTAGTCGGTCTTTTGGTCGACACGGAAGTTTTCTATGGTGTATTTGACGTTCTTTATGGGCGTGTAGATGGAGTCGATGGCGAGAATATTGACATCATCGTCAGCTATTTCCTGCTCTTCGGCAGACACCCATCCGCGACCTTTATTGATTGTCAGTACGATAGTGAAACTTGCATCGGCATCCAGATGGCATATCACCTGTTCGGGGTTGAGAACCTGGAAGCTGGTCAAAGCCTTACCTATGTCTCCGGCCGTAAACAGTTCGGTACCGGAGACGGTAATGGTGACTTTTTCGTCTTCGTGGTCCTCGACAACCTGGCGCAGGTCTACCTTCTTGAGGTTGAGGATGATGTTGGTGACATCTTCTTTGACGCCGGGAATGGTGTCAAACTCGTGTTTAACGCCGTCGATGCGTATCGACGAAATGGCGAAGCCCTCCAAGGAGGAGAGAAGCACACGACGCAGTGCGTTGCCCACAGTGATGCCATAGCCGGGTTCCAAGGGTTTGAACTCGAATTTGCCGTAGAAGTTGTCTGCTTCAAGCATCAGGACTTTGTCGGGCTTTTGGAATTGTAAGATAGCCATGGATCGGGTTGTTTTTAGATTTTATTACTTGGAGTATAGCTCGACGATGAGCTGCTCCTTGATGTTTTCGGGGATGTCCTCGCGTGCGGGAACGTGCAGGAATTTACCGCTCTTGAGGCTTTCGTCCCATTCGATCCAGGGATACTTACTGTGGTTGAAACCGGCGAGGTTGTCGGCTATCACCTCCAGCGATTTGGATTTTTCGCGAACACCCACAACGTCTCCGGGTTTTACCTGGTAGGAGGGGATGTTAACGATAGCACCGTTGACCACGATGTGACGGTGGAGCACTATCTGACGCGCAGCAGCACGAGTGCGGGCGATACCCAGACGGTATACCACGTTATCCAAACGGGACTCGAGGAGCTGAAGCAGGATTTCACCGGTAATACCCTTCATCGAGGAAGCCTTGGTAAAGAGGTTACGGAACTGTTTCTCAAGTACGCCGTAGGTGTATTTTGCTTTTTGCTTTTCACGCAGCTGGACGCCGTACTCGCTGGTTTTGCGGCGACGGTTTTGTCCGTGCTGGCCCGGGGGGAAGTTGCGTCTTGCCTGGACTTTGTCGGGGCCGAAGATGGGCTCGCCGAATTTACGGGCGATTTTGGTCTTAGGACCTGTATATCTTGCCATTGTTTTATTATCTTGTATGGTTGAATATTTGATGGTGGTGTGGGGCGCGGGGCGCTCGTACGCTTCCGGTAGTGTTCCGCGTGGCGTTCCTCGGCTGTGCAGCCGCAGTCACAGAGAGGTGATGTTCGTTGTGACCCTTCACTGGCCGCGGTGCCCGTGCGGACTTGCTCGGTTGGGACGTGGTGTCGGCACTTACTGCGTGCCGTTCGGCCCCGGCCTTCGCCTCCGCCTGATGGCGGACGACGCACACTATCATCGGTTATTGTTGATGTGTATGCTATGTACTAAAAGGTATTCGCTTCGATAATGTCTCGCGGTGCCGCTGCACCCGCGACATTGCCGGCTATGTGGTAGTGTCGTCTTGACGCACTCCGCATTATACGCGGCGGCGTTTGGGAGGACGGCATCCGTTGTGCGGCAGCGGCGTAACGTCGATTATCTCGGTTACTTCGATGCCTGCGCCGTGGATGGTACGGATGGCGGACTCGCGTCCGTTGCCGGGTCCCTTGACGTATGCTTTTACCTTGCGCAGACCCAGGTCGTATGCGGTCTTGGCGCAGTCCTGCGCTGCCATCTGAGCAGCGTAAGGGGTATTCTTCTTTGAGCCTCTGAAGCCCATTTTGCCTGCCGATGACCAGGAGATAACCTGGCCTTCGCTGTTGGCAAGGCAAACGATGATGTTGTTGAAAGAGGAGTGTACGTGAAGCTGGCCTTCGGCGCTGACTTTGACGTTTCTCTTCTTAGCTGCGACTGTTTTCTTTGCCATAATTGGATGGTGTTGTTATTATTTAGTAGCTTTCTTTTTGTTGGCGACGGTTTTCTTGCGGCCCTTGCGGGTACGTGCGTTGTTCTTTGTGGACTGACCGCGCACGGGAAGACCGTTACGATGACGGATTCCGCGATAGCATCCTATATCCATAAGACGCTTGATGTTCAGCTGGATTTCGCTGCGCAGGTCGCCTTCTACTTTGTAATCGCTGCCTATCACTTCGCGGACCTTGGCGGCCTGTTCGTCGCTCCAGTCTTTAACTTTGATGTTGACATCTACGCCGGCTTTCTCCAAGATGCTCTTAGCCGAGCTGCGGCCTATGCCGAAGATGTAGGTCAGTGCGATTTCACCTCTTTTGTTTTGGGGGAGGTCAACTCCCACGATTCTTACTGCCATATATGTGGTTATGTTGTTGTGTTGGTGCGGTTGGATTTAATAAAAAATTATCCTTGACGCATTTTTAATTTGGGATTTTTTTTATTGATCACATACAGCCGACCCTTACGACGGACGATTTTGCTGTCGGGCGTGCGTTTTTTGATTGAAGCTCGTACTTTCATTGTTCTTTTAGTATTATAGTTTACGTTGTTTTTTCGGATTTATTGCCCGGCGGTATCGTCGCTGTGTGCACACGCCGTCGGGGTTACACCTTTTACAATGCTTATTTGTAGCGGAAGGCTATGCGCCCTTTGCTCAAGTCGTATGGGGACATCTCTACGCGCACTTTGTCCCCGGGAAGTATTTTAATATAGTGCATACGCATCTTTCCGGAGATGTGTGCCGTGATCTGATGCCCGTTCTCGAGCTCGACGCGGAACATTGCGTTGGATAGGGCCTCTACGATGGTGCCGTCCTGTTCTATTGCTGCCTGTTTTGCCATAAATGGTGTTGCTGTTAAGTATTGCTTGTGGTGTAGTGTTGGGTTGGTGTTTATTTTATTTGATTTGACTCGGTTCAGATAAATCGTTCGCCAAGGGCTTCGCGGATGTACTCAAAGGATGTCAGCACTCGTGTCTCGCCGTTGACTATGGCCATAGTGTGCTCATAGTGAGCCGATGGACGATGGTCGCGTGTACGGCAGGTCCATCCGTCTTGTGCTATGGTGATGTTACGGCTTCCCATATTTATCATGGGCTCGATGCAAAGACACATACCGTTACGTATCACCGGGCCGGTGCCGCGACGTCCGTAGTTGGGCACTTCGGGATCTTCATGCATATCACGACCTATTCCGTGTCCGCACATCTCGCGTACAACGCTGTATCCGCGATGTTCGCAGTATGTCTGCACGGCATTGCTGATGTCTCCTATGCGGTGACCGGCGCGACATGCCTCAATGCCTACGTACAATGATTCTTTGGTGGTGCGGCACAAGGCCAGCACTTCGGGGTCTACTTCGCCCACGGCGAAGGTGTAGCACGAATCTCCCATAAAGCCGTCTTTGGCTACCACCAAATCGGTGCCTATGATGTCGCCTTCGCGCAGGGCGTATGCCGACGGAAATCCGTGAACTACGACATCGTTGACTTCGATGCACAGCGTGCCGGGGAAGCCTTCGTAACCGAGGCAAGCCGGTATACCGCCGTTGTCATGGATATATTCGCGGGCTATGGTGTCCAAGCGCTGAGTCGTAACCCCGGGCGCTATCCAGCGAGCTATCTCGCCCAGCGTCCTGGAGGTCAGGTCGCAGGCCGGAAGCATCTGCTCGATTTCTTGTGGGGTCTTTAGCTTGATCATTATGGCGTTGTTTTGTGGTGGTTATCTGTCGTTGTCGCCGCCGTGTGTGCGGACGGGTCTGTCGGCCCGTCCGCGGCACTGCGGTGGTTTGGTTGTATCAATATGCCGAGCCTGTAGTGCGTCCCTTAATCTTGCCTTCTTTCATAAGGCCGTCATAGTGGTGCATCATCAGGTGCGACTCGATTTGTTGCAGGGTGTCAAGCACAACACCTACCATAATCAGCAGGGATGTGCCGCCGAAGAATTGTGCAAAGTTCTGGCTGATGCCGAAGAAGCGAGCAAAAGCGGGAAGGATTGCAACGATGCCCAAGAAGATAGAGCCGGGCAGGGTGATGCGGCTCATAATGGTGTCGAGGTACTCGGCCGTCTTCTTACCCGGTTTGACGCCGGGGATAAATCCGTTGTTGCGCTTCATATCTTCGGCCATCTGGGTGGGACGCACCGTGATGGCAGTGTAGAAGTAGGTGAAGGCAACAATCATCAAGAAGAAGATAAGGTTGTACCAAAAGCCGTTGATATCAGTCAATGCTTGCACCAGGCCCGAGCCATCGCTCGCAAAGCCTACCAGCGTGATGGGGATAAACATAATTGCCTGTGCAAAAATGATAGGCATCACACCGGCTGCATTGACTTTCAAAGGTATGTACTGGCGTGCACCACCGTACTGACGGTTGCCGACAATACGCTTGGCGTATTGTACGGGCACTTTACGTGTCCCTTGTACCAAAAGCACTGCACCGATGGTAACGGCAAACAGCAGCACAATTTCGACGATGAACATCACAAGACCGCCTTCGCTACCACTGGCACCGGGCAGACGGGAAGTGAATTCGTAGAACAGTGCCGATGGGAGTCGGGCAATGATACCTACCAAGATGATGAAGGAGATACCGTTGCCTATACCGCGGTCGGTGATACGCTCGCCCAACCACATGATGAACATAGAGCCGGCTGCGAGGATGATGGTCAGGTAGACGATGTTCCAGAACCCGAAAGTAGCAACTTCTCCACCATTAGCTTGCGCAAACTGGTACTGGAGGTTGACCAGATAGGCGGGTGCCTGCATAAGCAGGATCAACACTGTCAAATAACGGGTGTACTGGGTCAGTTTTTGACGTCCGCTCTCGCCTTCACGCTGCATCTTCTGGAACGAAGGAAGCACCATGCCGAGGAGCTGGATAACGATGGAGGCAGTGATGTAGGGCATAATACCCAAGGCAAATATTGATGCCTGGGAGAACGCGCCGCCGGAGAACATATCGAGCAGCTGCATCATACCTGTCTTGTTGGTGAAATTAGACAGAGCATCGATGGCAGCCGGAGATACGCCGGGGAGCACTACATAACAGCCCAGTCGGTAGATGAGTACCAACAGGACAGTGATGAGGAGCCTCTTGCGCAGCTCTTCGATAGTCCAGATGTTTTTTAAGGTCTCGAAGAATCTCATATTGTGTTATGCTTTGACGACAGCGCCGCCTGCGGCCTCGATGGCCTTCTGGGCTGCCTGTGAGAATGCGTTGGCCTCAACGGTTATGGCTTTGGTAATTTCGCCGCCGGCGAGTATCTTAACCAGCTGGTTGCGGCCGGCAAGTCCGGCTGCACGAAGGTCGGCGAGGGTCACCTTGTCAAGGTTTTTGCCCTCGGCAAGTGTTTGGATTACGTCGAGATTGATGGCCTTGTACTCTACACGGTTCAGGCTTTTGAAGCCCCACTTGGGAAGACGACGTTGCAGAGGCATCTGACCGCCTTCGAAACCGATTTTACGTTTGTAACCCGAACGCGATTTGGCACCTTTGTGTCCGCGTGTGGATGTACCGCCCTTGCCGGAACCCTGGCCGCGACCTATGCGGGTCTTGGTGCGTACCGAGCCGATAGCGGGTTGTATATTGCTTAAGTCCATTGTTATTTTCTATTATGGGTGTTGGTTATGTTGTTTTTGGAGTTGTCCCTCCGCCGGGGCTTTTCGGTCCCGGCGGGTCGGACTGTCTCCTTATATCAGGCCTCGGTAACGGTTACAAGGTGATGTACCTTCTGTACCATGCCGCGGATGGAGGGGGTGTCTTCCTTTACCACGGTGTGGTTCATCTTGCGCAGGCCTAAGGCGTCAAGAGTGCGCTTCTGTACTGCCGGGCAGTTGATGCGGCTCTTAGTCTGTGTGATTTTTATCTGTGCCATTGTCTGGTGTTTTGTAGTTTGTGTGACTTTGCCCGGGCTTGGAGTCGCGGGCTTGAATGTCTTAGCCGCGGAAAACTTTTTCGACGGTGATGCCGCGGTTCTGCGCTACCTGTGCGGGCGAACGCATCTCGGACAAGGCGGCTATGGTGGCCTTTACAAGGTTGTGGGGGTTGGACGAACCTTTGCTCTTTGCAAGGACGTCGGTCACGCCTACGCTCTCGAGGACGGCACGCATAGCGCCACCGGCCTTTACACCGGTACCGGTGGAGGCGGGTTTGAGGATGATGCGCGAGCCGCTGAATTTGGCTTCCTGCTCGTGGGGGATGGTGCCTTTGTGTACGGGTACGCGGACGAGGTTTTTCTTGGCTGCTTCTACGCCCTTGGCGATAGCGGCCTGTACCTCGTTGGCCTTACCCAAGCCCCAGCCTACGATGCCGTTTTCGTTACCGACAACGACGATGGCGGCGAAGGTGAAGGTACGACCACCCTTGGTTACTTTGGTGACGCGGTTGATGGCCACTAAGCGGTCTTTCAGTTCGAGATCGCTTGTAGTTTTTACTCGATTGTTTCTTTTAGCCATGATGGTTGTCTTTAGAATTTGAGGCCACAAGCGCGTGCGGCGTCGGCCAGGGATTTAACACGACCGTGGAAGAGGTATCCGTTGCGGTCAAATACTACTTCGGTAATGCCGGCGGCCAGGGCCTTCTCGGCGATTTTTTTGCCGACTTCTGCAGCGACGGTCTTCTTGTCGCCTTGAACGTCGAGGTTGCGCGATGATGCTGCAACCAAGGTGGCTCCTGCCAAGTCGTCTACGAGTTGTACGTAGATCTGCTTATTGGAGCGGAACACTGTCATGCGCGGACGCTGGGCTGTTCCGGAGATTTTGCCGCGGATGCGTGTCTTGATTTTATTTCGTCTTTCTATTTTGGTTACCATTGTGGTAGGATGTTTTTTGTGGATTGTGTGAGGTTGTTGCTAAGCTATGGCCCGGTTATTACTTGGCGCTTGCGCTCTTACCGGACTTGCGACGAATGATTTCGCCGACAAACTTGATGCCTTTGCCTTTGTAAGGCTCGGGCTTGCGCAGTGAGCGAATCTTGGCGCATACCTGACCGAGAAGCTGCTTGTCATCGCTTTCGAGGATGATCAGCGGGTTCTTGTTGCGCTCGCTCTTAGCCTCTACCTTAACCTCGGGGGGAAGCTTTATATAGATGGCGTGAGAGTAGCCGAGTGCCAGCTCCAGAACTTGGCCGGTAGCTGTAGCGCGGTAACCTACGCCTACGAGTTCCATTTCTTTACGGTAGCCTTCGCTCACGCCTACGACCATATTGTGAATCAGCGCGCGCCACAAACCGTGCTGTGCGCGATGCTCGCGATCGTCGGTGGGACGGGTTACTACTACGTGTCCGTCTTCAACTTTGACGCTGAGGTCGGAGTGTACAGTCTGTTCGAGGGTGCCCTTGGGACCCTTGACTGTGACTTTTTCGCCGGATACCGTGACGGTAACGCCGGCGGGTATTGCTATGGGGGCTTTTCCTATACGTGACATGTCTGTGTGCTTTGTTCAGTGATTAGTATACGTAGCATAACACTTCGCCGCCGATTTTTTCTTCGGCTGCCTGCTTGTTGGTCATCACGCCTTTGCTGGTGGACAGGATGGCGATGCCAAGTCCGTTGAGCACACGGGGCATGTCTTTGTAGCCGGTGTATTGACGAAGGCCGGGACGCGATACGCGCTTGAGAACCTTGATGGCGTTAACACGGTCTACGGGATCGTACTTGAGGGCTATTTTAATAGCGCCTGCAGGAGTGTTCCCTTCGATGAATTTGTAGTTGAGGATGTAGCCCTGCTCGAAGAGTATCTTGGTGATCTCTTTCTTGATGTTGGAGGCGGGCACTTCCACAACGCGGTGGTTGGCCTTGATGGCGTTCCTCAATCTTGTCAGATAGTCTGCAATGGGATCTGTCATTGTTGTTTGTTGTTAAATTGATTGGGGTGTTCCCAACAATATTTAATACTAAAAGTCTTCTCTGTTTGTCATGCCCTCCAAAAGGATGGCAGCGGGAGGGAGGAGCGGAACCGCATTATGCGGTGTGTATGTCATCAATTTAGTCATCCGTGTCGGGCCGCCGCAGGTCCATGCCCGCGGCGGCAACGGACGTTTACCAGCTGGCTTTCTTTACACCGGGTATCAGACCGGCAGAAGCCATCTCGCGGAACTGTATACGCGAAATACCGAACTGGCGCATATATCCCTTGGGGCGTCCGGTGATGGAGCAGCGGTTGTGCATCCGGATGCTGGACGCGTTCTTGGGCAGGCGTTGCAGCTGCTGATAAATCTCGTAGGCACTTTCGCCTTGCTTGGCGAGCTCTTTGGCCTGCAGACGCAGTGCTGCTTTACGCTCGGCATATTTCTGAACGAGGCGTGCGCGCTTTACTTCGCGCGCTTTCATTGATTCTTTTGCCATTATACTGTGTTTGTGCGGGGGTTAGTTTTTGGCGTTCTTGAAGGGAAGTCCGAAGTGCTTGAGCAGCGCGTAACCTTCGGCATCAGTCTTGGCGGAAGTCACAAATGTGATGTTCATACCAAGAAGCTTGCTGATGGCATCGATGTTGATCTCGGGGAAGATGATCTGCTCGGTGATGCCGAGAGTGTAGTTGCCACGGCCGTCAAGTTTGCCTTCTATACCCTTGAAATCACGGATACGGGGCAGAGCCACACGTACCAGACGCTCAAGGAATTCGTACATACGCTCGCGACGAAGGGTCACGCGTACGCCTACGGGCATTTTCTTGCGCAGGTGGAAGTTGGAGATATCCTTCTTGGACAAGGTGGCCACTGCTTTCTGACCGGTGATGGCGGTGAGCTCGGCGATGGCGGTGTCTATGATCTTGCGATCCTGAGTTGCTTCACCAAGACCCTGATTAATGACAATTTTCTCCAAGCGGGGCACCTGCATTACGGTGGTGTAGTTGAACTCTTTCTCAAGGGCGGGGATAATGCGCTCCTTGTAGTCTTTCTGAAGTGTGGTGGTGCTCATTATTTAATCTCCTCTCCTGATTTTTTTGAATAACGGACTGTCTTGCCTGCCTCGTTCTTACGGAAGCCCACGCGTACGGGCTTACCGCTCTTGGGGTCGAGCAGGGCAACGTTGCTCACATGTATGCCGGCCTCTTTCTTCACCAGACCGCCCTGAGGGTGCTGAGCCGAGGGTTTGGTGGCCTTGGTGACTACATTGACGCCTTCGACGACTACACGGTCTTTTTTGACGAGTACTTCGAGTACGCGTCCTTGCTTGCCGCGGTCTTCGCCGGCGAGCACTTGTACGGTGTCGCCTTTTTTGATATGCTGTTTGCTCATTGTCTTGTTTGTGTTTGGTGGCGCGAGGCTTGATTAGAGCACCTCGGGTGCCAGTGAAACGATTTTCATGTTGGTGGCACGGAGCTCACGGGCTACCGGTCCGAAGATACGCGTGCCACGGAGTTCGCCTGCGTTATTGAGCAGTACACAGGCGTTGTCGTCAAAGCGGATGTAGGATCCGTCGGCACGGCGGATTTCCTTCTTGGTGCGTACGACGACGGCTTTGCTGACGGTGCCTTTCTTGACGTCGGAACCGGGCAGGGCGTTTTTCACCGATACTACGATGATGTCACCTACGGAAGCATAACGGCGCCCTGTACCTCCGAGTACGTGGATGCACAGTACTTCTTTGGCGCCGGAGTTGTCGGCTACAGTGAGCCTTGTTTCGGTTTGTATCATTGTCGTTACTTAACTTTTTCGATGATTTCTACTAATCTCCAGCGCTTGGTCTTGCTCATAGGGCGAGTTTCCATCAGGCGTACGGTGTCACCTACGGAGCACTCGTTCTTCTCGTCGTGGGCGTGGAACTTCTTGGTCTTGTTCACGAATTTGCCGTAGATGGGGTGTTTCTCTTTCCATTTTACGGTCACGGTGATTGTCTTGTCGCCTTTGTTGCTGGAAACAACCCCGATGCGTTCTTTACGAAGATTTCGTTTTTCCATGTGTTTCTGTTGTTAGTTGTTGTGGAACATTGGATGGGGATGTCCGGAGTTATTTCGCAGCTTTGGCTTCCTGTATTTCGCGAGCACGAAGTTCGGTCTTCACGCGTGCTATAGCACGACGGTCGGCTGTAATCTTTGCAGGGTTATCCAGGGGCGTTACGGCATGGTTGATGGTGAGCTGGCGGTAGTCTTTCTCCATCTGTGCGAGGCGTGCGCGCAGGTCGGCGGTCGCCATTTCTTTGATTTCTTGCTGTTTCATAGTGGCGTGCTGACTTTTAGACGTTCTGGCTGGGATCGTAGTCGCGTGCTACGACGAATTTGGTGACTACGGGGAGCTTCTGTGCGGCAAGGCGCAGTGCTTCCTTTGCGATTTCGTAGCTTACGCCTTCGACCTCGATAATCATACGGCCGGGAGTAACGGGTGCTACGAAGCCTTCGGGCGAACCTTTACCTTTACCCATACGGACTTCGGCAGGTTTCTTGGTGATAGGCTTATCGGGGAAGATGCGTATCCAAATCTGACCCTGACGCTGCATGTAGCGGGTCACGGCGATACGAGCAGCCTCTATCTGGCGACCGGTGATCCATTTGGATTCAAGGGTCTTTATACCAAAGGAGCCGAAGGCGAGCTGGTTGCCACGTTGGGCATTACCTTTCATGCGGCCTTTTTGTGAACGGCGGAATTTGGTTTTCTTAGGTTGTAACATTGTCGTTTTTGTTGGATGTTGTTAACTTTTGTGTTGTTCTCCGCGTGCCGTGCCTTAACGGGGGTTCTTGGCACCGCGGCGGAAGCCTCCGCGACGGCCTGCCGGTGCACCGGCGGGACGATTTTCCTTGGAAGCCTGAGTGAACGAGGGAGCCAGGTCACGTTTGCCATAGACTTCGCCACGGCAGATCCATACCTTTACGCCGACAACGCCGACTTTGGTGTGGGCTTCTACGAGTGCGTAGTCGATGTCGGCACGCAGAGTGTGCAGGGGAGTACGACCTTCCTTGAACATTTCACTGCGAGCCATTTCGGCGCCGTTGAGGCGGCCGCTGACCTGTACCTTGATACCCTCTGCACCGGCACGCATAGTCGATGCTACGGCCATCTTAACGGCGCGGCGGTAAGCTATCTTACCTTCGATCTGACGAGCGATATTGGCGGCTACGATTTGGGCGTCCATTTCGGGGCGTTTTACCTCGAAGATATTGATTTGTACGTCTTTGTCGGTGATTTTCTTAAGCTCTTCTTTGAGCTTTTCAACTTCGCTGCCGCCTTTGCCGATAATCAGACCGGGGCGCGAGGTGCAAATGGTGATGGTTACGAGCTTGAGGGTACGTTCGATGACAATGCGGGATACCGAGCATTTGGCCAAGCGGACATCGAGGTAGCGGCGAAGGCGCGAGTCTTCTAAGATGGTGTCGCCGTATTTCTTGCCGCCGTACCAGTTGGAATCCCAGCCACGGATGATGCCGAGGCGGTTGCTGATAGGATTAACTTTCTGTCCCATGGTTTATGCTTCTGTGTTTTGGTTGATACGGTCTACGATGATGGTGACGTGGTTGGAACGCTTGCGAATGCGATATCCACGTCCTTGGGGTGCTGTGCGAAGGCGTTTGAGCATCGGTGCGCAGTCTACGTGTATGGTCTTTACGCAGAGTACGCCGGCTTCGGCCTTTTCTTCGTTCTTTGCTTCCCAGTTGGCGATGGCCGAGCGAAGGAGCTTTTCGAGACGTCCGGCAGCTTCCTTATTGGAGAACTTGAGCAGGCCTAAGGCGCGGAAAACTTCTTTGCCACGTACCATATCAGCCACGAGGCGCATCTTGCGGGGGGAAGAAGGGACGTTGTTGAGCCGCGCAAAGGCTGTCACTTTCTTGACTGCCTTGATCTTGTCGGCTGCTTCTTTTTTTCTATTACCCATTGTATTATGCGGTTGTTTTGGCGGGTTCTGTTTTTTGTTGTTTTGGATGTTTGGTCGCGGCGGTATTACGTAGCGGTCGGTGGTCTTAGCGCTGTCGGGGTGACGCGGCGTCTCCGGGGTACTTGCCGAGGAAGGCTGGCTTACGTTGGAGTGCGCTTGCGCGCCCGTTCGAGACTCCGGCTGCCGCCGCTGCGCGGTGCCGCCACCTTAGTCGGTGAACGGCTGCCGCCGCGGTCGCCGGATTATTTTTTCTTGTTGCCGGCGTGTCCGCGGAATGTGCGGGTGGGGGCGAATTCGCCGAGCTTGTGGCCTACCATGTTTTCGGTGACGTACACGGGGATAAACTTGTTTCCGTTGTGTACGGCGAAGGTATGACCTACGAACTCGGGAGCGATCATGGATGCGCGGCTCCACGTCTTGATGACGTTCTTCTTACCGGTGGCGTCCATATCGGCGACTTTTTTCTCCAATTTTACGGAGATAAAGGGTCCTTTTTTTAGGGAACGGCTCATAAGTGTATGCTGATTATCTGATTACTTCTTTCTTCTCTCAATAATGTACTTCGATGAGTGCTTCTTGGGCGCACGGGTCTTGAGACCTTTAGCGTAGAGACCCTTGCGTGAGCGGGGATGTCCACCGGAAGCGCGGCCCTCACCACCACCCATGGGGTGATCGACAGGGTTCATAACCACGCCGCGGTTGCGCGGACGACGTCCGAGCCAGCGTGAGCGGCCGGCCTTACCGGAACGTTCGAGCGAATGTTCGCTGTTGCCTACGACACCGACGGTTGCACGGCAGGTGCTGAGGATTTTGCGGGTTTCGCCCGAAGGAAGTTTGATAATAGCATAGTTGCCTTCGCGTGACACAATCTGTGCGAAGGTGCCGGCGCTGCGGGCAATGAATGCGCCCTGGCCGGGACGGAGCTCGATGTTGTGTACCAGCGTACCTACGGGAATCTTACCCAGGGGCAGGCAGTTGCCTACTTCGGGAGCCACGTCTTCGCCGGAAACCACGGTAGTGCCGACTTCGAGGCCGTTGGGTGCAATGATGTACGCTTTGGCACCGTCAACGTAGTACAGCAGGGCGATGCGTGCCGAGCGGTTGGGGTCGTATTCGATGCTCTTGACTACGGCGGGTATGCCGTCTTTGTTTCTCTTAAAGTCTATGATACGGTATTTGCGTTTGTGGCCACCGCCCAGGTATCGGGAGGTGAGGTGGCCTTCGGCGTTGCGACCGCCGCTGGCGCGCTTACCGACTGTAAGAGATTTCTCCGGTGTAGTAGCAGTGATGGTACCTTTGAATACACCGATAACTTTGTGTCGTTGCCCGGGGGTGGTGGGCTTGAATTTTCTTACTGCCATTTTATGTTAGATGTTGCTAAAGAAGTCTATGGTCTGGCCGTCTGCGACGTTTACAAAGGCTTTTTTCCACTGGGCTGTCTTGCCGCGCAGAAGGCCGGTGCGTGTCCAGCGGGATTTGTTCTTGCCGCGGACTATGGCTGTATTGACGTTGACGACTTTTACACCGTAAGTTTGCTCTACGAGGGTCTTTATCTGGTACTTGTTTGCCTCGGGGGATACACGGAAGGTGTATGTTCCGCGCTTTTCGGTAAGCTTGGTGGCCTTCTCGGTAATGATGGGTTTGATCATTATATCCATTATTGTTCCTCCTTAGAATTTGTTTACCGTCTCGAGCGAGCTCTCGGTAATGATGATTACGTTGTTGTTGAGCAGTGCGTAGGTGTTGGCATCAACGGCGCGGAGGATGTTGACTCCGGGGACGTTGCGTGCCGACAGGGCTACGTTGCGGTCGATGTTGGCGTTGAGCACGAGTGCTTTCTTGCCTTCAAAGTTGAGGGCTTTGGCAATCTTGACAAACTCCTTGGTCTTGGGAGCTTCGATCTTGATGTCCTCGACCACGATGATTTGGCCGTCGGCTGCCTTAGCGGATAATGCGCTGCGACGTGCGAGGTCTTTCATCTTGGCGTTGAGTTTGAAGCGGTAGTCGCGGGGACGGGGACCGAATACACGGCCGCCACCTACAAGTACGGGCGAGTTGATATCACCGATACGCGAACCGCCGCCGCCTTTTTGTTTGTGCAGTTTGCGGGTCGAGCCGGACACTTCGCTACGCTCTTTGGATTTGTGTGTACCTTGACGTTGGTTTGCAAGATACTGTTTTACGGCGAGGTAGAGTACGTGCTCGTTGGGCTCTATCGCGAACACCTCGTCGTTGAGGACTGCCTTACGACCGGTGTCTTTTCCTTCTTGGGTGTATATTGCGAGTTCCATTGTTATTTCTCGATTGAAATGATTGAACCTTTGCTTCCGGGAATGGAGCCCTTGAGCATTATGATGTTGTGTTCGGGGATGACTTTGATGACCTGGAGGTTCTGGACTGTCACCTGACGGTTGCCCATCTGACCGGCCATACGCATTCCCTTGAAGACCTTGGCAGGATAGGAGCAGGCGCCTACCGAACCGGGAGCGCGCAGACGGTTGTGCTGGCCGTGTGTGCTTTGGCCTACACCACCGAAGCCGTGACGCTTAACGACGCCTTGGTAGCCTTTACCTTTGCTGATGCCGATTACGTCTACGAAATCGCTTTCGTTGAACAGTTCGGCGGTGATGGTGTCTCCGGCGCTGTATTGGCCTTCGAAACCCTTGAACTCGGCCAAGTATCGCTTGGGTGCCACACCGGCTTTCTTGAAGTGACCCAATTCGGGGGCGGTGAGGTGTTTCTCCTTCTGTTCGCCGAAACCGAGCTGTAAGGCGTCATAGCCGTCCTTAGCCACTGTCTTGACCTGTGTAACCACGCAAGGACCTACTTCGATAACAGTGCATGGAATGTTCTTTCCCTCGGCACTGAAAACGGATGTCATTCCGATTTTTTTTCCTAATAATCCTGGCATTTCTGTGTTGGTTTTGTGGTTGGATATTGTTTATTGATTGTTGATTGTCTTGTTTCCCTTCCCGGATGACCCCGCGGCATTCTGCTGCGGGAGTCGGTCCGAGATGTTTGGGGTCTTCGTCAGACTTTGATCTCCACTTCGACACCGCTGGGAAGTTCCAGCTTCATGAGTGCGTCCACGGTCTTGGCGGTGGAGTTGTAGATGTCGATGAGGCGTTTGTATGACGAGAGCTGGAATTGTTCGCGCGCTTTCTTGTTGACGAATGTCGAACGGTTGACGGTGAATATGCGCTTGTGTGTAGGCAGGGGTATGGGACCGGAGATTACGGCGCCTGTAGCCTTCACTGTCTTGACGATCTTCTCGGCGCTCTTATCGACGAGGTTATGATCGTAAGATTTGAGTTTAATGCGAATTTTTTGGCTCATGATTTCTTATGATGTGCTTTGCGTTTTTATTGGCTTATTTGATTAGGTCTACGCGACCCTGGCACTCGGTGAGCACGTTGCGTGCTATCGAGGAGGATACTTCGGCGTAGTGGGAGAAGGACATCGTCGAGGTGGCACGTCCGGAGGTGATGGTACGCAGGGCGGTGACGTAGCCGAACATTTCGGCCAAAGGTGCTTTGGCCTTGACTACGCGGGCGCCGGAGCGGGATGTTTCCATACCTTCGACTTGGCCGCGACGCTTGTTGAGGTCGGAGATAACATCACCCATAGATTCCTCGGGGGTGACAACTTCGATCTTCATGATGGGCTCGAGCAGCACGGGACCGGCCTTTTCGCAGGCCTTCTTGAATGCCTGGATGGCGCAGAGCTCGAAGGAGAGCTGATCGGAGTCCACGGGGTGGAACGAACCATCCAGCACGGTCACCTTGAGTTGCTCTACGGGGAAACCGGCAAGTACACCGGTCTTCATAGCCGTGGTGAAGCCTTTCTGTATCGAGGGGATGAATTCCTTGGGAATGTTACCGCCTTTGACTTCGTCCACAAATTGGAGATTGCCTTCAAAGCCTTCGTCTACGGGTTCGACGCGTACGATGATGTCGGCAAATTTACCGCGACCACCGGTCTGCTTCTTGAACACTTCACGGAGTTCAACGGGCTTGGTGATGGATTCTTTGTAGGTAACCTGAGGACGACCCTGTTTGCACTCGACCTTGAATTCGCGTTTGAGACGGTCGATGATGATGTCAAGGTGAAGCTCACCCATACCGGAAATAACGGTTTGACCGGTTTCTTCATTGGTCTTAACCTGGAAGGTGGGGTCTTCTTCGGCGAGTTTCTGCAGGCCTACACCGAGCTTGTCGAGGTCTTTCTGTGTCAAGGGTTCGACTGCGATACCGATTACGGGATCGGGGAAGTCCATAGCCTCGAGTACGATGGGGGCGTTTTCGTCGCAGAGGGTATCACCGGTGCGAATATCCTTGAAGCCTACGCCGGCGCCTATATCGCCGCAACCGATGCGGTCTTTGGGGTTTTGCTTGGCGGAGTGCATCTGGAACAGACGAGAGATACGCTCTTTCTTGCCCGAGCGTGTATTGAGCACGTAGCTACCGGCATCTACATCGCCTGAGTATACGCGGAAGAAGCACAGACGTCCTACATACGGGTCGGTGGCTATCTTGAACGCGAGGGCGCACATAGGAGCATCGGAGGAGGGCTCGCGGGTGAGAATGGTGTCGGGATCGCCTACGGCGTGACCTTGTACGGCACCGGCATCAACGGGGCTGGGCAGGTATGCGCATACGGCGTCAAGCAGGGGCTGCACGCCTTTGTTCTTGAACGAAGAGCCGCAAATCATGGGCACAAGGTTCATCGACAGGGTGGCTTTGCGCAAAGCGACCTTGATTTCGTCCTCGGTGATGGTGGAGGGATCTTCAAAGTATTTCTCCATGAGTACGTCATCGTACTCGGCGATTTTTTCGAGCATCTTGTCGCGATATTCCTGAGCCTCGTCAAGGAGGTTTTCGGGTATATCATCGATTTCGTAGTCGGCGCCCATGGTCTCATCGTGCCAGAAGATGGCTTTCATACGAATGAGGTCGACAACGCCCTTGAATGTTTCTTCTGCACCGATAGGTATCTGTATGGGGCAGGGGTTGGCGCCGAGGATATCGTGGAGCTGGCGTACGACTTCAAAGAAGTTGGCGCCGGAGCGGTCCATCTTGTTGACGTAACCGATACGGGGTACGTTGTACTTGTCGGCCTGACGCCATACGGTTTCGCTCTGGGGTTCTACACCACCTACGGCGCAGAATGTAGCCACAGCGCCGTCAAGCACGCGGAGCGAGCGTTCCACTTCAACGGTAAAGTCCACGTGTCCCGGAGTGTCAATGAGGTTGATTTTGTATTTCTCATCGTTGTATTTCCAGAATGCTGTAGTAGCGGCGGATGTGATAGTTATGCCGCGTTCCTGCTCCTGTTCCATCCAGTCCATGGTGGCTGCGCCGTCATGTACCTCACCGATTTTGTGGGTAAGGCCTGTATAAAAGAGTATGCGTTCCGAAGTGGTGGTCTTGCCGGCATCGATGTGTGCCATGATGCCGATGTTTCGGGTATATTTTAGTCTCTGATCTTCTGCTTGTGACATATTCGGATATGTTGTTGGTTTCTATATTTACGAAGTCCTGTGATACTGTTGTTATGACTTTCTTACTCCGAATATCAGAAGCGGAAGTGGGCGAAGGCGCGGTTGGCCTCTGCCATCTTGTGCATATCTTCTTTGCGCTTGAACGCACCGCCTTGGTTGTTGAATGCGTCAACTACTTCTGCGGCGAGCTTGTCGGCCATGGTCTTGCCTCCACGACGGCGTGCGTACAGTATCAGGTTCTTCATGGATATAGATTCCTTACGGTCGGGGCGTATTTCGGTAGGCACCTGGAAGGTGGCACCGCCGATACGACGGCTCTTGACCTCGACTTGCGGAGTGATGTTCTCCAAGGCCTTTTTCCAGATCTCGAGTGCGGTGGCTTCCTCGTTGGGGAGTTTGCTCTTGACAATCTCGAGGGCGTTATAGAATATGGTGTAAGCTGTGTTCTTTTTTCCATCGTACATCAGGTGGTTGACGAACTTGGAGACGCGCACGTCATTGAACACGGGATCAGGTAGAACGATCCGTTTTTTGGGCTTTGCCTTTCTCATTGTTGTTGTGTCGTAGTGTTTTCGAGTTGCTTGGTTGCTTGCTGCTTTGTTCTTCGGCACCGGGCTCGCTGTCGCTATGCCTTCATACCTTCCGGGCGGATGCGTGGTGGATGTCGTTCCCGGTGGTGGGCCGCTTTATCGCTGTCCTCTGACAGCCTGTCGGGCGGGGTGCTTACTCAACCTTTGCTGCTTGCCCGTCATGCGGGCTGCTGCTTTTCAAGTGTTACGAAAACGAGTTAAATGTTTTTGTTTTGATTTAATCTCGCGGTGCTTTCAGTATAGCTTCACTGCCGTGCCTGTGGCAATTACTTCTTGGCTGCACCGGCCTTGGGACGCTTGGCGCCGTATTTGCTTCGGCGTTGCGTACGGTCCTTGACACCGGAGGTATCGAGGGTTCCGCGAACGATGTGATAACGTACACCGGGAAGGTCTTTTACACGACCGCCGCGAACGAGCACGATGCTGTGCTCCTGCAGGTTGTGGCCCTCACCGGGGATGTAGGAGTTGACCTCTTTACCATTGGTCAGGCGCACACGTGCTACCTTACGGATGGCAGAGTTAGGTTTTTTGGGGGTGGTGGTGTACACACGCACGCAGACTCCGCGACGTTGGGGGCAGGAGTCCAAAGCGGGCGACTTGCTCTTATCCACCAGTGCCACGCGTCCTTTTCTTACTAATTGCTGAATAGTAGGCATCTTAGTTGTTGGTGTTACTTGAAAATGTTTAATATAGTTGTTGATATTCTTTTTTTATCATACGGCACACAGCCCAAAACACACCTATCGCTTTATCTGTCAAAGATTTAGCGATGGCGCAACGGGCTTTTAGCCTATATTTCGGATGCAAAGATACACACTATTTCTCTAACTGCCAAATATTTCCGAAAATAATTTCGATTTATTTTTCGACACCTCCCGACCCCGAGAAATCAGCAGTGGAGGCAGCCGGGATTTACGCCCCATCAATCATATATCACGACTTGCAAAAGCGACGGCGAAGACGGCGTACGCCCTTGAGACCCAGCAGCGGCAGCGCAACTCCGGCGACGCCGTACAGCACCCAGAAAAAGTCCAGGTGATTGTAATGTATCACCATGTGGCATCCCACTTGATGCCAATCCAAGCCATAGTACCAGATTTTGAGCAGGCTCACAGCTTTGAATGCAACTATATGGAAAATAAACACATACAGCGTGTTCTCGCCTATATGAATCAGCAAACGGCGAAGACGCGACCCGAGATGTCCGGCATGTATAAATGCCGAGACACGGTAGGTGACCACGAAGCCTATCAATCCGGTCAGCGGAAGAGTCAGAACATCACGCATAGTGCCGCTGTTGTTCATACCACATAAGTGCATAACGGCAGCCACGCACATCAGACCGAAGAACACGAGTGTCACCCACCATCGTCGAGGTATATAGCCGCCGTAACGACACACCAGATAGCCTGCGCCAAAGAAAAACAGACCCCAAATTTCGCGCATTCCGCCGTTGGGTATAGTCTGTATGCGTGCATTGAATAATATGCGGAAAGCCGTGAAGGCAAGGGCGATAACACATATCGCCACAACTACCCTATCGCCGCGCAACCACGCGCGTCCGTCCAGTAGTTTATATAGTATCAGAAACAATACCGAAGCAACAAGCAGGCCGCGGAAAAACCAAAAGGCGCCGGCCAAAAACTCGTCATATCCGGACATCGAGAACACGATACTAATCAGACGCTGGGCAGCGCCGTCCCACGAATACGGATGAGTGACTCCGCCCGTCCAATTGCCGTACTGCTCATTAAGAACACCGAAGTAAAACAACACATTATGGAGAGCCCAAAACACCAGCGCCCAAGTCAAAAACGGTACATAAAGCCCCTTGGCTCGTTTGACGCAAAACTCCCATGGTCGGTCCAACCACTTGCGACTGAAGAAATAACCTGCCGCAATAAAAAACAGCGGCATGTGAAACGTGTAAATAAAATTGGTCAACAACTCCGGCGCCTCAACGTGCCCCACCACCATCAATATAATAGCGATACCCTTACATATCGATATCGTATGATCACGAGCACCTTCCGCCACGGGCGGAGCAAGCGGCTTGACTGCAATATTCATATATTCAAACACATTATTATATATAAGAATGCCGCACCACGGACAGCACAACGCTGCACAGACACATCACACGGCATAAAGAAACGATTTCACAACACACCGTCCACGCACAAAGGCGCGATACCGCCCCGCCGTATTCAGGCACTGTCATACTACATAATATATATGTACAATATATATGTACACGCGAAGCATCGCCAAGACCTTATCGGCGCACGCATCGGCACAGCAAAATTACGCAATATTCCGCTAAAAAAACGCAAAAAACGTCATAGACTTTGACAATTAGAAAATTATGCGTATCTTTGCCGCGCTAAAAACGGACAGCATCAAACGACCGTTACGAGAGAATCACTAACATTTTTATTAACTTTTTTAATGACAGAACTTAAAAACACCCCTATCGAAGACTTCGATTGGGATGCCTACGAAAACGGCGAAACCGCCAGCGCCAAAACGCGCGAGGAACTCACCCGCACCTATGACGAATCGCTCAACACCGTCAAGGACAAGGATGTAATCGAAGGTACCATCATCGCCCTTAACAAGCGCGAAGCAGTGGTTAACATCGGCTACAAGAGCGATGGCATCATTCCCATGAGCGAATTCCGCTACAACCCCGACATCAAAGTCGGCGACACCGTAGAGGTATTCATCGAAAACCAAGAAGACAAGAAGGGCCAACTCATCCTCTCCCACAAGAAAGCACGTGCAGCACGCGCATGGGAGCGCATCAGCGCCGCACTTGCCAACGACGAAATCATCAAAGGCTTTATCAAATGCCGCACCAAGGGTGGCATGATTGTCGACGTATTCGGCATCGAAGCCTTTCTCCCCGGATCGCAGATCGACGTTAAGCCCATCCGCGACTACGATATGTACGTGGGCAAGACCATGGAATTCAAAGTGGTCAAAATCAACGAAGAATACAAGAACGTCGTTGTATCCCACAAGGCACTCATCGAGGCCGAACTCGAAGCACAGAAGAAAGAAATCATCTCCAAGCTCGAAAAAGGCCAGGTACTCGAAGGCACCGTCAAGAACATCGTCAGCTACGGCGCATTCATCGACCTGGGTGGCGTCGACGGCCTTATCCACATCACCGACCTCTCCTGGGGACGCGTTACAGACCCCGCCGAAGTCGTACATCTCGACCAGAAACTCAACGTCGTTATCCTCGACTTTGACGACGAAAAGAAGCGTATCGCCCTGGGCCTCAAGCAGCTCCAGCCCCATCCGTGGGATGCCCTCGACCCCAACCTCAAAGTTGGCGACAAGGTCAAAGGCAAAGTTGTCGTCATGGCCGACTACGGTGCGTTTGTAGAAATCGCCCCCGGTGTCGAGGGCCTCATCCACGTCAGCGAAATGTCCTGGAGCCAGCACCTGCGCTCCGCTCAGGACTTCATGAAAGTCGGTGACGAAGTCGAAGCAGTCGTCCTCACCCTCGACCGCGAAGACCGCAAGATGTCCCTCGGCATCAAGCAGCTCAAGAACGATCCCTGGGAGAACATCGAGACCAAATACCCCATCGGCAGCCGCCACACCGCCAAGGTGCGCAACTTCACCAACTTCGGCGTATTCGTCGAAATCGAAGAAGGCGTCGACGGTCTGATCCACATCTCCGATCTCTCCTGGACCAAGAAAATCAAACACCCCAGCGAATTCACCCAGATCGGTGCCGACATCGATGTCGAAGTACTCGCCATCGACAAAGAAAACCGTCGCCTCAGCCTCGGCCACAAGCAGCTCGAAGAGAACCCCTGGGATGCCTTTGAAACCGAATTTGCCGTAGGCACCATCCACGAAGGCAAAGTATCCGAAGTATTCGACAAAGGCGCAGTCATAGCCCTCGACCACGGTGTAGAAGGCTTCGCAACACCCAAGCACCTCGTCAAAGAAGACGGAACACAAGCCAAAGCCGGTGAGACCCTCCAATTCAAGGTCATCGAATTCAACAAGGACAGCAAGCGCATCATCCTCAGCCACAGCCGCATCTTCGAAGACGAAGCACGCGCCGAGAAAGCAGCAGAGCGCAAAGCCAAACGTGCCACCCGCGCACCCAAGGCCGAAGAAGCTCCCGCAGCCCTCAACGCCCCGTTAGAGAAGACCACCCTCGGCGACCTCGAGGCACTTGCAGCCCTCAAAGAAAAACTCGCCAACAACGAGAAATAATAAGCCACACGCTTAACCACCCATAATGCGGCGGCGGAACCCTCACGGGTCCCGCCGCCTGCTTTGTATATGCGGTACTTCAAAACCACCGACCCGGTAGGGACGCAATACATAGCGCCCACGCAGCAAGACGTAAAACAATGACATTCAAGCACGTATACAACATCATACTATACTGTTCCGAGTGCAATGTATTGCATCCCTACAGAGACTCGTCATTATGGCACATTCCATTACGCAACCAAATTTCTCAAAACATTTCTGTTTGCCAAGTGCAAATAAATGTGTAACTTTGCGGTGCAGACCGCACCGCAGAAGCTCGGTCACGGGCAAAGTGGGTGGGGTCGGCAGACATTTTTTTTGAAAAGCGTTTATTAGCGCTTTGTTCTTGGCTCACAGGAATTCTCGCAAAATTTCATAGCCGTCAGGAACAGAGTGACAATAGATGCCCTTGGATGTGTAAAATTCCCACCAATGCCGATTCCTAAAAAAGTACGACATTGACGGATTGTTTACATACATAGGCGCAGGGCTTCTATGTGTTACTCGTTCTACGGCAACGGGCAATGCGAGAAGCCTCTGTGAGCAGGACGAGCAACAATAAGGACTCCTGCGCTTTTTTATAAACCACTGCCTGTCAGGCGAGTCCAGGGCAATATCACGCTTTACGCATGAATAAATCTCACTTAATCTCTTTGGTGTGGCTTACCGCAGTCTTTTTGCTGACCCACCCACATGCTGTGGCGGACAACTCCGAGCCATGTTTCATTTTCTCAGGAAATGCATCAGAGGTCAAAATTCTGCCGCTAAAAGCCTATAATCATATCGGCTTCGATCAAAACGGTCTAATTGTGTCATCTTCGACGGACAAAGGTGTCTCAGAGGAGAGTATTCCTTACAAGGACTACAATCGCTTTTATGTAGGTATGGCGAATCCAACGCTATCCACTGTCATAACAGAAGCCCAAAGAGAAGAAGAAATTCAGCTTCTATTCGATTCTAAAGCCAAGCTTCTGACCTTAATCTCACAGGGGAATGAGCCACATGTTGTAAACATCTATAATATGGCGGGTAATATGATGCTTTGTTCAGAAATTCGTTCTGAAGGAAGAATCTCGGTACACCATCTTATCCCCGGTATCTACATCGCAACCACAGTCGGTCGCAACAATCATACACTTAAATTTATCATCAAATAACGGACTATGAAAAAATCATTAATTGCCTCGGCTGTTTTGCTTGTACTATACTCACTCGCCGCTTTCGCGTCACAGGTCAACAAGCAAAAGGTTATACAGATTTTCCAAAAAGGGGAAATCACCCATGAGTTTCTCACCTCCGAAGTTGATTATATTGAGGTGAACGATTTTATTCCCGCTCCCCAGTCTGTTTCAACGGAAATAGGCGAGAAGCAAATCACAATCCACTGGAACAAGGTGGATGGGGCCAAGTACAATATCTATCGCTCGTCCGATGGACTGAACTTCGTTCTCTTGGCGAGCAATGTTGAAGGCACCTCGTACACCGATATCACCCCTCTTATGGGAGCGAATTACTATCGCGTAACAGCTGTAATAGACGGCTTGGAAAGCAAATATGTCCAGGCCGAAGCCTGCGAATTTACAGGCGAAACGCTTAAGAGCGGTATCTACCTCGGTATAACAGGCTTTAGCCGTGGCCTGCAAACTCTGCCCTTCCAATACCTCAGCGACAAAACAACGGAACCATTCATTTCTTTCATCAACAACCTCACGGCCACTCAGGCTTCAACATGGCTATATTATGCCGTAGACAAGTCAATTACGAGTCTTCAGGCCACCACCTTCCCCGAAGATCTCACCGATGTAGCAGTGGTAACATTCACCGATGGTCTCGATGTAGGATCACTTGATCAAATAGATCGCGAAGATCCAGGCAAATATCTGACCAACACCGAATACCGCGAAGCCATCAACAAACGCCTCCTCAACGAGGAAGTCTGCGGTGTAAACATCTCGGCATATACCATCGGAGTCATATCGGGTCGCAGCGCTTCTAGCCTTGCAACATTCCGCAACAATATGAACTCGCTGGCCACATCATCTAAAAACGTATACGAAGTTTCAGATATAAATCAACTCAATAGCACCTTTCAAGAGATTGCTGCCTCACTAAGCGAGACCAAATACGTTCAGCGCTTCAAGCTTACCATTTCGAGCCAGTCGAATGGAGAGAAATGTCGTTTCACTTTCGACAATGTAACTTCGCCCACAACCTCCAAGCTTTTCATCGAAGGCATATATGATTTCAGGCAGAAAGCACTGACCAACCTCACGTATGAAGGTATGACCTCCACATCCGGCTCAACGCTTGTTGGCGTATATAATGAGGATGAAGACAAATATGACTTTGTATTCGAGGGCCTTAAAGCAAATGACGGCAACCTCATTCCTACGACTAACGTACTGCACTGGTTCACCGATGAAGGCGTTTGGCAGGATTTCGATGACGAGTTCTTCTTCAACCCAGCCGATGCTGAACTCGAAAAAATTCGCCGTTCAGCGGCCATTATCCTGAACCTCGACTGCTCAAAGTCAATGCAGGGCGAAAAGTTTCAGAAACTGCAGGAAGCAGCGCGGTCATTTGTCAACAAAATTGCCGAGAATTCAGTGGATCCTTATTCGGTGGAATCCGTAAGCCTCAATAAATCGAAACTTACTCTTCTGCCAGACCAATCCTCCTTGCTCATAGCCACCGTACTCCCTTCAACAGCCAAACTAAAGACGGTAACTTGGTCATCATCGAACCCTGACGTAGCCACAGTAGATGGCAACGGCAACGTTCACTCGGTAGCCCTCGGTCAAACCACTATAACGGCCACCACAAAGGACGGCGGATTCACAGCCTCATGTGATGTGTTCGTTATTACTCCTCCAACTCCGGACAACTTTACGGCAACAACTGTCGCCGGGACCAATTCGATACGCCTATCATGGCGAAAGGGAGCCTCGATGACTTATACTATTTATCGTTCGTCTGATGGCAAGAATTATAGCAAAATCGGTTCAGTTACTACGAATAGTTTTACCGACACAGAACCGCTGTCCGGCAAGAATTATTATCAGGTGAAGGCTACTCGCAAGGGATATGATAGCGAATTTGCATCCACAACTGCGATATTCGTCCCGGTTCCTACTATCACATTAGCAAAAGTCGAAGGCAAACAAATTATACTCAACTGGAGCACTATTGAAAACGCTGCCTATACTGTTTATAGCTCAAACGATGGTAAGACATGGACCACAAAAGCGGGTCCTATTGCCGTAACATCTTTTATAGACACGACGCCCTTCTCTCAGAATAACTATTACAAAGTGGAGGCCAAAATTGATGATGCTATCAATGTTAGCGCAGCTTCCTCAGTGCTTTATCCCTATATCAATGGTCACGAATTAGTGGATCTCGGGCTGCCGAGCGGCATTAAGTGGGCTACGATGAATGTAGGTGCTTCTGCCAACTCCGATAACGGCTATTATTTTGCATGGGGTGAGGTGACGCAAAAATCAACTTACACCATCGCCAATAGCATTTATACCAACAACGAGTCCAAAAGGTATATATCTGGGGCAGCTTCGACCGATGCTGCAACGCATTTCTGGGGCGGCACCTGGCGAATACCAAGCGTGACGGAATTCGAAGAACTCGTATCCAAGTGCACATGGAAATGGACTAATGTCAATGGCAAGAATGGCTATCTTATAACTGGGCCCAACGATAAATCCATTTTTCTTCCCGCTGCCGGATTAAAAATGGACTCCGACTTCGCTCAAAGCAACAGCGGAGGTTATTACTGGACTGGATCCTATTACAACAAAATTTTGGCCTGGCGTCTTAATTTTAACAGCTCAGAATACCGTATAGCTGATAATTACAAAGCAGCTGGTCTAACAATACGACCTGTAAGCAACTAAAATTTGTTATCTAACGCGAACTTAAGATAAAGAATTATCCAGGTAATAATGATGGAGCCTTGTAGTAATTAATATTTTTACAACACAGGCCCACCATTAATTCGATAACTAGCGTCCGGGATAAGGGAATTTTGATAAGTAAAACAATCTCAAAGCAAAGATAAATAGCTCATATTTAATGGCGTGCCGGAGCAACCGACACGCCATTACTATTCCTAAACGCCAAAGATGTGTTTTGCGGTTTCGAATATAATTCGTAAATTTGCAACGCAAGAGAATAATCAGAAGACAAGATGAGGATAATTGCAGCACGAACAATACGGCAATACTACGAGGCTCACCCTGCCGCAAAAGCGGCACTTCAGGACTGGAGCAAAAAAGTGAGAGAATCCGAGTGGACATCGCTTTCCGACATGAGAAAGACTTTTAATTCGGTCGATTACGTAGGCAACCAACACTACGTTTTCAATATCAAGGGCAATGATTTTCGATTGGTGGCCGTAGTGAAGTTCACTCCTCATTTTGTGCTGATCAGATTTATCGGTACACATGCCGAATATGACCGAATTACTGACATAGCAAATATTTAGGATATGGTTAAGATAGAAAACGAAGCCCAATACGAGGGCGCATTGAAACGTGTCGAAGAATTGATGCTTAAACTGCCGGAAGGCACTCCCGAGGATGACCCCGAGATGGTCGAACTGACTCTGCTCGGCAATCTGGTAGCTGACTACGACGAAGAACATTACTCCATAGGCGACCCATCGCTAATAGACGTAATGAAACTGCGAATGTACGAGATGGGACTGACACAGGCGGCTCTCGCCAAGCTGCTCGGCGTAAGCCCTTCCCGTGTCTGCGACTACCTATCCGGCAAGAGCGAGCCTACGATGAAAGTGGCTCGAGATATAAGCCGCAAGCTCAATATCTCGCCATCCATAGTGCTCGGAGTATAAGGTACACTTAGAATGGACGAACAGACACATAGGCAGTTAGAATATTTTAAGAGTGCGCGGCGCGGCACAGGCGCGGTTTTTCGGGCGAAAAAGTGTAACTTTGCACAAATGTAGCCGCACGGGCCGGCCAGACAGATACTGTTGGACAGGCCTGGAAAGGCGGCACAACTGATGCTCACGAATGAACAAGACACTGACATACTGCGCATTGCTTGCCATAGCGGTAGCCGCCACAGGCGGCTGCGGCCACGGCGAAGACACGGACATGCTGTCACAAGACAGCGCGGAATATGCCGTGGAGGGCGCAACGGCTGATGCAGAGGCCAAAGCGGATGCCGGCGCCGAGGACTACGTGCAGGCTGCCGAGATGCTGCTTGGTGGCGACTACCGCGACAACGTCCCGGCACATTGGACCGACAGTATGCCTGATGACGATTGCGTCAAGATGAAGGTGCGTATGCTGCCCGGCGGGCCGCTGGCACGCGTGTTCAACGACAGCAATTATGTGCATTACGCCGAGGCACGAGCCTTCGGCATTGCGCCGATAATGAAGCCGTCCGATGTGCTGGCCATTGACCGTCCCATCGTCGCCGTACACTCGTGCGACGAATTCATCATTGACAGCCTCAAGTACTCGTACCCCTACCTGATCCCCGAAGCGGCAAAACTGCTGCACGATATAGGAACCCGATTCAACGCCGAGCAAAAAGCACGTGGCGGCGGCCATTACCGGCTCAAAGTCACCAGCCTGCTGCGCACCCAACAAGTTGTGCGCCGTCTGCGCCGCGTCAACCGTATAGCCGTCGACTCGTCCGCCCATCGCTTCGGTACAACCTTCGATATAAGCTACGTAAACTTCTATACAGACAGCCGCGGTGGCGTCAATCGCACACAGGAAGACCTCAAGAACCTTCTTGCCGAAATCCTGTACGATATGTGCCAAGACGGCCGCTGCTACATTAAATACGAACGAAAACAGGGATGCTTCCATATCACCACGCGCGACATTGTGGCTCGGCGTCCGCGCCCCACTCCGCCGCCCGAGTTGCAGAAAAAGCGCCGCAAGTGACCATATATAGACATCCCTAAAAAAAAGAAATCCGTAAAGACATTTCGAGATATGAACGCCAATACGACATCCACCGCCAATTCGGCTGCGCCCCTGCGCCGTCCGACATGGCGTCGCGTCCTCAAAGTTTCAGCATGGACCCTGATGGCCATAGTGTTATACGTCTTCGGTATGGTTGCCGCCACCCTCAGTCTGCTACATCCCCAGAGACTGACACCACTGCTGGAGCACGTGGCCAATCACACCCTGCGTGCCGATGTAAGCCTGGGCCATGCCGAGCTGAGCATACGAGGCTCATTCCCCTATCTCGGTGTCGAAATGCGCGACCTCACCGTAGTGTCACGCGACATCAAGGCACTGGACGCCGCCGACCGCGAAATGCTTCCCGAATGGGCAGACACTCTGCTGACTGTCAAAAGTTTCGAAGGCTCGATAAAGCTCACCGACCTGCTCACCGGGGCCATCACAGTAGACAGCGTCATCATCGACCGTCCGCAAGCCAATATTGTCATAGTGGACGATGAAACCAACAACTACGACATCTTCCCGCCCAGCGAACAGGAAGACACCACGGCCTTCAATATAGCCGACTTGCCCAAGATTACACTCACGCGCTTTGCGCTGACCAACCCCGGCCCGGTGCGCTTCTACAGCGATGGAGCATTGGCCACGGCCACCTTCAGTGCCATTGCTCTCTCCGGCAAGGATAAGCCCCTGTACCGCATAGACTTTGATGGCGAAGCCGATTATCCTTTAATATCCGAAGTCTTCGGCATCAAAGACCTCGGCTTCGGGCTCAACGGCAATATCCGTTGGGATCAAGCCAAGCCCGAAGAGATAGCGCTCGAGGGCTTTGCCTTCAAAATGTCGCTGATACAGGGCAATATCGACACCCGATTCAACATCGGCGACAGCGCACGTGTCGATGCCCTGCGTCTGCACCTTGACCCGCTGCCCGTGGGCGAGGTCCTGGCCGCCGTACCCGAGGATATGGCCGAATTCTATGGCATACCCGTTGGAATCAACACCAATGCTCGCATACGCGTGGATGCCAAGCTACTGAAGCCATTCTCGTTAGGCGCTGACGGCGATGCACTGCCCACCATGGATGTCGATATTTCCGTGCCCGATTCATACCTCAAATGGCAGCAAGTCGACTTCCGGCACTTCAGCGCCGATATGTCGCTGCATATTGACGGCAACAATCTCAACGCCAGTATCCTGACCATACACCAGCTGAATATCGCCGGGCCGGCGACAGACCTGCATCTCACCGGCAGCGTCACCGAGATGCTCGGCGACCCACTGTTTGACGGTACCGTCAATGGTGTCAGCCACCTCGGGGCGCTCCCGCCGCAGCTCAAGCGGTTGCTTGGAGGGGCAAGCGTCAGCGGCGATTTGACGGCCAACGCCCGAATCAAAGGGCGGCCGTCAATGCTCAGTCCCGGCGGTTTTCAACAGCTCCTGGTCAAAGGTAACATCGGGTTGCGGAATTTCAGGCTGGAAAGCGACACGGTCAACAGCATATACGTTGACCGTGCTTTGTTTAATTTCGGCACCCAAGAGACCTTCAAGCGTGCCGATGTCACCGCCACAGGGCTACTGACGGCTCATCTCACCGTCGATTCGGTATATATGTCCACGCCCGAAGCACGTATGCATCTCACCGGGCTGGAAATGGGCATCGGCACTCGCAACAGCCACCGCCACCATTGCGACCACGAAATCCGGCCCATGGGCGGTGGTATCAGTTTTGACCGCTACGAAATGTTCTCCGTGGCCGACTCGTCACGCGTACGCCTGCGCAACGTCAAGGGATACGCCATAGCCAAAGCTTACGAAGGCAATGCGCATCGTCCGCACTTGATTCTTGACCTGGAAATGAAGCGCTTCAGCGCCGGCGACCGCAGCACGCGTGCCGTCCTGCGCAGCGCCAAGACTCACCTTGAGGCGATATTACGGCCCGAGACCGACCGCACACGCGTCATTCGTGCCATAGGAGACTCGATACACCGTGTCAATCCGGCTCTCGATCGCGACAGCATCTACGAAATGGCCGCTGCCGAATACCGCCGTCGTCGCGGACGCCCGCGCCGCGCTATGGTTAACGATTCCGAGACAGAGACCATTGACTTCGGCACGACCACGGCCATGCGCCGACTGCTGCGCTCGTGGGATATCACCGGCACTATCGCCGGAAAGCGGGCACGCCTGTACACGCCCTACTTCCCATTGCGCAACAGCCTGCGAGACATCGATATAGCATTCAATAACGACAGCCTCGACATACACAATATGCGCTACACCGTCGGGGCAAGTGACTTCACCATCACCGGCAAGGTATCAAATATCAAAAAAGCCCTGACATCACGTAGTAAGAGGCAACCATTGGGCATACACCTGGACGTATCCAGTGACACCATAGACGTCAACCAATTGGCCCAAGCCGTATTTGCCGGCGCGGCATACAGCTCGGCAGCTGCAGCCGGCAACGGCATCAGCCTCGGCGACAGCGACAACGAAATAGACTTGGATTGCGCCATGCAACAGCAGACTACAACCCAATCGGATACCGTAGTACCCATACTGGTGCCCACCAATATCGACGCCAATATTCACATCGATGCAGCCAATGTGCGCTATGCAGACCTGATGCTGCACAACCTGCACGGACACGCCATGGCCTTAAACGGAGCCTTGAACTTGCACGAGCTTAACGCCACCAGCGATGTAGGCAACATCAACCTGTCGGCACTATACATGGGACGTCGCGCCGATGAGCTCAACTTCGGCTTCGGAATGCAGTTGTCACACTTCAATTTGGCCAACTTCCTGAACCTCGTTCCGGCTATCGACTCAATTATGCCGGTACTGCGCAACTTCAGCGGCATCATCGACGCCGAAATAGCCGCAACGACGCCTATAAGCCCGACCATGGACTTTGTCCTACCCGATTTCAAGGCCGCAGTCAAACTTGACGGTAAACAGCTCGTACTCATTGACCCGGACACCTTCAAGACACTATCCAAATGGCTGTTTTTCAAAAATAAAAAGCGTAATATCATCGACCAAATGTCCATACAGATGACCGTTGAGAATAACCAATTGCAGATTTATCCATTCATCTTCGACATTGACCGCTATCGCCTCGGCGTGCAAGGGTATAACGACTTCGCCCTCAACCTAAAATACCACATTGCAGTACTCAAGTCGCCCCTGCCCTTCAAATTCGGCATCAACATCAGCGGCAACCCCGACAATATGAAGATACGCCTGGGACGAGCACGCCTCAAGCCCGACGATGCACTGGCCGTCAACATCGTGGACACCACGCGCATCAACCTTATGCGTCAGATTTCAAACATCTTCCGTCGCGGTATACGCGAGGGCGACCGTGCACGTCTGCGCCTCGAATCGCTACACCGTCACGGCGCCACACCGGCCGATGAAATTCCGGCTAACGACACCTTAAGTCGCACCGATTCGGCCGAATTCATCCGCGAAGGACTGATCGAAGCACCCACCCCCGTGGCGACGCCCGCCGACACGAAGGACAAGAAAGGCAAAAAAAGCAAGAAAGGCAAGCGCAAAAGCAGCAAACAAGACGCCCAAGTCTCGAGAGACATCAAAGACGACGAAAAGACACACGAAAGCCATATATGACCGATTTTACAGCTGACATACAGGCGTTTATGCGCCACCACGGCTACACGCATCTCACGCCCAAGGCCGCACTTTTCGACATGGACGGCACCCTCTACGACTCAATGCCTCGCCACGCCCGCGCATGGATGAAGATGTGCGACGAAGAAGGACTCAAAGCACAATACAACGAATTCTTCGGTTTCGAGGGGCGTACCGGAGCCGATACAATCAATATACTCTTCAACCGCCAATTCGGCCACGATGCCACACCCGAAGACATCAAGCGCCTATATGGACGCAAGACCGAGCTCTTTGCCGCACAACCGACACCGCCAATTATAAAAGGTGCCGATGCCGTCACCCGCTACTGCCGCGATGCCGCATTGACCACGGTGCTTGTCACCGGGTCTGGCCAAAGCTCGCTGCTCAACCGTCTTGACATCGATTTCCCCGGAGTATTCAATGCCGGGCATCGTGTGACCTCGCACGACGTCACGCACGGCAAGCCGCACCCCGAGCCCTACCTGCGCGCACTGCAAATAGCCGGAGTGCCGGCTACGGACGCCATCACCTTCGAAAACGCACCGCTGGGCGTCCAATCCTCAGATGCTGCCGGAGTGTTCACCATAGCCGTTATCACCGGGCCCATTCCACGCCGAGATATGAAACGCGCCGGTGCGGCCGTAATCTTTGACAGTATGGCCGAATGTGCCGAAATGCTTCCTCAATTGTTATCTCAATTGAAGACCGTGATACCGTAACAGATAGCATCGATATACAACCGCACATGACACAAAACATTCATTACACCAACTGCGCGGGCGCAGCCATTGACGGCATCGTAGGCCGTATGACACCCTCTTCGATATTCGTCATCACCGATTCAAACACCGCAACTTTTGTCCTGCCAAAACTGGTCGAACAAAGCCAAAGCATACGCACGGCCACGCAGATAGGCATCCCCGCCGGCGATGCGTCCAAAAACGCGGACACGCTGCAACGCGTATGGCACGCGTTGTCCGCGGCTCGCGCCTCGCGTCACGCTCTCATCATCAATGTCGGTGGCGGCGTAGTCACCGACTTAGGCGGATTTGCCGCCGCGACATACAAGCGCGGCATATCGTGCATCAACGTCCCCACCACCGTGCTCGGCGCCGTTGACGCTGCCGTAGGCGGCAAAACTGGCATCAACTTTGACGGATACAAAAATCAAGTGGGCGCATTCTATCCCGCATCGGACGTGATTGTATCGTCCGTATTCTTTGACACGCTACCAGTGAGCGAAAAACTTTCCGGATATGCCGAGATGTTCAAACACGGACTGCTCGACAGCGATGAAGCCGTCCGCCGACTTATGATCTTCGACATCACCGCCCCGGACCACAATGCGGCCGAACTGCTCGACCTGCTCCATCGGTCGGTGACCGTCAAGGAAAACATTGTAAAGCAAGATCCCACCGAAAAAGGAATACGCAAAGCCCTCAATCTCGGGCACACCATCGGACACGCCTTCGAGGAAATGGCTCTGCGTCGTCACGACCCCATACCGCACGGATATGCCGTGGCTTGGGGCCTGGTAGCAGAGTGTATATTATCGTCAATGCTTCAAGGCTTTGACTCGAAGCTACTGCACACATTCGCCGAATACATACGTGACATATACGGCGTATTCACCATCACTTGCGACGACTACTCGGCATTGATTGAACTTATGCGCCAAGACAAGAAAAATCTCAATGCCGATGCCATCAACTTCACGCTGCTGCGCGCTCCCGGCGACATCGTCACCGATGTCACCATCGACCCGGAAACCATCGAAAGCGCGCTGGACATCTACCGCGACCTCATGAGCATTTGACAACCTCACCACCAAGCACACCACAATGGACGAAAAGCTTCTTGATTACTTACCTGTTATCAATACAATGCGTCAGCGTTACGCCGCCGGCAAACCGGTGCGAGTACTCTTCGTGTGCCTCGGCAATATTTGTCGTTCCCCGGCCGCACAGGGCATTCTGCAAGCCGAAGTAGACCGACACGGCGACTCGAACCTGTGGGTGATAGACAGCGCCGGAACAGGCGGATGGCACGTAGGCGACCTGCCCGATAAACGTATGCGTATCCACGCCCAAAGGCGAGGATACACGCTGAATCATATCTGCCGCCAGGTACGCGAAGCCGATTTCGACAATTTCGACATGATCATCGGCATGGACGACAACAACGTGGCCAACCTTCGCAGTATGGCCCCCACTCTCGAAGCGCAGACCAAAGTGATTCCAATGGCCGCATTTTTGCAAATGCCATCATTCCACAGTTGTATCCCGGATCCCTACTACGACGGTGACGATGGATTCGAGAATGTGCTCTACTTGCTCGAAGATAGTTGCACAAACCTTGCGCGAATCGTACGCAATAGCGTAGGTACCAATTGATTGAATATACCGACACACTGCGCTTCTAAAACTATATCGCCGAACATCTAGAATGTAAACAATGTTAAAGAGGCGCCAAAATGATGCTCGTTCGGCTATAAATACGTACATTTGTACACCAAAAGCCACCGGAGGACGCCATTCAGCGCCCTCCGTTTCACAGCTTTTGAGTTCTACGCAATGTCCAATATATTGACACACTTGGCTCTGCGACAGAGCCAACTGCACGGCGCCAAAACCGCGGTACACTATACCGATGAGCCCGCCACTCTTCAATGGAAATCCTTGTCCTGGCAGCGTTTTTCCGACAATATCGACAATGTCGCCTGCGCCTTCTGCACTCTGGGTCTAAAGCCCGGCGATATGGTAGCGATTTTCAGCGAAAACCGAGTGCAAAGCCTCGAAGCCGAGATGGCAGCCTTCGCCAATCGCGCCGCTACAGCAAGCATCTACGCCACATCCTCACCCGAACAAATCCGATATATCCTACGCGACTCCAAGGCTCGCATCATCATCGTAGGCAACCGCAAACAATACGAAGCCGTATGCTCCGTCATTGACGACTGCCCGGAAGTACGTTGCGCCGTGCTCATTGACGGCACCCTACCCTCAGACGAGCCGTCAAAATATCGCGCCCTGACATGGGCCGACCTCGAAACTATCGGCGCCACGGCCGATGAAGACATCCTCTGCACCGTAACCGCACGACGTGATGCCGCCACCGGCGACGACATCGCCACGCTCATATACACTTCCGGCACCACAGGCGAGCCCAAGGGCGCCATCCTGACTCACAGCTGCTTTGATGCTGCCATGGAAATTCATCGCCAACGCCTTACTAGCATCAGCAACCGCGACACCTCGCTTTGCTTTCTGCCGCTAAGTCATATCTTCGAGAAAGCCTGGACGTATTACTGCCTGTTCATGGGCATGGAGGTATACATCAACACCGATCCACACGATGTGGCACGTGCACTGCGCAACGTGCGTCCCACGTGCATGTGCAGCGTCCCGCGTTTCTGGGAAAAAGTGTACGCCGCAGCCATCGAAAAGATTGACTCTATGAGCTTTATTAAACGCACTATGGTGCGCCAAGCCATAGCCGTAGGACGTCGGCGCAACCTCGACTACGTACGTCACGGGCTGCGCGTACCGCGTTGGCTCGAAGCGCGCTACCGTTTCTACGACCGCCACGTATTGGCCACGATGCGTAAAGCCATAGGCGTTGACCGCGGCAACATCTACCCAACGGCCGGAGCGCCGCTGTCACCGGACATCGTTGCTTTCCTGCATGCCATAGGTATCAATATCGTCATCGGTTACGGCCTTTCCGAGACCACTGCTACGGTGACATGCTACCCCGCAACAGACTTCGCATTAGGATCGGTGGGCACCGCCGTCCCCGAGGTAAACGTGCGCATAGGAGACAGCGGCGAAATTGAAGTCAGCGGCCCCACGGTGATGAAAGGATACTACAACAAACCGACCGAAACAGCCGCCGCATTTACCGCCGACGGATGGCTGCGAACCGGCGATGCCGGCAAAGTCGCCCGAGACGGATCGCTCACGCTCACCGAACGCATCAAAGACCTTTTCAAGACATCCAACGGCAAGTACATCGCCCCGCAAGCGCTTGAGAGTCGACTGGGCAAAGACCCATTCATCGAGCAGGTCGCCATCATCGGCGATAAGCGCAAGTACGTCACCGCCATCATCATACCGGCCTTTGAAGCGCTCAAAGAGTATGCACGACGACGTCGCATAGCTTTCCGAAACATTGAGGAATTGGTACAAAATACCGACATACGCGCCATGATTGCCGAGCGCATCGAAAAGCTCGAGCACGGACTGGCCAACTTCGAAAAAATCAAGCGTTTCACGCTACTACCCAAGAGCTTCACCATCGAAGCCGGCGAGCTCACCAACACACTCAAGTTGCGCCGTGCCATCATTGCCCGCCGCTACGCCGTCCAAATCGAAGCCATGTACTGCTAAGGCCGAAGCATCCTCTTCACGCAGACGTTGCACATCACGCTGCACCTCGCCAGGCATTTCCTGCCATGCGCCTTCGTCGGTCGGCATAATGACTGCCGAGTACGGAAACAACGTCACACGGCACAGCAAGGGGGGGGTATAACTCCTCGTCTATTCATTTTGTCCCATCCGCCAGGTAAGACGAGTAACCCTCGTTTTCCACATCAATAAATGATGTGTTATTTGGAAATCTCAAGTTGCCATTCATCGATACAATGACATTTTGATTATATGCTGTCTTTGTCTACAGTATAATAGCAGGGCCAGCCGGAATCATCTATAGGAAATGCGCCTTCGGTGTAATGATAAATTATATAATCAAATTCGAGCGTTCTTTTTCCCCCTTCTGGCGGAGTCATTAGTGACTGCATTGTTTTGTCAATAAGATAGATATACTCGCCCAAGCTGTAATATCCCACAAAATGGTATGGCATTTTGGTAACCTCTTTAAGAATGACAAATGCAATACTTTTAGATGTGCGACTTGCTGCTATCATATACGGAGTACTCCAGCCATGATACAAACGGCTGCACTCTTTTGCGTCTTTCATAAAGATATTACGAATGTATTGATTTCTCGGAGACATCGGTTGAAGCTTATATGATGCATGCACTTTTTTCTCGATTTTCTCGGCCATCTTGGGTATTGCCGGAATTGATGGCCATTTATTATCTGATCGTTTTTTGCCTTTATTTGACGGCGGCTTACTCGTCTTTGCTGTTTTATATGATGATACATTGCTGCTGGAATAGCCGCAAAGGTATGTAGCGATACAGCATAAGAGAATTAAAACGTAGTAATGCATATCATTTTACAATATACCCGGGCTTATTCTTATAAAAAAAGTATGGGTAGTACTCTTCATAAACATTTAATCCCGGCTTATAAACTTTGTGTATAATGCGCTTTTTCATTAAAAGCGACAATTTCCAGTGAGATAAAGCATGGGCTATATCCATATCATTTGTCACTATACCATCATCACTTATGCCCGATGGTTGACTATTGTCCGGATGGCTATGTATATCCTGGCGAACATTATACCCATACTGATACTGGAGAAATACCAGATTCGGCCCGGACCGGTCTTCTGTTGTGCTATGTGAGGTGGAAAGAATATTTAGTCCTCGATCGCCTTCTTGCCCAAGCATCAACTGTGTCCATTCGACCTCTGTATTCTTAGCAAGATATTCAAAAGCTCTTGTGCCATTCTGGTCGCCACGAATACTTAATACATCCCATGGACCGTCAGAAATCCAATTCAATGTTTTAAGACTTTCGATAGTTCCATATTCAAAGTTGATAAGTTCGTCCTTACACTCTACCTTTATTACATCGGCATAGTCTGTTTGAACAGAGTCGGTAACATTTCCCCAACGATCGACTATGTATATATCCATGCCTGTTGGGTCGGTGAAGCGGAGGGGGTTGGCGGCGCAGTGGGTGTAGGGGGAGAAGGAGGGGTAGTCGGCTGCTTTGGGGTCGGGGGTGGTGAAGC
>DLLT01000058.1 GCA_002478045.1 Porphyromonadaceae bacterium UBA7555
ACGGAACTACGCCGCTGCCCCCGTTTGTGTTGAACGTATTGGTACTTATGATATCTGCTCCGGCATCGAGATAGGCATTGTGCAATGCCGTCACCGTCTCGGGACGTACGAGACATAGAAGGTCGGCCATCGGCAGGTGTGCCGCAGCGGAGGCCTCGGTAAGCATGGTCGCTGTAGCCCCATCAAGCACCGAAGTGCGCGTTCGCAGGATTTCGGCTATGCTGTCGGTAGCCGGTACGTTCATTTGAGCAGGTCGAAGCTATCGACGTATATCTCGGTGATAGTGTGCTTGATAGTGTTGCGGTCTTCCCAATAGCGGGTGCGGATTTTGCCTTCGATGAGCAGGCGCGACCCTTTGCGTATGTATTTCTCTGCAAATTCGGCATTGGCATCCCACATCACGATATTGTGCCACTCGGTGCGGTCGGGCAATTGTGAGCCGTCAGGCATACGGCGACCGCGTTCGGTGGTGGCCATGGTGAAGGATGCCACGGGGCGTGTCTCCACATAGCGGATTTTGGGGTCGGCGCCCACGTATCCCATAAGTATGGCTTTGTTCATATTTCCGGTCTTGTTTTTGGAGAAATGGAAAAGTGTATCGGATGTTGTTTCCGGGAAGATGTAGGGAGCATTATAAGTTGCTTATTCTTCTGTCGAATGGTACTGCACCAATCCGGGCATAGAATATCGTGCCACCTTTTCTATGGTGGCGCCGAAATCGGTGGCCACCTTGCGCAGTATGTCCTCGTAAAGTACGCACGTTGAGCCTACAAGGCTCAGCGGGTGGTTGCGATAGTCGTATTGAGAAATATTGCGCTCAAAGAATTTCATGAGCGAATGATATACAAGGTCGTATACATACTTATGGTCAAGGTGTTCGTGGAGGAAGAATGCGTATTGAGCCAGCGTGCGGTTGGGTAGTGTGTTTGTGTACACTTGGTCCAGTAGGACATTGGCCGTGGTCTGATACTTTTCGTAGAAAGCGGCGCACAACTCGGGCGGCGCCAATTCCTTGAGCATATCGGCGATGAACAGCTTGCCCATATACGAATTGCTGCCCTCGTCGCCGAGGATAAAGCCCAGCGGACGGACGTTTTTGGTGATTTCGTGGCCGTCGTACATGCAGGTATTTGAGCCCGTTCCGAGGATGCACGCCAAGCCCGGCTTGCGCACCAGCAGTCCGCGAGCGGCGCCCAAGAGGTCGCTGTGTATTGTCACCGGGGTCTTGAACTGCGCCACCAAAGACGATTCCATCACCTTGTTTTTCTCGTAATTGGCGCATCCGGCGCCATAGAAATAGACGTGCTCCCAACGGCGGCGGAAGAATGCGTCGGGCAATTCGAGACGTATAGAGTGCGAGATTTCGCGGCGTGTCTGAAAAAACGGGTTGATGCCGGTAGTGAAAGCGTGTTCCACCACCTTGGCTCCGTCTACAAGCGCCCATTCGGTGCGTGTACTGCTGCTTTCGGCTATAATTTTCACGATATGTAAGATTTTATTTGCTTGGTTAGGCCTCCCGGGTTACATCCCTCAGGCCTCTTGCAAAGTTAAGCATTATCTGTCACACTCCCGCCTTCCTCGCCCGAAAATGTGCTGAAATGCCAATAATATACGCGGTGCTGTGCAAATTTGCACAGCACCGCGTAGGGGATGGGCCTGCTTTGCGGGCAGGGTCGGTTGCGTTGATGGATGGTCTTAGCGGACGGAGGCCTTGGTGGCGGCGGCTCCGACGCGGACGATGTAGATGCCGGCGGAGGGTACTTCGACAGTGGCGGCACCGTAGGCATCGGTGGCTTTGGTGGCTACCAGTGTGCCATCGATGGCGTAGATGTCCACTCTGGTCGACGGTCGCGCATCGGCTACGAGTACGCGTCGGCCATCGATACGTACTGCAAAGGATGCTTCGACATCGGCTGTGATGTCATTCACGCCGCCCGATCCTTGACGGAAGGTGATGTTGTCGAGGTTGAAGGCGCCGTTTTGGGTGATGGGGCTTTTTTGCTGTACGACTTTGATTTCGCTGAGCAGGAAGGGGCAGAAGTCTTTTTCGAGGTTGTCGAGGGTGACTTCGCGGTATTGCCATCCGATGAAGTCGAGATTGCAGACTTTCTTGTACTTGATATTTGTGCCGGAGGCTACGCCCACATATAGTTCGTGGTTGTTGAAGTCGCCGTTGATGTACATGCCAAGGATGTCATTGGTGTTGTAGGCATGGGGTTCGCCGGTGTATTTCCAGACGATGGAGCCGCCGTGGCTGTCGGCAAATTTGTAGACGAAGCGTCCGGATGCTTTGCCGAAGAGCTTGGCGGCGGTGGAGCGTGTGGCAGTGGGGTTGGCGGCTGTTCCGGAGGTCTGTTCGGGGTCGGCGGTGAAGTTGACGGCTGTTTCGAAGTCTTCGACGGTGGTCTGTTCGACTTCGGCGGTGGCGTCTACGGCGGTGAAATCGAATTCAATGTCATTGCCCAGTGGAAGTGACTCGGTGTCGCGGAGTGCGCCCGATAGCTTGACGTGATATTTTTCGCCCGGGACAAGGTCGCCGGTGACGGCGAATATGGCGTTGCCGTATCCGTTGGACAGTCGGTTGAACTTGGAGGTGCGCTTGTTGACGGCCACCTCGTTGCCTTTGCTGTCGGTGATGGACATCATATCGTAGACGCCGTTGGAGTTGATGGTCTTGTCAAAGCGGAATTCCAGTGTGGGTGATACGTAGTGTACCGTGCCGCCGTCGGCGGGGAATTGGTCGATGAGTTCGAGACGGTCGCGATTCTTGGTGGTGAAGGAGAATGTCAGAGGCTGCTCCATTTGCGGATGGCTGTAGCGGCTGTCTGTGGTCTTGGCCGAAGCGTCAATGGTGACGGTGTATGTGGTGTTTCGCTCCAGTGATAGTTCGGGTACGAAGCTCGCCTTGTGGTAGCTTTCGCTGAACACGAAGTAGCCTTTGACTTCGGGGGTGATGCTAAATGCTTTCTCGAAGGATTCTTGATCTACATCGGTGTTGAATTCAAAGTCTATGGACGATGAGCATGATACAAGTTCGCCTTCGGCCGGTGCGGGGTAGTGCTTGGTGATGGCGAGGGGATATTCGCGTTTGAGCATCATCGCGAAGTCCTGATAGGTGATGTCGTTGGCGACGACGGTGACGGTTTTGTCTTCGGTGTAGTAGTCGTCACGGCTGACGCGTACTGTGTATGTGCCGGGGGTGACGTTGCGGAAGGCGTACACGCCGTTGTACATATCGTCGGTGGTGCGGGTTTGGATGGTCTTGCCTGCGGCGTCAATGAGTTGGACGTAAGCGCCGTTGACGGGGGCGTTGTTGTCGCGTCCGTACATGGTGAAGTTGGCGGGGTAGAGCTTTTCGCGCAGGTTGTGGTCATCGTAGATGATGCCGGCGATGTTGCCGGTGACGAATTTGTCTTCCGTATCATAGTATTCCATAATGGATTTGACAAAGAGCCAAGCTTCAATCCAGTTGTAGTCGTCGTTCATCAGGCGGTGTGCCTCGGGGCGGTGTTCGTGCATCGAGCCTTCGGAGAGCAGGCCTACGGTGTAGAGTGTACGGAGTACGCCCAGGCCGCCTTGCCACATGTTCTGGTAGAAGGTGAGGTCACCTGCCACGTATTCGGTGTCGCGTGTCCAGATGGCCAGCTTGCGACTGTGGAGATTTTTCCATACGATTTTGCTCAGGGTTATGTTTTCGGGGTATCGCGGTGTGCCTATGGTGCTCTCGCGATAGAGCATCAGCGGATAGTTGACATTCTCGCCGGCGTTGGAGTGTATCGAGAAGAAAAGGTCGACACCCAGCGCGTTGGCTTCGGCGGCAATGCCGCTGAGGCTTCGGTCGTCGGCTTGGGTATTCTTGATGCGCGACAGGTATGGCGTGGCACCCAGAGAGTCCAGTATATGATACATGTGGAGACCTTTGTAGAGGTTCGATTTGGACTCCCAGTATCCGAGCGTGTCGTTTTGTTCGAAGGGATAAATTTTTATGGGTCGGTCGTCAGAGGTGTAGCCACCGTGTCCGGGGTTGATGTAAATTTTGAGGTCGGACATACGCTTGGCGTATGCTCCGGAAGCGATGACGAGCGCTCCCAACAGCAATAATATAATGCGTTTCATTTGTATAGTCATTGTTAGGGGTGTGCTTACGATTGTCATTCGCTTACTTGGATGAGGTACATATTTCCTTGCAGGTCGGAGTATACGATTTTGCCGGCGGCGGCAGCGGCTTCGCTCACGAGTGTGTCGGCATCGGTGATGTCGGTGGTTTGGCCGGTGGCGGTGTCCGCGATGCATAGTTTGCTGTCAAGCACGACGTATCCGTCGTCATGGGTGACCACGAAAGCGACCATATTGTCGGACAGCCAAGCGGGGAAGTCTCCTTTTGCGGCGATGCGCTTCGGATGTGAACCATCGGCATTGGCTACGAATACGCCCTCGAAAGGTTCGCAGAACAGCAGATGTGTACCGTCGGGCGAGAGCGAGGCCCAGAGGTAGGAGTGAGCATCGGCCAAGGGGTTGACCTTGGTGGTGACGCCGTTGTGGCATAGTACGATGTCGCGGTAGTTGGCAAAGGCGTAGTTGTCTTTGGCGCTGACGGCGTTGAGGTTGGACGGCGCTTTGCGGCTGTATGATTGCAGTTTGATGGGTGCGGCGTTCTTGGTTATGTCGCAACTGCGTACATCGTGGCACAGCAGTCCGTCAATGACGGTTGCAGTACGGTAGAACACTTTGGTACCGGTGGCATTGAATATGGGGGCAAAACCGGCGGCGGCATCTGTGTCGATAGTGGCAATGCTGCCTGTGGTCAAGTCAATGGATTTTAGCCCGGTGTGATCCTGAGTGCTGAATAGTAGAGTTTTTCCGTCAGGGCTGAGGACGGGGTGGTGCGACCCTTCGGGGGTCTCGATTCGTTGAGGTGCCGAGACGGTGATGGCGGCAGCCGAGACGGCTGCGCCAAGTATTGCTGCGGCAAGAAGGATGTGTCTCTTCATCAATGAAGTGTTTGGAAGTGTGTATATTGTGTATTATCGTGATTATGCTTTCTCCTTATAGTCCCTAAGAACCTTAGGGACATAATTGCCCCTAAAGTCCTTAGAGTTGATAGGAGGATAAGATGTGTATCAGTGTTTTATTAGGACTTTGCGTGTGGATTGTCCTGTGCCGCTGCTGATGATGGCGAAGTATGCTCCGTCTGCGATTTCGCTGACGTTGAGCACGTTTCCTTCAGTCCGGGCCACTGTGATACCGGAGGCATTGACAAGGCGTATTCCGGTGATGAGGAAGTCGGCATTGGCTACGAGATATTCGCCGGCGGGGTTTGGATGTACGGTCAGCGAGGTACATTCGATGTCTTCGACTGCGCCGCTACCCAGATAGTTGATGTCGTCTATGGCGAAGGTGCCGGCGGCGCTCATCTGCGAGGGATTTTGCACGAGCTTGATGCCGGTGAGTTGAGCGTCAGCCTCAACGTTTACCGGGATTTCGAAGTAGCGCCATCCCAGGAAGTCCATATCGCAGACGTATGTATAGGTGGTTGATATACCGGAGGTCAGTTCGAGGTAAAGTTTGTTTGCGGTGAGGTCGCCATTGATATGTACGCCCACTTTTTCGCCGGCTTTGACGACCTGGGGTGCGCTTTGGGCACGTTCCCATAGGATTTCGCCGCCTTCGGTGTCCTTGAATTTGTAGGTGAAGCCGATGGCTTTGCCTACGAGCGGATTGGCGGCCGCGGCTACGTTTTGGCTTTCGACGTTTAGACTGCCCACTTCGGCCATAGTGTAGTCGGCGGGTGTCTCCATATTGTCAATAATGCTTTGTCCGGCAGCGTGGTCGGCTGCATCAACGGCTGTAAATGTGACGTTGACGGGCTCTTGCAGTGTAATGCCGTTCTTGTCGGCAAATTCGCGTGCAAGTGTTAGGGTGTATGTCTCGCCTATGGTAAGGCTCTTGAGGAAGGGTATGCGGAAGAATCCGTAAGCGGCACCGGCCTTGGAGTTGGTCATTTTGCGCTTATTGAAGCTGACGCTGTTGCCCTTGCTGTCTTTGCAGGTGATTTGGTTGAGGATGGGGGCAACGTTGGGCATCAGGTCAAAGCGGAATTCGATGGCGGCATTGGCATAGTGTACCTTCTCGTCCTGTTTGGGGAATTGACCGAGGATCTTCATATAATTGAAATTGGCGGTCATAAACGAGAACGTGAAAGGTTTCTCCATATTCATATTGTCCGGGTGCTTGGCCTCGGTGGATATGGTGACGGTGTATTTAGTATTGGTGCTGTAGGCTTCCGAGGGGGTGAATATCAGACGGTGGTTGGTGTCTTCCCAGGAGAATGTTCCGGCAGCGGCGGGTGAGATGCTGAAGGCTTTTTCGGCGCTCTCGGTGTCCATGTCCCAGTTGAAGTCGATTATGACGGGGCTGTTGCATAGTACGGGTTCGTCCCCGTCTTTCCACATAGGCGAGTAAGCTACGACTTCGGGTGGGGTGCTGCGGATTTTGTTCATCTGCAGGTTTGCGTAAGTGATCTCGTCGGCTACGACATCAATCTCGGTGCTTAGGGCGTAGTGGGTGTCGCAGGTAGCCTTGACGGTGTAATGTCCGGGGGCGACTTTGCGGAATAGATAGAAGCCGTTGAGGTGCTTGGTCTCAGTGGTATAGGTGTCTACAACGTTGCCCGAGGCATCAATGAGCTCGACCTTGGCGCCCTGTATTGTTGCGTACCAGTCTTCACCAAATCTCAGGTAGCTGCCGTCGCGCGGAGTGCGGTTGTCGTTTAGGCGGCCGGCTACTACGCCGTATGATACGCCGGGCTGACTGAAGTACTCGTCGATGGCTTTGCGGAAATGCCAGGCTTCCATCCAGCAGAAGTCCTTGTTCATCAGACGGTATGTCTCGGGAATATAGTCGTGGAACGAGCCTTCGGAGAGCATGCTTACGCGAGTGTTGCCGCGCAATACACCCAGCCCGGCGCCGCCCCATGTGGGATAGAAGCTGAAGTCGCCGCGGCAGTTTATGTTGGTGCTGGTCCAGTATGTAGCCTTGTTCTGTAGCAGGTATTTGTTGAGAATTTTGGCGATGACGTCCGAGTTCGGAATCACCGGCTGGTTGTCATATCCGCGGTACAGCATCAGCGGGAAATTGCGGCGTGCCTCGGTACCGGTGGCGTTGGAGTGTATAGAGAAGAATATATCAGCGCCGCTGTTGTTGCTCAGGTTGACGATGGTGGACAGCGGCAGGTCATCGTCCGAGGTGTTGGTGATGCGTGATATTTCCACGTCATAGCCTTTTTCGAGCAGCATGTCGCGTAGTGCAAGCCCTTTTTCGAGGTTCGAATTTGATTCCCAATATCCTTCGGGGTCACCTTGTGCGTAAGGTGCGATGACTACGTTTCGGTCGTCTGCATCGTGTCCGCCGTGTCCGGGATTGATGTATACTTTGATTTTCTTGGTATTTTGTGCCGAAGCGGGGGTGGCGAAGAGGGTGCCCATAGATACCATCGACACCAGAGCGGCAGCAAATATTTTGGAGTATTTCATAATGCCTTAAAGTGTTTCGGGGGTGTGTATAATGGTATGTATTACTTGAGGGTCACAGTCATCTCGTAGAGGCGTCCGTCGATTGTGTTGTAGACCACGCGATTGATGCTGATGGCTGCGGCCGGGTTCATGCTCATTGATTCGGGCTTGGTGAGTTCTTGCACCTGTGCGCCATCGGCGCTGAGCAGCACAATCTGCGAGGACATGTATTGGTGTCCGTCGTCTTTAGCGTTCATGGCCACGATATGGTTGTTGCCGTACCATACTGGGGCTTCGTACTTGCCGGGGTGGCTGAGGACGTTGCCTTTGAGATCGGTTATATATATGCCTTTGCCGGCGGCTACAAACATCACCTTGGTACCGTCTGGCGACAGCGAAGGCCAGCAGTATCCGGCATAGCACTTTACGGGAGTGTATTCGTGAATGGTGCCGTTGACTGTAATAATCAGTTTGGAGCCTTTGACACTTACGGCGGTGCCGGTCGTGGGTTGGGCGGTGGAGACTTTATCGCCTATGAAGCGTGCGCGGAAGGCCTCGGGACGCGTGGCGGTCACTGCCTTGGTGGCTCCGGATGCGTAGTCATAGACGCGCAGATCCGAGTAATCAGCCTTGCTGAACATCAGTTGTGTACCATCGGCGCTGAGTACCGGGTAGTACATCTCGCTTTGCGTGCCTTTAAGCAACGGGCGCGGTGCGGACACTTCGGCGATTTGAGCCTGTGCCCAGACGCAGGCTGTGAAAGCCAAGGCGCTTAGCAGGATTTTTCTTCTCATGTGGTTATGGGGTATTATATTTTTGATTTTTACTATTGTGCTGTTGTTGTGCTTTGATGCCGGACGCGTCTCGTAGGCTTGATATTGAGCGTTATTGGTCGTCTTTGTTAGGCCGTAGGTTTAGTCCTAAATCAATGGTTCCGGCTATGCTTGAACGATTTTGTCTGGTGTTACTTTACCACGAGTTTGGCGCATACCTTGGAGCCGTCGGTGCATTTGGCGGCTACGATATATACGCCGGCGGAGGAGGGAGTGGTGACTTGCATAGCGTTTTCGCCGTTGGCCTGAGTCTCGCTGACGAGTGCTCCGCCGAGACTGTATATCGATACGGATGCTATGGGCGCGGAGGCGCGCAAGGCAAAGGTGGCGCCGCTTACCGGGTTGGGCCATAAAGTCAGGGTTGCGGTGCCGGTATCGGCGACAACATCGGCGACGCCGTCATAGTGCTTATAAGTCGCCTTGATGTCGGAAATTTTGACTTTTTGGTCGCCCTTATTGGCTGTGTCTTTGACAAATACGAAACGAATTTGGTGCATCGACACCGGGAATGTGATTAGGTCGTCCTTATCGCCCAGGGCATTCCAGGGCAATATCACATGGTGTGTCTTTCCGGCGGCGAAGCTCTCGCTGCCTTGTGCGGTGATATTGATGTTGTTAGTACGCGTGTGCTGTCGTGTGCGTGCGTCTACGATGACCTTGGATACGGGTATCGAGGACGTGAAGTCAAAGGAAACTTCGTCCGGCAGGCTGTAGAAGGTGATGTCGCGGGCAATGTACATATACGGGTCGCGCGGAGCCTTGTAGGTGAATTCTACCGTACCATCGTCTGCTATGGTGAGTGCTGTCTTTCCGGCGGCGTTGACTATGCCGGCAGTGCCCATAGCTTTCCAGTCGGCCCATGAGCAGAAGTCGTAGGATGCTTTCTTTGCGATTTCGACAGTGACGGTGGTGGTGTCGCTGAATCGGCCTATGGTGGCGGTAATGTCGGTTGTTCCGTCCTTGAGGCCGTGGAGTACGCCATCGGCATCGATATATGCCACTGAGGGGTCTGCCACTGTCCATGTGATGCTTGCCGGGTTGTAGGTGTAGGTGTTGCCGTCTATTTCGGCAGATACTTCAATGGGGTATTGGCGATATCCGTCGATGAGTATGGGCTTGATACGCAGGGCCATCTGTGTGTCTACGATAGTGATGTCCTTGGATACGGACACGTTGCCGAGAGAGGCGGTGAGTTGCGTTGTCATGCCTGTGCCTCCGGCTGTGAAGATGTTGCCGTCGCATGTGCCTGCTTTGGGGTCGCAGCTCAGGGTGATGCCTTGCACGTCATCGCTGACCACGGCGTTGTATTTGTTGTAGCCTATGATTCGCGGGGTGTAGGTGCCGTATACCGGGGCTTTGAGTTCGTAATCGGCAAATTCGAGGCGTGTAATATCGTTGTCTTCGGGCGCGATGCTGTAGACAATCATGCCGTTGGCTACGGAGCGTGGTGTGGATTCGGTGGTTTTGTTGATGATGGCGTTGCCTACGAGCATTTCGGCGCTGCCGCCGGCATCGAAGTTGGTCATATATGTGCATCCGTAGTGCTTTGCAATGGCGCACATTTCGGTGGTAGAGCATCCGGCCGAGGTGCCGTAGCGTGGGTCTGTGCTTTTGTCAATTACGATGATGTAGAGATATCGGCCTTGATCGTCTGTGCCGTAGCCGGTACGCGAGTATACTTGCGAATTGTATTTTTCGGTGGTGTTGAATTCGGTCAATTCGCCGGCATTCATCACTTGGGCGTTGCCGCCTACGAGGTTGTCGAATTCGATGAGTTTGCCGCTTTTGTTTGACCATCCGTATCGCAGTGTGACTTTGTCGCCGGGATTGAGGCGGTTGAGGGCTTCGCGCTTGTTGCCGCGGCCTACAATGGCGAGGTCGTAGCTGCCTATAGTTCCTGCTCCGGCATCTTGTACCACCTTGGCGACGGTGAATGTTATGTCTTTTCCTCCGGCGTTCCATTTTTGACCTTCATCGATGGTCAGGTAGACTTCGGTGGCGCAGTTGGGCACAATTTTGAAGTGCGTGGTGCCGTTTTCGACGTATGTGTCCACGCATTTGAAGGTACGGTTGGTCGGGTAGTAGGAGTTGTATATGTTGACCTCGTTGTCTCGTACGGTTTTGTTGACGGTGTATATTTCCAACTCGCCGGTGGCTGTCGAGTTGATGAATCCGGCCCAAGAGAAGTAATTGCCGCTGTGTACGGTACGATCCGGGGTGACGCCGACGATGCCGGTGTGTTTGTATCCATCGTCCCATTGGTCGGCGTGCATATTTGTCTCGGTGATGATTTTGCCGTTGCGGAGGTTGCCGTTATACGTCAGGCCCACGAGCTCGTCGCTGAAGGGGGGCTGTCCGTTTACGCACCAGAAGTTGGCGTTTGCACCGGCCAAAGCGATATGGCCGGGCGATGTCTGGCGCTTGGCAGCGTTTACCAGAGCCTCGGTGCCGTAGAGCTTGTCAGAGGCTTGCGTGGTCTCGATACTATTGTAGGGGTTGGACGCGTCTATACGCAAGATGTTGACATTTAGTGGGTACTCGGGTATGCGTATGCGAGTGTAGCGTACGCCCGGGCCGAGCTCGCGATCTTGTAAGGTCGTGATTTGGTACTCGGTGTCTTTTAGGGTGACAGTCTCTGCGTAGCACGTTGTGGCAATAGACGCGGCTGCCAATAGGGTTAGGGTAAAATTCTTCATTTATAAACGTTTGATGCGGTTGTACGATGGATAGTTGATCGTGTGTAGGGCAATATGTTGAGATGTAGGTATTTGGCGCATTGGGAATGTCTCGGTCGTGCAATGGCTTATATACATACTACAAAGATAAAACTAAAAGTTGGTATAACACATATAAAATACGTTAAAATACAGAGGTATAGCATTCAAAAAAAACGACAAAGCCCGGCAGTGCGATGCTGTCGGGCTTTGCGAGGTTGAGTCTTAGTGGTTTGTCAATGTTCGTCAAAGGTGAGGTCGGAGAATCCGTCGGGGTCGAATTCGTCATCGTTGTAGCCTTCTTCATCGAAATCTTCGCCGAAGTCTTCGATGGATGCAGCCTGTTTTGCGGCTTTGGCATCTATATCTGCTTCGAAGCGTTTCATATCGATATGCTGTTCCGGGGCTTTACCCATGGACAAAGTGCATACGGGGTCTTTGAGTGACTTTCCTGTTATGATCTTTTTGAGTTGCAGGAAGAAGGCGCGATCGGTCAGGTAGTCGAATACAAACATCAGTTTTTGACCTTCATCGTCTATGTAGTCGCTAAGTATGCATTCGTCCATCAGGTAAGTGTCCTCGTCACTGTCTGTACCCATATCTTCCAGTGTGATTTCTTTCTCTTTTTCCCAGCTGTCATCGCATAGGAAGAAGGAGCACATCTCCGAGCGATCGTAACTTACGGCATCGCAGATGGCGTTTCTGAGATCGAGAAAGGTGTCATCGGCGTCTATCTCGATTTCTCTCTTGAAGTTGTCGACTTCGTCCGAAACTAAGCGAAAATTGAAAATCATATACTTAAAGTCTATTGGTTACGAATTGTTGTGTCATAGGTTACGACTTAGGTCGCGGATACCCATCAAATGACAATGCGAAATTAGTAAATCATTTTTGTTTTCAACAAACATTTTCGCCTAAATCTTATTTATTTTTTCACGAAAGCTGTTGTCGGCGTTGGTGTGCTATATCCGGGATGTCGCCTATGTCAAGGATTTTCAGGCCGGAACGGACGTTGTCGATGTGTTTCAGGTTCGAAAAGACGGCCATCGTTTGTTAAAATTTGCTTATTTTGTTGCGTAAGTGTAAAGTATTGCGCAAAATCAGCGAAAGGGTGTTTGTGGTTTACGGATAAGTTTCGAAATTTGCAGAGCAATTATCGACACATCAGTTACGACAGCAATTTGCATAAACCTTTTACTGCTTTCAGAATAGAAAATTTTCATGGAAAGACAATTTGACAGCTTGGATTTGAAGATACTGGGGCTGCTTGCGACTAATGCTCGCGAGTCGTTCCAAGAAATAGCTCGTACGTGTGATCTTTCGGGCGCAGCTATTCATCAGCGTATCAAGCGACTTGTAGCAAATGGCGTGATACGTCGCTGGGATTGTGTAGTCAATCCCGAGGCTTTGGGCTACAAGATCTCGGCATTTGTTGGAATTCAGCTAATGGAGGCTTCCAAAGTTCGTGAGGTCATTGAAATATTACGTGCCATTCCCGAAGTGGTGGATTGCAATGTGACGTCCGGCCGCTATGACTTGTTGATTCGTATTATGGCACGGGACAACGAGCACTTGTTCCGTATTTTGGAGTCCAATATTCACTCCAAATTTGCATCGCAGACCGAGACTTTGGTATGCTTTGACGAGGCTTTTACTCGTCAGATTGGTCTCAAAGAGTCGGTACAATAATTTGTTGACAATTAGTGTCTTTAGACGGCAATTGCTAAAAACAAATACATACGGCATACGCTCGAGCTTCGGGCTGTATGCCGTATGTATTGTGTATTGACCGGATGGAACGCGGAAGAAAACTGATGTCTAATCGGGTAGATAGGTTATTGTCCGTGTTTAATCAAGTATTTCGCCGTAGGTGTCGAAGGACAATTCAGTGCCGTCGGATAAGGTGATATCGTATCCGTATCCGGTGATGGTGATGCTGACAATGACCTCGTAGGGATAGTAGTATCCGACAAAACCGGTGATGCGTGGCGGCACGATGTCTGCCGGGACGCTCGAGTCCCAGGGAGCGGATACAAAATACCAATTGCCCCAAGCATCAAAGCCTACTCCGGTACCATCGGCGAGGTTGACGCGATAGTATCCGTCCGAACCGCTGCCGTAGTAGAATGCTTCAACGATGGGTAGGTCATAGTAGTAATAATCCAGGAAGTCCCAAGCCTGAGAGGGTAGGTCGCGAGGGTCAATGGCATAGCCTTCGTCGTCATCGCAGGACGTGAATGTGGCCATTGAGACAATGAGCACCAATAGCAGTGCCGGAAGTTTCTTGAGTTGTTGCATAGTATGGGAGTGTTGTGGTATGAATCGGACGCCGTATTATTTACGGCGGCTGAAGGTGAATAGTCTGTTGAATATGAAGTTACATACGGTGTATACCACGTTGCCGATGAGCGTTGCTATACCGTATCCCGAAAGGGTGAAGGTCATAATCTGAATTTCGATTTCGCCGAAGGAGGATTGGTTGAGACTCCAAACGGTGAATAATTGCAGTCCGTAGCATACGGCGAAGCCGGTGAGGAACAGTATAGCTTGGCGCGACAGCTTGCCGTCGCGGCGGCGGAATACCCAAGTTCGATTCCATAGAAACGAGTTAATAAGGCCTACGATGTAGCCTAATGCGTTGGATATGTATGGGTTGACGCCCAGTAGCGACTTGCATATAAATATAACGGCCAGGGTAAGCAGCGTGTTTATCACGCCGACAATGGCGTATTTGGCCAGCTGTATCATGGCTTTGTCGTGGTTAATGTTCATTGTCATTAGATTTTAGGGGTGAATCGGCGGTACCGAGGTTGTCATTTTGGGGCAGGTTTTCGGTTTTCACCTTTAGCGCCGGCAGAGACCAGTTGTATTTGAAGGCAAGTATGCGCAGGCCGATGACGGTGGCGGCGCAAAGTACTTGTGCAACAATGGATGGCAGTCCGGTCAACCATATCAGCCAATAGACTATTCCACCGGCAAGGCAGGCGGTGGCGTAAATGTCTTTGCGGAAAAATAGCGGGACTTCGTTGATGAGTATATCGCGGCATACGCCGCCGAAGGATCCGGTGATGATGCCCATGGTGATGGCCACCCACATAGGATAGTTGTAGGTGAGTGATTTCTCAATGCCTATGACCACAAATAGGGCAAGGCCTATGGCGTCAAATAGGAATAGTGTGCGAAATCCCCCCACAAGAGCCCTCTTGAATATCAGCACCGTAAGCAGTGATAGTCCGGTGACGGCCAGGTAATGCCAGGACACCATCCAGAATACCGGAGCTTGAATTAAAACATCGCGTAATGTTCCGCCGCCTATGGCCGTGACCAAGCCTACGACGTATGCACCGAACCAGTCGAAGTTCTTGGCTGCTGCCAATCGAATACCTGAGATTGCAAACGATATTGTTCCCAGGATTTCGATGATGACTATGAAGGTGGTTTCTTCTACGGGTTCCATAATGTGCGTATTAGCGGTTGTTTGTGTCTTGTGCTCTGTGGGTGTGCGCGTAGTATTTGCACAAATCGGAGAGGTAGCATTGCTCGCAGTCCGGACGTCGAGCCTTGCAGACGTATCGCCCGTGCAGTATGAGCCAGTGGTGGGCCTTCGGAACCAAATCGGCCGGGATATGCTGCATGAGCGTGCGCTCGGTCTCGAGCGGGGTGCGCGAATTGTCAGTCAGGCCTATGCGGTTGCTTACGCGAAAAACATGCGTGTCCACAGCCATGGCAGCTTGTCCGTAGAGGACTGCCAGGATGACGTTGGCTGTCTTGCGGCCTACGCCAGGGATGCCGAGTAGGTCGTCCATATTGTCGGGAACATTGCCTCCGAAGCGTTGGGTGAGTGCCTTGGCCATCCCGGATAAGGACTTGGCCTTGTTGTTGGGATAGGATACCGATTTGATGTACTCGTATATTTCGGCGGTGTCAGCCTCGGCCAAGGATTGTGCTGTGGGGAAGGCGGCAAAGAGCGCCGGGGTAATCATATTTACGCGCTTGTCCGTGCATTGGGCCGACAATATTACGGCTGTGAGTAGTTGATAGCCGTTGGCATAATGCAGTTCGGTCTCCGGCATCGGAATTTCGCGGTCGAGTCTTTCGAGGACTTGGCGGTATCTATCGTCGACGGTCATGCAAATAAGCGTATTATGCGTTGAGTGGCATACAGTCCGATGCCGCATACGGCCAGGCCGCCAATCACGCTTGCTGCCACATAAACGGCTGCCGTGAGGACCTTACCTGCTTGGACCAGATGCGCCACGTCCAGCGAAAATGCCGAGAATGTTGTATATCCGCCCAAAAATCCGGTGATTAGCAGCAGCCACCAAGCCTTGTCCGCCTGCCATGCATCCAACAATGCCCATACTATACCTATTGCGAGACAGCCCGAGATATTGGCTGCCAATGTATAGAATGCTGAAACTCCACAGACGCCCAAGTGTTGTATGCCGTAGCGGCATAACGAGCCTATGCCGCCTCCGAGAAAAACTAACAAGCAGTGGAGCATGATGCCGGATGCTGGATTGATTATGGATTGATTTGGATGGTAGTCTTGTCGAAATGTCGGTTCCGTAGTGCATTATGCCGTGAATTGTCGTAGTTGCGACGCGGCAGTAGGCATGACCGGAGCGGGCGTATCAGTGTGCGCCGGCAAATTCGTCCAGAAAGCGCGTGTCGTTTTCGGAGAACATTCGCAGGTCTTTGACGCGATATTTGAGGTTGGTGATGCGTTCGATTCCCATACCCAATGCGAAGCCGGTGTATTCCTTTGAGTCTATGCCGCAGGCTTCGAGAACGTTGGGGTCTACCATACCGCAGCCGAGGATTTCGACCCATCCGCTGCCTTTGCAGAAGCTGCAGCCCTTGCCGCCGCACAGGTCACAGCTGATGTCCATCTCGGCAGACGGTTCGGTGAAGGGGAAGTAGCTGGGACGTAGGCGTATCTTGGTGTCGGCTCCGAACATTTCGCGAGCAAAGTACAGCAGTGTTTGGCGCAGGTCGGCAAAGCTGACGCCCTTGTCGACATACAATGCCTCGACTTGGTGGAAGAAGCAGTGGGCGCGTGCCGAGATGGCTTCGTTGCGATAGACACGTCCGGGGCAGATGATGCGGATAGGGGGCTGAGTGTGCTCCATTACACGAGTCTGTACCGATGATGTGTGCGTGCGAAGCAGCACATCGGGACTGCGCTGAATGAAAAAGGTGTCCTGCATATCGCGTGCAGGATGGTCGGGCGCGAAGTTCAGCGAAGAGAATACATGCCAATCGTCTTCGATTTCCGGACCTTCGGCGATGGTGAAGCCCAGGCGGCGGAAGATGTCGACGATTTCTTCGCGCACAAGGCTCAACGGGTGACGTGTGCCCATAGGTATGGGCGAGGGCGTGCGCGTCAGGTCAAGACCTGCCGGCAGTTCGTCTTTGGATGACAGAGCATCGCGAAGGCCGTTGATGGTGTCTGTCGCGAGGTCTTTGAGCCGGTTGAGCAATTGTCCCATTTCCTTCTTTTGGTCGGCGGGGACAGTGCGGAAGTCATTGAAAAGTGAGGCGATTAAGCCTTTTTTACTGAGGTATTTGATGCGCAGTTCCTCTACCTCTGCGGGGGTGGAGGCTGTCAGTGCCTGTATCTCTTTGCTGAGGTTCTCTATGCGTTGCTTCATTGCTGAGAAATGTGTTAAGGCCGAGCGTATTGTGTGGCCAAGTGGGTTTTATCGTGCAAAGATACGCAAAATTCCGCAAATATCGGTGTTATCGAACTTGGTTTTCATCTATGTTGGCTGCGTTGTCGCTTTGACTTTAGTCGTTGTCAATGTCTTTGGCCTTGCGTTGTGCCTCGCGGCGCAGGGTTACGGCCAATGATCGCAACTCGAAGGTGAGCGACCACCGCATATAGGGGATGCGCGACGAGATGCCCGGCTTCTTTTGGTAAATAAAGGTGCCATCGCTTTGGCGCATATTGTCCAGTGTCCAGCGAAGAACTTTCAACGCCAGCGGACGATATTCATCATAGCTGTCTGTCGCGTCCAACGTCACCGGGAGTTGTCCGGGACAATGGATGTCAATGGGATAGCGCTTGTCGTGATAGTATGACGGCGTACCATCCGAGGCATCAAAGAATGTGGTGGTGTAGTACTCAAGACCGCGGCGAAACACCTCATCGTAGGTATGGTCGCCGGTCAACTTGGCGTAATCGGCGTATGCATCGAGGTTGTAGCCCGTATGGAATGAGTCAATCCATCCGGTGATGGGCTTCAGCCCATAGGTCCACGAGCCGTCGGGACGCTGCTCGGCAGCGCAGGCTTTCAGTGACTGCCGGGCCAAATCAAGCAGACTTTCGTCCTTGGTGTAGGTATATATGCGCGTGAGCAGTCGTGACCCCAGCAGCGAGGCATTGTATATGGTGTCGTTGCCGGGCATGGCCGAGTAGGACAGGATGACTCCGCCGGCGTGCGGTGTGCGGCGCAGGTCTTCGGTGACAAAGCGTGCGGCGGCACAAGCCGTGTCTTTCAGCATTTCATCGCCGGTAATGTCATATGCGTCCAGCAGCGCCCATACGGCAAAATTGGTGGCGACAACGGTGGGTTGTCCGGCCGGGAAGAGAAATTCGCGGCGGCATTGCCAGGGAAAGTTGTATCCCCATGCCGGGCCGCTGAACCCCGGAGTGGCCAGCGAGACAAGCAGTCTGGACAAGCGGTTGATCTCGTTTTTGAGCGCGTCTTGAGTGCCGAGGATTTCGGCCAATGACGGGTCGGCTTCGATGGCGCGGTACATCTCGCAGTGTGCTTGTACGGCCAGTGCTATTCCTTTGGCATTGTGCTGTTTGGGGACAAGCAGCAGTGGACGCAGGTTCAGTGGCGAACGCTTGAATAGCTGTATCCAGCACAGACGTATAATGGCGCTGCGTCCTATCAGCGGAATGGCGCGGAATACGCGCGAATTGAGCCCGTCGTAGGGGTCCCAGCCTTTGTAATCGTTATGGGCGCAGTAGTCGCGCAGAGTTGTCAGGGCTTCCACCAGCCCTTCGGGATATTGATTGTCCATGTGTTTGTGCTGTATTTTATGTCTATAAGCGTTGTGATTCTTAGGCATTGCAAAATTACACAGAAACCTGCATACGACCAAATAATGGAAGTGGTTGCATCGGCGATAAGTAAGTGCTCTATGTCTCGATATAGCTATCGGTCGGACGATGCGTGATGCCGTTATAGGCTCCGTTTTTTTCAAAAAAAATCTTAAAACGGGGCGAAAAGTACGTTTGTCCCTTGCCGTGTCACGAAAAAGCCGTACCTTTGCGGCATAAAACCACGGCGATTTAGTGTAGTGGCCTAGCACGCCACCCTCTCAAGGTGGAGACTCGGGTTCGATTCCCGAATTCGCTACTCGCCGATACAGAGAGCTGTCACCACGCGATGACGGCTCTCTTTGTATTCTGGTACTCAAATGTCCACGCAGCCGAAGGCGCTGTATCAAGCCAAGAATAATCCGCTATGGAACAAAATACGATATATACAATGGTGTTGGGCGTCACTTTCGTGTGCCTTGCCGTTGTCGTGGTTTTGCGCCGGTGGTATCGGCATCGACATCGTTCCGCGGCTGTCAATTTGCCGGAGGTGCATACCGCGTCCGAGCCTAAGAGGGCTGCTGCCGAATCGGTACGACGTGTGCCGCAGGTGCGGGCGTATGATGAGGCGGAGGATACGGCCATTGTCGCCGGAGAATCCGAAGCCGAGTATGGAACATCCGTCCGCACCGGGATGACGCTGATGGTAGATGTCGAGACTACGGGACTGCCGCTCAATAGCGAGGTGCCGTGTGTCGAATGTCCCGAAAATTGGCCGCGTATGGTGCGTCTCAGCTGGCTTGTTGTGGATGGCACGGGTACGATAGTGCGCGATGGTGATTTGATAGTGCGCCCGTGCGGTTTTACGATACCGGAGGAGGTGGTCGATATTCACGGCATAGACACTGCAACGGCCTTGCGCGAGGGTGTGGATTTGTCCGAGGCTCTTGATGCGCTTGCCGCTGATGCCAAGGGCTGCGTCCGTCTGGTGGGACACAATGTTTGGTTTGATCGTAATGTCATCGGCGCCGAGTGTTATCGGCTGAAACGGGCTGATATGCTTGCCGGTATGCCGATGGTGTGCACAATGAAGTTGTCTACGGCTTTTTGTGCCATACCGCATCCGGTGTATGTCTACAAGTGGCCGAGGTTGTCCGAATTATACTACATTCTTTTCGGGCACGAATTTGAGAATGCCCACAACGGTGCCGCCGATGTGCGTGCCGTGCACGACTGCTATGTACAACTGAAAAAGCTTGAGGTGATATGAAATTACGATACAGATACCCGGCAATTGCGATTGTCGTATTATTGATGGCTATGGCTGCATGCAGTACCAAAGGCAAGAGTGACGAACGTAGCGAAAATCAGGAGGATAGCATAGCAACGGGAAGCGCTCCCGCGTTGTGCGTGCCTGCGGCATCTTATAGTGCTGCCGAGAAGACGCTACTCGGCGACTTCCGTTGTGTGAGTTCGCCGGACGCATCCGGGGTCAAGGCAGTGGTCATACCGCGCGGTATGATGGATACGGTGTCCGAGTCGCAGATGAAGCGCATTTTCCGGTATTATGTGGATGGTGGCACGCTGCTGTTCCTTGATCCGTTGTCGCGCGATTGGCTGTACTTTTGGCGTCGGATGGAGCGTTGTCGCGGTGACAAATCTGTGACACTGAGCGTCAGGGCTGCCACCGATTTGGATAATTGGGCGTCAGAGTTGACGGAAGTCGCATCGTATAGCGGACGCGAGGAGATGTTTGACGCTCCCATAGCCTACGTTATAGGATTGCGCGTGGGCGACTATTACTCGCAAACGGACAGCTTGGATGTGACCACTCTGCGCCGTTGGCTTGATGGTGTGCCGACGGCGACAATCGTGCACGAACAATACGAGCGCAGCCGGCGGAAATAAGCTGTTTTGCAGGCGAGATGCCGTTGGAATTAGCCGCTGCCTTACGGCTTACGTTGGATGACGGACATAACCTCTTCGGTGCCCAATCCGGCACGCAGGCATATCATCTCTATGATTTGTCGTGGTGTGTATTGCACCCGCAGCCTGTCCATAGCCATGGCGCCATCGCGTTTGGACAGCCGTTGCCCGGCTTGGTTGCACAGCAACGGCAGGTGTATATATTCGGTGGGCATTGGCAGGTCGAGCAATCCTTGGATGTATCGCTGTACGGCAGTGGACAGCAGTAAGTCTTCGCCTCGTACCACCTGAGTCACGCCCATCAGCGCATCGTCCACGGCTACAGCCAATTGGTAAGCCCAAGCACCGTCGCGTCGCCGCAGTACAAAATCGCCGCAAGTCTCGGCAAGGTTTACGTCCACGTGTCCGTGTATCATGTCATCGAAGCCTATGGTCGAACTTGTACTTGCGAAGTCGGTATTCGCTTTTTTAGTTTTGCATATAAAGTCGGGGTAGGGAGGCACCATCATTCGCAGCGTCTCGGCCAAGTATGCTGCATCATATACCGGTGCATTGGGCCGACAGGTGCCTGCATAGACGATATGACCATCGCTTTGGTGCGGCGCTTGGGTGGCCATGATGTCGGCGCGAGTGCACCGACATGGATAGACGAGCCCAAGGGCGGACAATTGTCCGAGTGCCTCTGCGTAGATGTCGTGTCTACGACTTTGGTATTGCGGTTCGCCGTCCCACTCTAATCCCAGCCATTGCAGGTCGTCTATGAGGATGTCGGCATAATCGGGACGCGACCGTTGTGGATCCAAATCCTCGATGCGCAGTATCCAGCGTCCGCCCTTGCGGCGAGCGTGGTAGCAGGAGAGTACGGCGGTATAGATATTGCCTAAATGCATACGCCCCGTAGGCGACGGGGCAAACCGTCCGCATACGGGGGCATCATGCGAGCTGTGTACGCTCATGTCTATAGATTTCCGATGTGGGGAAATTTAGTCTTCAAATATGTGTTTAGTCTTCAAATATGTGCTTGAATTTGGAGAACAGGCGCTGCTTGTCTTCCTCGGAGGGCTTGAAGTTGGCCGAGCCTTGGAGTTTCTCGATGGCGGCTTTTTCGTCGGCCGAGAGTTTCTCGGGGATGTATACCATCACATTGATAAGCTCATCGCCTATGTTGCGGCTGTCATATTCGGGAAGACCCTTGCCGCGCATACGCAGAATCTTGCCGGGCTGGGTGCCGGGGGCGATTTTCAGACGTGCGCGTCCGCTGATGGTGGGCACTTCGACGCTACCGCCGAGTATGGCTGTGGGGAGGTCAAGCATCAGGTTGTAAATCACATCATTGCCATCGCGTATCAATTCCGGGTGTTTCAGCTCCTCGATGACTACGAGCAGGTCGCCGTTGACGCCGCCGTTCTGAGGGGCGTTGCCCTCGCCGCGCAGTGTCAGCACCATCTCGTCGGTGACGCCGGCTGGTATGGTGAAAGTTACTTGGCGATCTTGGCGTTGTACGCCTGTGCCGTGGCAGTACGGGCATTTTTCGGTGATGACTTTACCCGAGCCGTGGCAGGACGGACAGGTGGTCTGGGTCTGCATGGCTCCGAGGATGGTTTGCTGTACGCGAGTGACGACGCCCGTACCGTGACAAGTCTGACAGGCGGCGGTAGCTGTGCCGTCTTTGGCGCCGGTTCCGTTGCAGTGGTCGCATTTGACGTCGGTGGGTATCTTCAGGGTCTTGGTGACGCCTTTGGCGATGTCTTCGAGTGTCAACTTGACGCGGATACGGAGGTCCGAGCCGCGATTGACGCTGCGGCGGGCGCGTGTGCCGGCATTGCCGCCGAAGTGCATACGTCCGCCGAAAATGTCGCCGAATTGCGAGAATATATCATCCATAGACATTCCGCCGGCGTGGTAGAATCCACCACCGCCTTCGCCGCCAAATCCCTGCGGACCCATATTGTGGCCATACTGGTCATACTTTTGACGTTTCTCGGGGTCGCTGAGCACATCGTAAGCCTCGGCTGCCTCCTTAAACTTCTCTTCGGCTTCCTTCTTCTGGGCCTCTGGGTCGCTTTGGTGGCGGTCGGGATGGTACTTTATGGCGAGTGTGCGGTATGCCTTTTTGATTTCTTCCGGTGTGGCAGTTTTGCTCACGCCAAGTACTTCGTAGTAGTCTCTTTTATCCATTGTTAAGTGTTGTGCAATTGGATGCTCGTATGCGTCCTGATGTTTTTATTGTGCTACGACGACTTTGGCGTGGCGTAGTACTTTGTCGTTGATTGTATAGCCTTTTTGGGTGGTGTCGATGACCTTGCCTTTCTGTGCCTCTTCGGGGGCGGGAATGGTGGCTATGGCCTCGTGAATGTCGGCATTGAAATCGGCGCCGGTAGATTCCATAGCTTTGACACCATTGTCGCCGAGATGCTTTACCAGTTTGTTGTATATCAGTTCCATACCCTCGTGCAGAGCTTTGGCTTCGGCGCCTTTCTTGGATGCGTCCAGTCCGCGCTCAAAGTCATCGACTATGGGCAGAAGGTCTTTAAGAACCTTTTCGGCGGCATTCTTGACCAAGTCGGTGCGTTCGCGCAGAGTCCGCTTGCGGAAATTGTCAAAGTCTGCCATCAAGAACAAGTATTCTTTTTTCTCTTTTTCGAGTTGGGCGCGAGTTTCCTCCAATTCTTTTTTGAGTTTATCGACTTCGCTCAATTCTTCTTCGGACTCGGCATCTGCTTTGGTGTCAGAGCTTTCGCCTTCGGTCGCAGCCTCGTTCGGCGTTTGCGTGGCATTTTGTTCCACGGCTTCGTCGGCGGTGTTGTGCTGTCGGTTGTTGTTATGTTGTTCGTTCTTATTGTATTTGTTCTTTTCCATATTCGTAGTTTTGTGTCACCACCATCTTATAGCAAAAACGTTGCCAAACGAATAGGCATTGACTGCCGATATGTCGTCCAAACGGATTACGCCGCGACCTCATCAATGTCTCCGCCCACTATAAAGATGAATAATTAAACGAGTGGGCATACATCGACCGTGTGCCGAGGTATGCCCACCGTGAGAATATTGCGAGGTCTATCTTCGCGTAAATGCTGGACCAATTATGCGCTTAGTGGATGAGTATGGGCATTCCGTCTTCTCGGATGCTTTCGAGAGCAGCAAAACAGGCCTTTGTGACGGCGAAAATCTGGTCCATAGGTATTGGCAGACGTCCTTGGGCGAGTGCGTCAAAGAATTGGCGCATCATTTCGGGCTGACCTTTGTCTTGGTTCGCTTTCTTCATTTTCTCACTTTTGCGTCCGTATACCTCGGCGCGGCGGAAGTCTTCGATGATTCCGGCGGTGCCGGCATGATATGCTTCGAAGTGCTCTTTGGGCAACGATTTGGGACCGTTGGCGTAGTAGGCGACAACGCCGGTCGAGCCGTTAGCAAATTCTATGGTGATATTGACTGTGTCGTTGAGTCCCTGCGGATCGGGCATAGCCGATGCAGCTACCTTGATGGGCAGTGAGCCGCACATATATGTCATCAGGTCAATGAAGTGGCATACTTCGCCGAGTATACGTCCACCTCCAACGGTCGGGTCTTGAATCCAGTGGTCGGCGGGTATATTGCCTGCATTGACGCGATACAGCATAGACATCTTGCCTTCGCCGAGGCGTTTTTTGAGCATTTGAGCAAAGGGTGAGAATCGGCGGTTGAAGCCTATCATAACGCCGGTGCCGTTTTTGCGCGTAAGTTCTTCGATGGCTACCAGCTCGTCAAGTGTCAGGCACAGAGGTTTCTCAACGTACACGTTTTTGCCTGCGGCGAGGGCTTGCGCGACATAGGTCGCATGGGTGTCGTGGCGTGTGGCGATGAATACTGTATTGACGGCGCTGTCGCCGAGGATGTCGTTGATGTCGGAAGTTGCGCGGCCGAAGTGGAATTTTTCGGCAACGCGTTTGGATGTCGTTCCCGAGTTGGTCATCACGGCTATGCGCGGTGCACGCTCGGCGGCGGGCAGATTGGGTAGCAGATTGCCTTGTGCGTAGCTGCCGGCGCCGATGAAAGCTATGCCGGGGGCGTCCGACTTGATGGCGGCGGCCGCAGCATCGGTTACTATCGAGCGTTCGGTGTGTTCCTTGGTAGTGTCGTATTCGAGTACTATGCCCAGGAATGGTTCGCTGTGTGTCAGCACGATATCGTAGGCCTTGGGGGCGTCCTCAAATTTGAATATGTGAGTAGTGAGGTATTGCAAGTCGATGCGTCCGCTGTACAGCAGCTGCTGGAAGGCTTGCATATTGCGCTTCTCGGTCCAGCGTACGTATGCAGCCGGATAGTCTATGCCTTTTTCCTCGTAATTGAGGTCGTAGCGGCCGGGACCATACGAGCAGGACATGCGCAGTTCCAATTCTTTTTTGTAATAATATGGGTCGCGGTCAAATCCTGTGGGTACGGCGCCCAGTACCACTATGCGACCTTTGCGGCGGCATATTGCGCCGGCAAAATTGATGGGGTCGAGCGAAGATGTTGCTGCGGCAATGAGCACTGCATCAACGCCGCGACCATCGGTATAGTCAAGAATTTTCTCCTTGATACCCGGGTCGTTGCGAGTCAGCGCCAAGTCGGTGCAGTGTTCTGATGCGGTCTTTACGGCAGCAGCGCTTACATCAATTCCCACGACGTTTACACCCGAGGCGCGCAGTTCGAGACATGCCAATTGACCTATAAGGCCCAACCCGATAACGGCGCAGGTCTCGCCCAAACGCATATCGGCTTGGCGCACACCTTGCAATGCTATGGCTCCCAGTGTATTGTAGCAGGCTTTGGCCAGGTCGGCGTCTGCCTCCAAACGCACGCACAAGTTCTTTGGAACTGCCACCACTTCGGCATGGTTGGCATATCCGGCACCCGCGCAAGCTACCTTGTCGCCTACGCGGAATTCGGTGACGTCATCGGCTACGCCGATGACGGTGCCGGCCGAGCTATAACCTAAAGGTGAATAAGCGTCGAGTTTTTTCATCACGGCGCGATATGTCTGTACAAAGCCCTGTTGGCGCAGTTTTTCCAATACTTGCTTTACTTGCTGTGGGCGTTCTTTGGCTTTGCCTATCAGGCTTTTGCGGGCGGCTTTGACTGTCGAGCCTTCGGTGCCGGCGCTGATGAGCGAGTATTGGTTTTGTACCAGGACCATGCCTGCGGATAGTTGGGGCATAGGCAGCTCCTGTATTACCATCTCTCCGGAGCCGAGCTTTTGTGTCAGTTGTTCCATTATATGTCTTTAATAAGTGTGCCGACGGTTAGGGAAGCACGTCGGTCAATAAATCGTGGTTATGCTTTTGTGCTGACAAAGTTACGCATTTTGCCGCGTATAGGCAAATTGGCGTTGAGTTTTGCCAAGCAGCAATAATAGCCTGAATAGTTCTAATGACCGTTATAGGCTTCGTATCCTATGGCGGCTGTGTCGTCTATGGGCGTTGAGATATAAGTATGCTCGACGGGTCTTGTTCCTTGGCATTGTCGTGCGACAGGGCCGGATTGAGTATGTAGTTCAACACCGGCGTGAACTTGCCGTTGGGCATCAGTGTCAGGTGGTCAACGATGTTGACTTTGACGTACTGTTCGCCGTCCATAACGTGCGCGGTTTCTCGGCGCATGTACTCGGCATCTTTATCGGAGAAATCTTTTCCGGGAATGATGTCTACGGTTACGTATCCGGCATTGGTCTGTGTATATTGCAGGCCGTCGATGCGGCAGCATACGCCATGGTCAAGCAGTATTGCGGTCTCGGTTATGCGACTACCATCGTGCTTGATGATGATGTTGTATGCGTGTCTCCCATCGATGCGGCCGAGCCACCTTTGGCAATAACCGTGATTGGTGAGAGCGATGCGCGACAATTCGGCATAATCGTCTGTGCGATAGCGTATCAGGGGAAAGTATTTGTTATATAACGTTGAGCCTACCAATTCGCCGTATCCGCCGGGCGTGGTAATGTCGTTGCCGTTTTCGTCTATCAGTTCGGTGTACCCGTACTGTTCTTCAACCTTGTATTCTTGCCCGCCGTCATTACCGGCATAGATAAGTTTCTCGGTATGTCCGTATGTGAAGCTTACGCTCAGTCCGCATCCCTTGGTGAGGAACGCATAGGCCGCATCGGTGACCGGTTCGGATGTCAGCAGGGCGTACTTGATGAACGAGGTGTCAAGACCCTGATCGCGGCACATTTGCATAAAGGCTAAGGCGACACGGGCGTAGGAGTATATCGTATTGATATGGTGGCGTCGCATCACGTGGTATATCTGTGTCGTGTATTCTTGGTTGAGACGTGTGGAATCAAAGATGAATTCGCGCGTGACGGGGTTGACCTTGTAGATTTTGCCTTTGGGAATTTCGATACCGCGAATGGTGGCTCGCACATCGAAGTTCCAACCACAGCGCCGCCATATTCCTGTCGTGAACACCATTTCGGTAATATATCGGTTGGCCGGTATAATCATGCGTAGGGGTTTGCTTGAAGTTCCGCTGGTCGTTTTCAGTACGGTTTTACCTAAATCGACGCCATCGGCGATGAAGTCGTCCCAATGTGCGTTTACTTCCTTTTTGTCGATGAATGCAAATTCGCGCTTGAATTGTTCGATGTCTTTAATGACCAAGCCTTTATATCGCTCACGATAGTATGGCACATTTGCGATGGCGTAGTTTACCATCTCTATTAGTCGTTGTTCGGGGTTTATTGTCGGCAACGATTGCTTGAATTTGCGATACCCAGGCCCGTATATGGATTCGTGTAACGGGTTCAACCTAAGCAGAGGAATGGTTATCCAGTTGGGGAGGTTGGAAATCCCGGTTTTGATAATGTCTGCAATGTGTGCTTTTGCCATAGGATGAATATGGGTGTGATTCTTGTTGTTCTATTATTCGATTATTTGGGACAACTGCGACGAAATGCGTAGTGGAGAGAACATTTGCGATTTCTCTAGTGCGGCACGGCTTTGCCCGGCAATTAATCCCGGATTGTCGATATACTTGTCTATTGCGTGGGTCAATGCCGCTTTGTCTCCGGGCGTAAATAGTGTGCCTTCGACGCCGTCTGTGACCACTTCGGGTATGCCGCCTACCGGAGTCGTTATGACCGGCATTGCGTAAGACATTGCTTCAAGAACAGATATTGGAAGTCCTTCATAATAGGACGGTAGTATAAGTATGTCTGTCGTTGATAATATCATGGATTTGGCGTCTCCGGATACCCAGCCTACAAACTTGACCATTTCATCAAGTTTGTTGTCTTTGATGAGGTTACGTACGCGATCTTCGTTCCATTGACCGCCGATGGTTAATGTGAGTTTGCCTCGCCATCGGTCGCGGTTGGCGGCGACTACGTCCAAGAGATCAAAAATGCCTTTTTCTTTGTAGATATAGCCAAGATAGACCAAGGATATAGGTGCTCCGTCAGTATGCGGTTGTTTGGCCATTGTCGGCGTCGGAACAATGTTCATCAATGTAACTGCGTTGGTGCACCCTAATACGTCTTGTGCGTATTTGGTCCATGCATCTGTCAGAAATACCACGTGGTGGCATTTCCTAAAGCATTTCATATAGTGCTCGGGTCCTTTTTTCGCTACATATTTGCGCAATTCACCTCCATGCATGTGGAATACAATTTTGTAGCCGAGCAAATGTCCGAAGTTTATAATTAAGCGTTTACGTGCCCATGATTTGCCATTGGCTCCATGTATGTCGAGGATCGTGTATGGTCTTAAAAGTTTGATAAAGGGAAGCGCGACCAAAGTCCGAACAAAATTAAACAATCCCGGAATCAGTCCTCGTCGGCTGTTGGTGCTGATGAAGTGGAATGTCGGAAGTGTTTCGCGGTAGGCACGCAGTACAGACACGATTCCTCCTCGTCCGTTTAAGTCCGGGCCGATAAACAATACTTTGTCGAATAATGTGCCAGATTTCTGTTTAGCCATAGCATGTGGATTGAGCGCAATTAATTGTCCCGGTTTAACAACCTGTGATACTCTTGGATATAGTGCGCGGCAGTGGCATCAATGCTGAAATTATCCCGAGCATAATCGTAGGCTGCACCTTTTGCGTTGGCGCTGAATTGTTTGTAATTGTCCATAACGGAAGCGATGGCACGAGCCAGGTCTTCCGGGTCTTCGGGCTTGCATAGCAGACCATAGCGGTTGTCCATGAGTATCTCGGCCGGGCCGTCTACGTTGGTCGCCACTACAGGAATCTTGGCAGCCATGGACTCAATGAGTGTCAAGCCGAAGCCCTCGTAGCGAGAGGGCATGGCTCCGAGGTGGTAGGCGCAAAGGTTTTTGTATATGTATTCGCGGCTTTTACGCCCGAGGACGTGTATACGGTCGCTGACGCCGAGACGTGCGGATAGTTCGTCTATGGTTTGCTTATCGTAAGGTTCGCCGATAAAGTCTACTGAAACACTGCGCCCTTTCTTAGTTAGGATGGCAACGGCTTCAGTCATAATGTCCTGGCCTTTGATGCTGCAATCCAGACGTCCGGTTTGGACTATGCGTAAAGTGTCGCCGTTAGTGTATGGCTTAGGATTGCTATTTATATCGTCAAAATCTATGCCGTTGAGGATGACTTCGGAAATTATTCCTTGACGGGCTTCAAGGTCATCGGCAACAGCTTGTGAGATGGAGAAAATCTTATCTAAATTTGTGTAATTGCGAATATTGATGCCTGGACAGTGGACTGTGCCAACGCGTATCGTTTTCTTGAACAATGGCGCAATCTTGGCTGCCTGCTCGTTGTGGAAATGTATAATGTCGGGGCGCAGACGTTTGACACATACATATAGACGTAGAAGATATAGAGGATTATGTGACCCTTCCGGACGATGTATGAACCGCACATTTATTTTTTTGTCAATGCTGTTAACTATCTCTTGTTCATAGATGTTGTTGACGATAACTATTGAGACATTGTGTCCCATACTGGCTTGGCATCGCGCAATGTCGAGGAGCATAAGTTCGGTGCCGCCGGTATTTAGTGAGCATATTATGTGTACAATATTCATAATACGGCAAAATCAGATGGTGTTAAGCAATGAGTTGTCGCTTCCATTATAATTAATAACCTTGGCCGGAATACCGACTGCGGTGGAATGCGGGGGGATGTCTTTTGTGACTACGGCATTGGCTCCGATTGCGCAGTTATCCCCAATCGTTACCGGTCCGATTATCTTTGCGCCGGAGCCGATATATACATTATCACCAATAACAGGATGGCCTTGTTTGCGCGTGGTGGCTGCAACACCTATGGTGACACATTGGCTGAGGTTGCAGTTGCGTCCGATATGCGCAGTTGATGCGACAACGATTCCTCCAAAATGCCCGATATATAACCCCGGCCCGATTTCTGTTTTCGGCTTAATGTCCATCCCGAATTTGTATCTGTAATGTAATTGTATGATCTTGGCTAATTTGCTCCCGATGCCTGAACCTTTTGATAGGCGAAGCCATACAGAGAATCTGAACCCCGGAGCTTTTAGATACATTTTACAAAATGCTCTGAAGCCGGTTGATCCGGAATATCTGTATAGGTCTGATTTGATGAGTGCTCGTTTGTTCATAATTGTATAAGTGTCAATATTCATAGGTCGTTTGATGTATTATGTGAGGTCTCGTTGATTACTTCTATCTGCTGAAGTTTTTAATCGGCCCCACACTTCGTCTTTATTGGCAAGCAGTACGGCTGCGTATGTCAGGCCCATAAGCAGCAATCCGGTGGTTTGGTTCCATCCCATTGTTCCGCCAAGTCCGACAATAAATACAAATACCATCACCGAAAGATAATATTTGCTGTATTTAAGCTTTCGTATCACCACGTAAAGCCAGATAAAAAATATCAAGTGGATGATAAGTCCTATATAGCCGATGGTGAGGAATACTTGTAATGGCGAAATCTCGATACCGGTAGCGACTTCGATGTTGCGTTCCACATCGGTATAGTATTCGTTCTCAATGATGTACTTGGTGTTTTTAGTCAGTTCGGGATGCAGAAATCCGAGCCCGGTCCATTGTTTGTCGTACTTGTACAGCAGTTCAAGTTTGGGGAGAGCTTGCCCGATACGACCGGAGCCGGCTTCTGAAAGATCTTCATCGTCTTTGGCTTCATCGAGTACAAAAATCTGATCTAATGAAGACTTTATACGCAGGGTGGACTCGTTATTCTCCGGATCTATAGGCATTGTGCTGTCGACCATATATCCTACTGTGAGTAATAATACGGCTGCGATGGCATAGCCTAATGTGCGCCCTGTCTTGACTTGGAAGAACATAAGGCACAGTGCTATGGCAAGAATTACGGTGAATGTCTTGGACGCCAGCAATGCCACAAGTATTATGAGCCAATGATACCATTGAATGCGGTAGCGGTTGGCTATGGGCCAAATCACGAGCCCGATAAGGAAGAGCCCGGGGGGGTATTTGCGCGGAAAGTTGCCGAAACCGTAGTATGTCGGGTCATTGAATGTCGAGATGCCTTCGCCTGCGATATAGGACTTCGGGATAAGTATATGGGCACAAAGAACATATCCGTCTATGGCGTAGAAGGCGCAGACGATGATGACATAAGGGAAGAGGCGTCGCAGAAATTCTTCCATATCGAAATCGCGCCCGGCAAAAAGCATCAACGGTACGATGAAGTATATAAAGCCTAAGTAGTAGCGTATCAGACGAATTTGTACGCTCATACTTTCTTCGGAGAAGGAGGCTAATATGATGATGGCGGCGGCGTATAACAAGAGTCCGAACAGTACTTTACGCACCAATGGTGGCTTGCGGTACGCGGCTATACCTATCAGCGAGGCCAACAGCATCAAGTCATCGGTCTTGAAAGGCAGCGTACCTTCGCCGATAAGAGCGTATCCGCCGAAGAATATGGTCAATTGTATGGCTGCGTCATAATGATCCTTGCGCAACGAGCGTATTAGGATTAGCGGGACAAAGAGGTAGGCCGGAGGAAATTTAAGACCCATCATCGACATACACAGCAGGAACAGCAGGGCGTTAATCCAATGTCGGCGCTCGACTTGGATATAGGGCTTCTTGGCGTCTGCCGTTACCGGCTTGTCATCAGAAATTTGCAATGCTTGTGCCTGTATGTCGTGCGATATCGTCGTCATTTCTCCGAGGTGTTAGGTGTGGAACGACGGTGTAGGATTTTGACCGAAATCCAGTCGCATAAGGTGTTGTAATAAGGTGGGCGCAGCACGGCACAGACGCCGAAGAAGGCTGCGACAAAGGTCACGCAAAGCAATATTCCGTTCACTAAGGCCGGGACGTGCATATACCAAGTCCAGGCGATGGCGACACTGATGCCGAAGGCCAGTGCCGGCACCGAGCAGGCGTGTAGCAGTTCGATGAGCATCAAACGAATGCCGAAGCCCATGATACGCTTGTAATAATATGCGTGAACGATGCACATGACCACGGCGGCCACGGCTTGCGTCAGCGCGATGGCGATGATGCCTTTGCGGAAGAATATAGCGAGCAACCCAAGTTGCAATACTACTTGGATGAATGTTAAGTCGCGTACCAAACGAGTGCGGTCATAGACCTTCATAATGGTCTGGTAGAAGTATTTCATCGAGGCGCAAATGCCGTAGATGATGAGAATGCGGAAGATGGGTACGGCTGCATCCCATTTGCTGCCGTATAAGACGTTGAATGCCGGCCAAGATACCAGCAGCAGGAATACACCGATGGTGACGTTGAGCGTCCATAGACGTGCGCGCATTTGGGAGCACAATTCGCGGCGCTTATCGTGCTGCGGCTCGTTGGCCAGGACGGCGAAGAAAGGCCAATTGAACACAGATTCGGTGATGCCGTACGGCACTTCTTCGAGTTTTTGGCCTTGCGAGTATATGCCTGAGGCTGCCGGTGATACGGCCTTGCCCAAGACGAGCGCATTGACGTTGCGACCGATTTGTGTGGCCACGAATGCCAGCATAAGGTGGACGCCGTAGCCGAACATTTCTTTGAACGAGTCGCGGTAGAAAGCAATGCGCGGCATCCAGCGACTGACTATGACGTAGTATACAAATAGGAAAAAGCCGAGGAAAATTTGTGTCGACACCAGTCCCCAGTATCCGTAGCCCATCAGGATTAGGACGATGCCGACGGCGAGGGCGGTGATGGTGGCGCTGAGGCGGACGATGCACATGTGCTTCATGTCCAGGTTTTTACGCATGCGGGTTTCTTGCGTGAAGCTGAGGGTCTGGAAGAAGAAGCATACGGCGATGGCGTACATGATGTACTCGATTTGAGGCCGCTCGAAGAACAACGACAACGGGTAGGCTGTGGCCGCAAATACGATGGCAAAGAATAATCCGAAGGCGCCGTTGAATACGAATACGGTGGAGTAGTCGCGCTCGGTGGGCTCGGCTTTGTGGATTAGGCCGTCGGACATACCGCAGCCGCTAAGGTTTTGGGCTATGGCGGTGAATATGGCGACCATAGCCAACAACCCGAAGTCGTCGGGTGTCAGCAGTCGCGCCATAATGATATTGCCGGTGAAGGTGATCACCGAGTTGCATACGCGGTCTATGGCGCTCCATTTATATACTCCTTTGGCGGACATTGGCAGTACGGTGTATGCGGAGCGTGTCTTATCGGCGTGTAATGCGTTGCCAGAGGTTGCGTTTCTTATGCGTTTTATTTGTGCCGTAGCCGTAGCCGTAGCCTTTGTGTGCCGTGGTGCCGTTGACTACGAGCGACATCTTGCGCAGACGTTTTTCATAGTAAATGCTGTTGATGAACTGGATGTCGCGCAGGGTGGTGTAGTTGGCTCGGCATACGTATATTGTTGCGTCGGAGATGCGAGCCAGGTTAAATGTGTCGCTGACCATACCTACGGGAGCGGTGTCTACGATGATATAGTCGTAGCGTTTGCGTAGTTCGTCAAAGAGTTGGTCGACGGCTTCGCCGGTGAGCAGTTCGCCCGGATTGGGCGGAATGGGGCCGGCAACGATGATGTCATAGTTGGGCATCAGCGGTTCGCGTATGATCAGGTCGTCTACGGCGATGGACGGGTCGGACAGATACTGTGTCACGCCGGTGTGCGGCGGCAGGGGCAGGTACTTGGCCAGTTGCGGGTTGCGGATATCCATACCGATGAGCAGTACTCGTTTGTTTTGCAACGCCAGTGATGCGGCCAGGTTGATAGATATGAATGATTTGCCTTCGCCCGAGCTGGTTGAAGTCATCAGAATGACTTTATCATCGGCGGCGGAGAGCATAAATTGCAGGTTGGAGCGTATCAGTCGGAACAACTCGCTGGTGGACGAGGTGTCGTGGCTGCTTACCACAAGTTGATCTCCGCTGTTGTCGGTGCACATTTCGCCCAATACGGGAATGTCGGTGAGAGCTTCGACTTCGGCGCGTGACTCAAACTTGTTGCGCATCAGTTTCTTGAGATACAATATCACGGGCGGGAAGCACAGGCCGAGCAGGATGGCTATGGCGAGTATCATCTTTTTGCCCATACCTACGGGTTCGCTGAGCGTATATGCGTTGTCTATAACCTGACCCTTGGGTACGGAATTGGCAAGGAGCATAGCTGTCTCTTCGCGGCGCTGGAGCAGGAACAGATAGAGTTGTTGCTTGACTTCCTGTTGGCGTTTGAGGTTGAGGAAGGTGCGCTCTTGCGTTGGGACGTTGCCCAGGTGGCCTTGGGCTTTGTTGTACTGGACCTGGAGGTCGCGTACGCCGATCAGCGAGTTTTGGTATGCGCGGTCAAGGCTGGTGTTGATGCTGGCGCGCATGGCGTCTATTTGCTCGGTGAGCGACTTGAGCGCTACGTTATTTGCTTTGGCGTTGGTGAGTAGGCTAATGCGGCGCAGTATCAGTTGGTTGTAGGTGCTGATGCTGCTGCCTACACCCGAGATTTCGCTGCCGGTAGGAATGAGATCGTAAGCCTTTTCGGGGTCGCGGAGGAAGTCGCGGGTTATGCGGATGATTTCGTTTTCAGTCTGTGCGGATATAAGTGCGCGTTCGGCGTTGCCCTTGATGCCCATATTGTAAGATGTTTCCGTACCTACGTCTACGATGCCTTGACTTTGCTTATAGATTTGGATGTCAGCTTCGGAGGCGTTGAGCGAGTCGGATATCAGTGCGAGACGTTGGTCGATGAAGGCTGCGGTCTTTTCGTTCTGACGATTTTTTTCGGCGATACCGCGGTCGTTATACTGGGTGATGATTGCGTTGAGGACGTCTCGGCCATATTGATCGTCTGTAGAGATGATGCTGAGCGCGATTACGTTGGATTTCTTGGAAGCGATGGAGGACTTGACTTCTGTGGCGAGGTTTTCGGCGGCTACATCGTATCCGGTGACATATATTGTCGTATTGACGTCTCTGCCTGCGGGGTAATCTTTGGTACGGTCAACGACGAAGGATCCGTATTTGGTCTTGAGCGTGGCCGGGAGTTTTTGGCCTTCGTATTCGCCAATTTTTTTGCCGGATGCCTTGACGGTGATGTCTGCAACGCCGTCGGCGCGTACTTCTGTATCAAAGGTCACTGTCGTCAGCAGCGTGTCCACGATACCCGGGGCGGGGTATACCTCCACGGGGAATTTCTTGTACTTAAAGGTCTTGGACAGCAGTCCGGTCTTGACTACGTGTGTCCGGTAAGTGCCCAAGTCGCGAGCTACATCGCGCAGCACCGTGTGCGAATTGATGACGAAGATTTCATCCTCGACGTAACCGCTCGATCCGAAGAGGTCGCCCAGTCCGCCGAAGCTGGACATACCCTTGCCTTCTTCCTGCGAAATGAGTACGTTGGCATGGATCTCGTACTTAGGCTTGGAAATCTTGATGAATACTACGGCTACCAGTCCGCAAATCATTACGGAGATCAGAAACCAGTGCCATTTTTTTGCGTATGTGGACAGCAGTCCTTTGATGTCAATAAATTCCGAGTTTTGGTTGTTTTTTGCCATAACCGACGGTGAGGAGAAGGGTGTGTAGGTGTTTTTTCGTAATATAATGTGCAAGGTGGGGTAAGACGCGTCTTACTCGAAAATATGTCTCACTTGCTATTTGATGGCGAGTGCAATCACCAGCGAAGCGACTACGGAGCAGGCACTGACGATTGTGGAGATTACGCTAAGTTTGAATGCATTGTTCTGATTGTATTTGCTGTTGTCTTGGCGTATCTTGTTGGGAGTTACGTATATGTAGTCGTTTTGCCGGACGTAAAAATAGGGCGAGGTGAGGATGTCCGAGCTATTGAGGTCGAGGCGATGGGCGGTGCGCTTGCCGTTTTCTTCGCGCACAAGCAGCACATTGCTGCGCTCGCCGTATTCGGTGAGGTCTCCGGCCGAGGATAGTGCATCAAGCACCGAGAAGCGCTCGCGTGTGACATTGACCACACCCGGGGTGCGTACTTCGCCGGCTACATTGACATGGAAGTTGACCATCTTGACGACAACTGTGGGGTTGTCGACATCTTCGCTGACCTTCTCGGTCACCAGTTGTTGTACTTGCTCGGTTGTCAGGCCGCCTACGTGCAACGTGCCTATTACAGGCATTATAATATCGCCCTTGGAGTCGACGAGGTAGGTCATCTGCTGCGGCGTCGATGCCTTGGTGAGCTGCGAATTGACGGCGGGGTTGCTCAATGGAAGGTTGTATGCGGCCGTTGCTTCCGGATTTTGCGAGGTGACAGTGATCAGGAGTTCGTCATCGGGCACTATGCGTGTCAGGTATTCGCCTTGAGCCATGGTGGCATTGAGCCCCACCGAGTCGATGTCGGTAAAATATGTTAGAGGTGTACGCGGCGTCGAGCATGAAGCCATAGCTGCAATAGCAACGGCTGCGACAACTATAGGGGTTAATCTCATGAGTTAACAATAATTATCATTATTTTTTGTTAAAAATGCGCTATGTATATAACGCAAAAGTCCCCGGGATATTATATCCACGGGCCTTAAAAATGCGTACAAAGTTACAACTTTAAGCTCAATAGACAAAATGTTTAAGGCTTACGGATGTTAAATTCTTGTGGGTTAGTGATTAGGTCTGCTTTGGTTGAACAATGCGTAGATGTGCGTATTGCAGTGCTTCAGGCCGAGGACGTAAAAATAACGCGCCGACTTGTCACGAGTCGGCGCGTTTGGCGGAGTGGGGGGGATTCGAACCCCCGAAACGCTTTTGACGTTTACACGCTTTCCAGGCGTGCCTCTTCAACCACTCGAGCACCACTCCTTGGTGAGTCTCGGATATCTGCGTAATCAACGCCCGAGTTCAGTGGCTGTTTTGCGAGTGCAAAGTTAAGCGTTTTTTCTGAATGTACAACTATTTTTGTCGAAGTTTTTTGCCGTTTTTGTTTTTGTGGACAAAAACACATACAAAAGGGTCGCATTTGGTGTGTACAAAGCACCGCCGACCGTTGGCCTTAGTGAAGGCATGATGGTCGGCGGTGGATGTGTATTATAATATGTAGTGCGGCTTATGCGTGATTGCATGCAGCGCTAATATTCGTTTGCTCAAGCTTTCTTGGGTCGTGAGAGGACGAGTGCATATATAAGAATGTATGCTGCTGCGGCCACGGTGAGCCAGAATCCGGCCAGGATACCGCAACCTTTGGCTATAAGACCCTGAATAAAGGGGAGGATGCCTCCGCCGCATACCATTACCATAAATAGTCCGGATGCTACTGCGGTGTATTTGCCGAGACCTTCAACGGCGAGGTTGAAAATTGCGCCCCACATCACGGAAGTGCATAGACCGCAGAGTATCAGGAATATGGCGTTTGCCGGAATTTGCACGGAGAAGAATGCGAGTTCGGTGGCCTCGAAGCCGAAGAAGTCCGTAGACGTTTCGGGCATATATATACCGATGACGAGCAAGCATATTGCGGCGGCCGATGTTACGGTGAGCATAGTACGTGAGGATATGCGATTGCCTACGGCTCCGCCGATGAGACGGCCGACAAGCATAAGCAGCCAGTAAATCCCGGCAACGCTACCGGCAATAATGGCGGGAGCTTGGGCGTTGGAGCTGACGGCGGGACTGTTCTCGACGTATTGCAGTGTCCAGTTGGCGATGCCGACTTCGATGCCTACATAACAGAATATAGCAATGACGCCGAATGTGAAGTTGCGGTGGCGGAAAGCTCCGGCAACTCTGATTTCTTCGCGTGTTTCGCCTGCCTTGTATGGCTCGGGCAGATTGCTGACATAGAGGATGATGAAGGCTACGGCAAAGATGCCCATAGCGAGGTAAAATACGGGATTGGCTGCCGAAATGGTGCTGGCAGTACCGCCAAGGAGGCTGCCTACGATGACGGGGGCAAGTGTGGCGCCGATGCTATTGCATGCGCCGCCGAATTGGATGAATTGGTTGCCTTGATTTTGGTTCTTGCCCAGCGAGTTGAGCATAGGATTGACTACGGTGTTGAGCATACACATAGAGAATCCGGCTACGAAGGCACCGATGATGTATACGGATACGGCTGTTGTATTGTCATCAAGGATATATCCGGAGAGGTAGGTGATGAGTACGCCGATAAATCCCACGGTGACGGCTGCCATTGCCGTGTGTCTGTATCCGTATCGTTGAAGCAGCTTGCCGGCCGGATAGCCCATGAATGCATAGGCTATGAAGTTGGCAAAGGTGCCGAGTTGGGTCAGGAAGATGTTGTCGCCCGACATCTTTTTGATAACTGAACCTAAGGGGTTTTGATACCCGGTGACGAAGGCTATCATAAAGAATAGGGCAAACATGATGGTGATGGGCAGGACGTAGCTTTTATGTCCGGCTTTGGTCTGTGTCATGGTGCTTGGTATGTGGGTTTTTTAGGTGGGTAATTAGTCTGTTTTCAAGTAAAGAATATGGACATGCGCTTTTGTCAGTATTCGCGGGGGCCGAAGATGTCGGTGCCGATACGTACCATTGTGCTGCCGTGTCTTAGTGCTATGTCGAAGTCATCGCTCATACCCATAGATAGTTGGTCGAAGCCGCATAGGTCGGGGCATGTGTCAACGATACGGCGATACAACGATTCGATTGTGTCGAAATCGCCGTCTATACGCTTGGTGTCATTGGTATTGGTAGCCATGCCCATAAGACCGCAGATATGTGTGGCGCGGAGGCCGCGATATCCACCGTTGCGGAAGTACTCAAGTATCTCGTCCGGTGTAAACCCGAACTTGGTTTCTTCGGCGGCTACGTGTACCTGTAGTAGTACACGTGTGACCACTCCGGCTTCGGCGCTGAGACGGTCGATGAGTTCGAGCAGTTTGACGCTGTCTACGCTTTCGATGAGGTCGGTGTGTCCGATTACGTTTTTTACCTTATTGGTTTGCAGGTGGCCTATGAAGTGCCATCGTACGTCATCGGGCATTTCCGGAATTTTGGCCAGCATTTCCTGTACGCGGCTTTCGCCGAAGACGCGCTGTCCGGCATCGTAGGCTTGGCGTAGTTTCTCGATGGGATGAAATTTGCTGACAGCCACCAGTGTCACGCCTTGCGGTAGCAGGGCGTGCAGGCGCTGTACTTCGGATACTATATCGTGTGGCATTGTCGTGTCTTACAGACGTTTACTTGTTGCCGCTCAGGTCGGCTTTGTATACGTCCATAATCATTGTTTCGGCTATGGATTGCACCTCGTAGTCGCCGAGGATGCCTTTCATGCCTTCGTGGACGTTGGCGAGGGCTCTGTCAAAATCGCCGGCTTGTACGAGGTACTGTGTTGCGGCTTTCTTTTCGTTGCCTTTTTCGTCAATTTGTATGAAGGCTACTTTGGCCATGTAGTACTTATCGCCGGTGCCGTCATAGAATATATCGTTGATTTTGGTACGTTTGACGGCCGTTACCGAAAATTCGCCGGAGATATAGGGCTGGGCTTCCTTGATGATACGAGCCTCGGCTTCGGTAAAGGACAATGCGTCCACTATATAGGGCTCGGTGACACGTTTTACCGAGCCGTCTTGCTGCATCTTGTCGTAGCGTACTTTGCATTCAAACCATGTAGCCATATCGTTGGATGTATTATTTGTTGTGTTGTTTATTGTTGTTTTTGTTGTTCCCTTAATTCGGAGATGCGTAGCTGGAAAAATATAACCTATGCGCTCGCACCATTGGCCGTGGTGTATGTCACGGCCTAAGCAGATGCAAATATACGGTTATTTTATGAGATAGTCGTCATCTGTCACGCTGATTTTTTGCTCGGCAATGGCATAGCATAGAGTATTGGCAGCTTCATCGTTTATCAGTTGTGCAACGCTTGGATACCTGATATTTCGGTGGATACTTCGCCGATAGAACCGTTGCATTGAAGCACTCCGGTGTATATTTTGATAAAATCGACGCGGCTTATGTCGGCCGGATTGCCGTTTGCATCAACGGCATTGGCCAAGCTCAAGGCCGAGGTGCTTTGGTCGTTGGGACACGAGTCTGCGTACCCGGTGTAGCAGTAGCCTACGTATGTTTCGCCTATAAGGAAGTAATTGTCCGGCAGACGTATAGCTGTTACGGACATGGTCGAGGTCTTTTCACCCCAGACAGGGAAGAAGTCGTGGTTGTGGTATGCGGCATTGCGGCTCAGCACGCCCGAGGTTCCGTCATCGGCCGACCATAGGACGAAGGCATTGTTGTCGCCGGCGGCGCTGTTGTCGGTATATGTCACGGTGGTCATACGGGCTTGCTCCCATCGAGCGCCACGCAGGTAGTACCATGTGTCATCGGGCTTGCCGTTGCGATTGACGTCCTCCATGACGCATACCACGCCCGGTTCGGCCGACCCCACGCGCATACCATCATAGGTGTTTGTCCCCCAGTAGAAGGCGTTGCCGAGGACGCGAAAGTCGCCCTGAGCTTGCGGCGAGTGCAATATGGGTGTCTTGAGACGTAGGGTGACGCTGCCGCCGAATCCCCCGAGGCTTATCATGCTGCTGCGGTCGAGTTCCTGCTGTACTGCGCGGCGAACTGCGGCCGCATCGGCGTTCGATGCTATCTCGGGCAGCTCGTTGACAAATTGGCCTGGCATAGGTGAGTAGTCAAGTACTTCTACGGCCACGTTGTGCGGGGTGTATTCGCTGCCGGGGATGTCAGACTCTCCCTTGTAGTCATCGGCGCATCCGATTAGTGCAATGGATGCCAGAGCCGATAAGGCTGTGCGATATGTGCTTGGTGTCATGTCTGTATGCGTATGAGTGTGCTTGAGAATAATCTTTAATAATTATGTGCTTTTAGCCGGTGTCACAGGTCGATACTTTCGGAGAATATGTCGCGTATCGCACCAAAAGGGATTGTCTTACCATCGCGTAGACGCAGCCATCCTTCTGTATCGTTGACTTTGGCGATGATGCCGCTGCTTTCGATGATAGTGCCGCCGATTTTGTGGTTGTCCGGGTGGAAATGCCGAATGACGACCTCTATGGCTGCATCGTAGGCTTCGGCTGTACGTCGTGCGATGTCGGTAAGACTTTCATCGGTGAGCTCGGTGTCCGCATCGGTGTGTCGTGCGGCTTCGTCTATGGATTCGGAATGGCCGTGCAGTGCCGCAAAAGGTGCAAATTGTGCCGCCCGACCTTTCATCGACATGTGCCTGTGTACGGATGACGGCCGGTATTGTCGGTCGATGATGTCGGTATAGCGCGAGGCTGCATCTGTCTCGGATTTCATGCTTTGTGCCCTCCTATTTGTCTATTACGTTGACGCCCGGTGGCTCCTTCGCGGTAATTGAGCCCGGTGAGTATGGCGTTTTTGCCGTAGCTGGTTTTGATGTCAATCATTGCGCGTTGCATCCTTCGAGCCTTGTCTTCATCGGCTTGTCTGGCGTTGTCGGCGGCTATAGCCTTGAGGTATTCACCAAAGAGATCCGGCTGGGGCGCTTCGGTCGGGACAACATCACGGACCGGGATGACATCGCAGGCGGTGACGTTGAGCCGTCGCACAGTCAGTGTGCTGTGTACACAGCTGTGCCATAGACCGGTGACGGCCTTGCAGATGAATTTGGCCGAGGCTGTTGGAGCGGCAAAAGAGCCGGATGCGTGTGTCGGTGCCGGTGCACGTCGCCCGTATCTGTCAATGACAATCTGCATGCCTTCGCATAGCCCGTCATCGGTGACGTTGGATACATCATATCCTATATTGATGGCTATAGATTTGGTTACCAAGCCTTTGGCTACAAGTTTTAAGGCTAAGGACTGCGACATTTCGAGTATCACGGTGAGGGCGTTGGAGCTTTTGTAAGGCTCGGTGAGTACCTGTCCTTCGGAAATCGAATGGGACATCGGTGTGTAAGCCTTGATGTCAGCGATGCTCACCGGCTCGTGTCCCCAAGCGTGGTCGATAAGCAGTTCGGCGTTGACGCCGAACATTGCATATAATGTGTCCTCGTGATCTATGGACATTCGAGCCACATCACCCATAGTATACATGCCGCGGTCAGCCAAGCGTCGGGCAATGCCTGCGCCGATACGCCAAAAGTCGGTGATAGGTGTATGAGCCCAAAGTAGTCGCCGATAAGCGGCTTCGTCGAGTGCGGCTACACGTACACCATCGGTGTCCGGAGCCATACGTTTTGCCACTATATCCATAGCTATCTTGCACAAGTATAGATTGGTGCCTATGCCGGCAGTAGCCGTGACTCCGGTTTCGCGCAGCACGTGACGAATCATAGCCATAGCCATAGCGTGAGGGTCGCCTCCGTAAGCGTGCAGATATGGCGTTGCATCGATGAAAACCTCATCGACACTGTATACGTGCATGTCTTCCGGTGCTACATAATGGCTGTAGATCTCGAATATGCGAGTGCTGTATTCGATGTATAAGGCCATACGAGGCGGTGCAATGATGAAGTCTATAGCCAGTGTCGGATCGGCTGCCAAAGCATCTGCATCGTAGCCGGAGCGGCAGCCCGGCCGGGCTGTACCACGGCGTCTGTTGGCGGCCAGTACGGCCTGTCGTACCTCGAAAAGGCGTGGTCTTCCGCCGGTGCCGAGAGCTTTGAGCGATGGTGATACCGCTAAGCATATTGTCTTATCCGTACGCGTTTCATCGGCCACCACGAGGTTGGTCTTCAGCGGGTCAAGGCCGCGGAGGACACATTCTACGGAGGCGTAGAAGGACTTGAGGTCTATGGCTATATAACAGCGGTGATCGTTCATTGTGCCGGGATGGTGCGCTTTGGAGAGTGCTAAGTTACGACTTTTTGTGGGAAAAAACAGGCCCCGGCCTCCCTATAAAAAGTTAAGGGAGCGCCGGGGTTGTTGTATTGCGGTCTATACGTGCGCCTTAGAATGCGTAGCGTACGCCTATGGCGGGAATGATAGCGTGTATCTTGTAATCGGCCGTGAATTCGCCGGTGACGGGCAGTCCTAAAGCAGGATAGTTCTTGGCGATGAAGTCCTCGTACTGGCCGGTGGCATTGTCGGCACCGCAGCCCTTGACGTACATGAAGGCCACGTCTATGGAGAAGCTCTTGACCGGACAGAAAGACAGGCCTACCGAGGGTTCAATCTTGGTCATGCCCGGGGTTTCGGGGTTATAGTGATTTCGGTTGACGGGCGACTGGTCCACCATAAGTCCGGCGCGGAGGTCCAAGCGGTCGGTGAGCGCGTATTCGGCACCCAAGTGATATGTCCACGAGTTGTGGTATTTCTTGGTGAGGTGCTGGTCGAACGCGGGTAGGTGGTCAAAGGCAAAATCAAGGTATTCGTAAGTCTTCCATCCGGTGAGTTGGGCGTCAAAGGCCAGTGTCAGACGGTCTATCGGGCGATAAGCTGCGCCGAAGGTCAGTACGTATGGACAGGGCATAGCGGCCGAAAAGTTTGTCTGGTTGAGATTGTCAAGCGTCTTGCCCAAAATCTGTTGGGCAGCCTCGTTGGCGTAGTATACCTCTGCATCGCCTTTGCTGACCTTCATTTCCATCTTCGAGCGGAAGGAAGCGCCAACGGTGATACGCGAGGTGATTTCGTACATTGCACCGATGTTATAGCCTACCGAAAGGTCTGAAGACCCGGTCAGCTCGACGGATGCGGGGGAGATGCTGCCGAAACGTACATCGCTGCCCATAGCGCCGAGTAAGCGGTCAAGCGACGATGGACTGACAAGTGCCTTGTGCAGGTCTACATTGCCCCAAGAGACCATAAGTCCGGCGCCGATGCTCAGCTTGGGCAGAAGACGCCATGATACGGTGGGTTGTACGGTGAATATTTTCAAATCAACACTCTGGTTGAGTGCGGCGCCGGCCCAGTTGTCGCCCCAGTTGATGCTGCTGCCGTAGGGCGTATACATGGACACGCCGGCATATAGATTGTCGTAGATGCGAAAAGCCGCGGAGATATTGAAAGGTGTGCTCACCTTGTTGCTTGTCTTGTATTCGACGCCGTTATGGTTGGCGGTTACAGTTGATTTGATGGCACTCATCCCGGCGGTGACATCGACGGACTTGTCGCTGAAAGCCAGCGCTCCGGGGTTGAAGATATTGCTCTCTGCTCCAAGTTTAAGAGCCACGCCGACATGTCCCATGCCTTCCTGACGTGCGCTGAAAGTGTTGACTTGGTAGCCTTCGGCCATGGCTGTGCCGGCCGTTACAGCAATGGCCGTCACGGCCAATAGTAGCTTTTTCATACTTGTCTAATATATTATGTTCGTTCTCAAAAAGGTTGCAAAGGTATACATCTTAGATTGAATATGCAAATTATTCGACCTTTCGACCAACTTCGCTGGTCAAAAGGTCGAATTCTGTTCGCAAATAGCCCAATGCTTGTTCGATTTGGTCAGAATGAATAGGTGTAATGGGGGGCGATTGGTGTGATTGATGTGGGCTATAATGGCTGTAATGGGAGGAAGTGTTGTTCGTATTGGAGTTTTTCAAAAAAATCAAAACAAATTTTGCTTTTGTGCTTGTCGTTCCAATAAAAATCACTAACTTTGCAGTCACAAAACGGGCTCATCGCTTGTATAGAGCGATTGGGAATAGGCCGAAGGTCCTTTAGCTCAGTTGGTTAGAGCACCTGACTCATAATCAGGGAGTCGTAGGTTCAAGCCCTACAAGGACCACGAAGATTGAAAGGAATTACAGCACAGTGCTTCAGGCAGTGGATGTAATTCCTTTCTTTTTGTTTCCGTTGGCCAAAATTAGGGCCAAGTTTTCTGGCATTTGTATCAGAAGAATAGGGTGGATTTGGCGTGTGTGATGACGTCTACGGCAATATGCTGACCGATGATTTTCATCATGCGTAGGTAGTCGGTGGTGATTGGCAGCACGATTATGCTATCCTTGTTTTCGTATGCTTGCTGCACTTCGGCCAAGTCGGATTGGATTTGTTGGAATACATCGATGGGCGCTTCGGCCAGGAATATCGAACGCTGTATCGGTGTACAGCCTTTGCGAGTAAGATACTTGAATATGAGCCGTCGTACCTTATTGCTTCGTATGTCATACATCAC
>DLLT01000044.1 GCA_002478045.1 Porphyromonadaceae bacterium UBA7555
CGGAACTACGCCGCTGCCCCAATAAACTTTTCACTTTTTATAAACAACACCTATGAGACAATCCAAGTTTTTAACAACTCTCGCGGTAGCGCTGGCAACCCTTGCCTCTTGCAGCAATGAGCCGGCTATGGAGCTACGCGATGACGGCAGTACGGACAAGGCCGCACTGCCCGAGACAAAAGACCAAGCACTTGTCGCCAAGTCGGCGCAGGCAGCTACGATTTTATGTCTGATGCCCTCTATGTTGAAGTATCTAAATAAATTCTAAAATCACACGAAATATGAAAACCTATAAGCTAACACTATTGGGCATCTTGGCACTCTTTGCCACAGGATGCTCGTCTGAGACGAATGAAGTGCAAGACGGGCCTAAGTCGCGCATGGAGTTGAATGCTGAGGAAGAAGGCATCAGCGAAGCGGAAATAAAGTCGGCATTCATACTGTTCGAGGGGCTGTACTCAGATGAATTGTCTGTGTCCGATCGCGAAAACGTGATGCTGTCACCACTGAGCCTTGACCTATGCCTTGGCATAACGTCCAACGCCCTCGCCGAGACAGATCGTAACGACATCGTAGGCAAACTCGGTGCCTCGTCCGCAACCTCGCTCAACAAGTTCAACAATACACGTATAAACTATTTCTCGTACAATGGCAAGAAAGCCAAAGTATCCTTTGCCAATTCCGTATGGGCAAACTCGCTGACAATGGAGTCAGAGCAAGACTTTGCATCAGCAATGGGCGACATAAAGAAGTACTATGACGCCGAAAGCAGTGTCATAGACTTTGGTGCTAACGATATGAAGTCAATAATAAACAATTGGTGTTCGAACAAAACCAACGGACTTATTCCGGAATTCTTAAAAGATGAGCCAAGCATCCTGACGCAGGCGATGTTTATCAATGCAATGTACTTTGACTGCCAATGGGAAGAACCGTTTGAGAAATCAGCGACAAAGACAAATCCATTTTACTTCCCCAACGGAGTTCAGCGTCAAGGCGAAGTTGAGATGATGTTTGGCGAGCGCTTTGTCCCCATTGTCGAGACAGACTATTATTCTATGTTCGCCCTGCCGTATGCAGACTGCAATTACTCTGCAGTCTTTGTGCTGCCGAGCAAAGACAAGTGCATAGCCGACATCCTACCGAATGTACGTGACGCCCTACTGGCACGCAAACTCGACAATACAGCACCCAAGAAATACATTATTGGCATGCCTAAACTGAAGACCGAATACTCGAAATTAATTACCGACTATGTGTCGAATGTAGGTATAGCCCTGGATGGACGCGAACTGCTCGGATATGGAAAGATGACCGAAACCGAAATATTGCAAGCCACAAGCCTTGAAATAAACGAAGAGGGCACAAAAATTGCCGCCGTAACAGCGAACACAAGTTATACAACCACCTCACCCGGAACGATTACTCTTGACCGTCCGTTCCTGATGATAGTCAAAGACAATAACCACGGCAGCATCCTGCTGATGGCCGCAATTCAGATGCCCAAGGAATAAGACATCGGGAAGGCGTAGGCCTATACACACACTTAAACGCACAAGACGCCACTTCCCTCCACGGGGTGGCGTCTTGTGTGTCTATATTCAATATGGCCGCTACAATGTCAGCGCCCCAAGCTTTCGGTCGCCGTCCGATCCCTATTGTTGCGCCGTGCTGTCCGTCTGTGCAGCCGTGCGTGCACGCAGCGAATCGGTGGCCGCATTGATACCGTCAAAGACGTCTGCGGCAGTCTTGCTGCCCAGCACAGCCGGCGCCATATTGATGACGGTCGAAGGCAGGGTGTCATTGTATGACGACTTAAGCTCGCCCGAAGGGAATATCGCCATCCAAATATTTAGCAAAACACTGAATATCAGGGTATATTTGAGTATGGCAAATACGGCTCCGGCGATATTGTCTACGCGTCCCAAGCTGAGACTGTCAAAAAGCGTGCGTATCGTACCGGCCAAAAAGCGAGCCGCCACCATCACCACAATAAATATGATGGCGTACGACATAACCGTGTGCAGCAGCACGGTGTCCGCACTGTCCTCAGGCGATGAAAACTTGGCTGCTACTATCCCGCTGAACACGCGGCACAGGATAATGGCGACCACGATGCCGACAACGCTGCCGGCCTGGGACATCACACCGCGACGCCATCCATACAGGGCGCCGCCAAGGACTATGAGTATGCAGATTATATCAAAAAGTGTCATTGCGCAAATCAAAATAATTATATGGTGATACATGTGCCATTATGCCGTGCAAAGTTACAACTTAAAATCGAAATATACGCCCCTACGTACACCATCGAAGCTGCGGCAAAGTCTATGCTGCGGACTGATTTTTTCGCCTTAAAGCAGAATTGTTGGCAAATATCGGAAATAAACGATACAACGTTTTGATTTTTACCTTATTTTTGCAGGCGAAAATCACCGCTTCGGCCGCACGACACCAAACCGAAGTCCCTCGGTGTCGGTTATACAATATATGTCGTACGCCAAAGCCGTGAATGACAGCAAGAAGTGCATTACGATTTCCAATAGAAACAGAGAATAATACATCCCGAAACAACCAAACACTATGAGGTCACAAACACGCATCCTCGCAATACTTGCGCTCACGGCCGCAGCCTCGGTTTGTGCGCACGCCCAAGGAATCAGCGTCTCCGAAGGTGCCGCAGCCGGCAGCACGGTCTACACCTTGGAGCAGTGCCGCAGTCTGGCTTTGGCCAACAATAAACAGCTGATGATAGCACGCCAATCGGTGGACAAGGCTCACTATCAAAACAAAGAGGCCTTTGCAGCCTATCTGCCGGCCTTGGACTTTGCCGGCGGTTATATGTACAACCAAAAAGAGTTGTCCATATTCTCCAAAGACCAGCTGCTGCCCATCAAGACCTTCAACCCCACGACCAATAGCTACGACTTCAACCTGGTGACCAATCCCGCCACGGGACAGCCGGTGACAACTCCCGACGGACAGTACATACCCTCGCAAGTGGCACTGATACCCAAGGAATCAATGACCTACGACATACACAACGTGTTCTTCGGTGCCGTCACCCTGACCCAGCCCGTATATATGGGCGGCAAGATAGTGGCCATGAACCGCTTGACTAAGTACGCAGAAGAACTGGCGCAACAAATGCACCTATCCGAAGCCGAGAATGTAATATATGCCGTAGATGCCGCATATTGGCAAGTTGTATCGCTCAAAAACAAACGCGACCTCGCCGCAGCATACGTCAATCTGCTTGACTCGCTGGACCGTAACGTCCGCCTTATGGAACAGCAAGGCGTGGCCACCAAGAGCGACCGCCTGAGCGTGGACGTCAAGCTAAACTCGGCACAAGTAGACCTCACCAAAGTTGAGAACGGTCTGACACTTTCGCGCATGGCCCTGGCTCAAGTGTGCGGCTTGCCTATCAATGCCGGAATGTGCGTCACCGACGAAGAAGTCCGCTCGGGCATCATCGAAGCCCCCAACCTGTCGGCCACAGCCATAGACAGCGCATACGTACGCCGCCACGACCTGCGCGCACTCTCGCTGGGCATAGACATCGCCGGACAGCAAAAAAAGGTGGCCCTGTCATCAATGCTCCCCAATATCGCACTTATGGGGACATACAGCTTCTCCAACCCCAATATGTTCAACGGCTTCGAAAAACGCTTTAGCGGCGCATTTTCCGTAGGCGTGATGGTCAAGATACCGCTGTGGCACTGGGGCGGCGACTACGCCAAGTACCGCGCCGCCGCCGTGGACGAGACCGTGATGCGCCTGCGCCTGGACGATGCCCGCGAGATGGTCAACCTCCAAGTCAGCCAAGCATCCTATAAGGCTCAGGAAGCCTATAAGACCTACCATACCACACTGGCCAACCTCGAAAGTGCCGACGAAAACCTGCGCACCGCCACCGTAGGCTTCCGCGAAGGCGTGGTCACCAGCGATGACGTCATGGCCGCCCAAACCGCATGGCTCAAGGCCAACAGCGAAAACATCGATGCAATGATAGATGTCAAGCTGTGCAACACCTATCTCGACAAAGTCCTGGGCAAACTCGACACCACGCCGAGACAATGACGCCCGAGACCCGCGACCCGGCATACGTCACGACAATCCGCCCAATCACACCCATATCACCTAATCACAACGTCTAATTACACATCAAAATATTATGTCAGAAGACACCCCCATCTACCCCACTCCGTCACCCAAGGAGGAAGCGCGCGCCAATCGCTCGCTTATGATCACACTGGTGGCACTGACTGCCGCCGTTGCCGTCATCGTCATCATCGGATTTCTGTGCCTCAACCGCCCGGATAATATCATCGAAGGCCAAGTGGACGGCACCACCGTTCGCATCTCCGGCAAGTTGCCCGGACGACTTGCCGAAGTGTACGTACACGAGGGCGACACCATCGCCGCCGGCGACACCCTGGCACGCATCCACTCGTCCGTAGTCGAGGCCCAACTGGCTCAGGCCGAGGCCATGCGCAACGTCGCACGCGCCCAAAACCAAAAAGCCGAAGCCGGCACACGTAGCCAAATCATCGAAGCCGCACGCGATATGCTGGCTCAAGCCGAAGCCGCGCAAACCATAGCCAAGAAGACATACGACCGTATGCAAAACCTCTATAACGACGGCGTAGTCACCGCACAGAAACGCGATGAAGCCAAAGCCGCCTACGATGCCGCCACAGCACAAGCCGGAGCCGCACGAAGCCAACTCAACCTGGCATTGGCCGGCGCCCAAAACGAAGACAAACGCAGCGCCGCAGCCATGGTCAGCGCTGCCGACGGATCAGTCGAACAAGTACAAGCCGTACTCGAGGACACCTATCTGATAGCGCCGTGCGACGGCACCATCGACCAAATATATCCCGAAGCGGGCGAATTGGTAGCCACCGGAACACCTATTATGAGCGTACTCAAGCACGAGCGTCAGGTCATCTTCAACGTCCGCGAAGAAATGCTCAACACCCTCAAAATGGGTCAGGAAATCACCGTAATGATTCCAGCTCTGGGACAAAAAGAAATCAAGGCCCGCATATTCTACATCCGCGACATGGGTTCGTACGCCGTATGGCGCGCCACCAAGGCCACCGGCCAATGGGATTCGCGCACCTTCGAGATCAAGGCTCGCCCCACGGATGACATCGAAGGACTTCGTCCCGGAATGACAGCTATACTTCGCGACTGAACCTCGTACCTCTAACATCTCGGCCGAAATTATGAATCCGCTTATAGCAACCATACGCCGCGAACTGCGACGGCTGGTATCGCGCAAGGCATACATCTTCGCCTTTTTCGTGGTGCCCCTGGGCTGCACACTCTTCTTCCTCAGTCTGATGGATCAAGGGCTGCCGCTACACGTGCCCACGGCAATAGTCGACCAAGATCACTCGGCCATGTCGCGCGAAATTACGCGCACACTCAACGCCAATTCGCTGGTGACAATCACACGCGCCGAAGAAACATATTCGGACGCCGTGGCCGCCGTGCGCCGCGGTCAGGTCTACGGCTTCTTTATCATACCCAAGGACTTCGAAGCCGACGCGGTGGCAGGCCGTACCCCGGTCATAGACTATTACAGCAATATGACCTACTACGTACCGGGCACTTTCTTGTTTAAGGGCTTCAAGACTACCTCGGTGACCTCGGCTGCCGGAATGATGCGTGCATCGCTCACCGCCTCGGGTATGGAAGCCGACCAAGCCATGAACCTCGTACAGCCCATGACCATCGAGACTCACGCCCCGGGCAACCCGTGGACCAATTACTCGATGTACCTCACCCCCTCGTTTATGATGACGATGTTGGCACTGATGGTGCTGCTGGTGACCGCATTCTCCATCACCCAGGAAATCAAGTGGCGCTCATCGCCCGAATGGCTGGAAACAGCGGGCGGCAGCATTACCGTAGCCGTCTTCGGCAAACTGCTGCCCCATACGGTATTGTTCACCCTGACGGGCTGGGCCATGGGCGTCATTATCTTCGTCTTCGGCGGTTTCCCGCTGCAAGGCCCCGTATGGGCGCTGATGTTGGGAATGCTGCTGATGGTAGTGGCCAATCAAGCCCTGGCAGTTTTCATCTGTTCACTGCTTCCCAATCCGCGTTTGGCCCTGAGTGTCTGCGCTCTGCTGGGCATCCTCAGCTTCTCCATAGCCGGACTATCCTTCCCCGTCGAGAATATGTATGGCGGCATTGCCATATTCTCGTACATTGTTCCGATACGTTATATGTTCCTACTATACGTCAATACCGGCTTCAACGGCCTGCCGCTGTACTACTCGCGCTGGATGTTTGTCATCCTTGCCATATTCCCGGCTCTGGCCGCCACGGCACTGTGGCGTCTCAAAAAGGCTTGCCTCAAGCCCGTGTACGTTCCCTGATGATTAACCACGTCCAATGAAGATTTTTCACGCAATATATAAATGGCTGGCCGATGTGGCCGATGTCTTCCGCAGCGAGTTCGGCGTGCTGCGCCGCGATGCCGGCGTGCTGCTCTTCTTTTTCGGGCTGCCGCTGTTCTACCCCATAGTATACACGCTGATATACAATCCCGAAGTGGTCCGCGACATCCCCATAGCCGTTGTCGACCTAAGCCATACGGCCGAATCACGCAACCTCTCGCATCGTCTCGATGCCACCTCGGCCATTGCAGTGAACTACCAATGCCCGGATATGGCCGAGGCTCGCGACCTTATGGCCCGCGGCGAAATCTATGGCATCCTCCGTATTCCGCACGACTATGCACGCGACATCGGCCGCGGCATCACCGCCCATGTAGATTTCTACAGCGATATGTCGCTGCTGCTGCGCTACCGCACCTTCGTGAGTGCACTCACGGACGTGCAATTGGAGACCTGCACCGAAATCACGGCCGGCAAGCTCAGCGCCGCCGGCATCTCCTCCTCGGGACTGCCCATAAGCAACCGCAGCCATTTCATGGGCGACCCGGAGGAAGGCTACGCATCCTTTGTCATCCCCGGCATCGTCATCCTTATATTACAGCAAAGTATGCTGCTCGGCATCACTATGATAGGCGCTACCTCGCGCGAGCGTCGGCGCTTCTACGGCGGCCGCGATCCGCTACGTCCCGACCGCCACGGTCTGAGCGCCACCGTCTGGGGGCGTGCCCTGGTATACTTCCTGTGCTATGTACCCATGACAATATACATCCTGCACTGGATTCCGGAGATTTTCGGCCTGCCGCATTACGGCTCGGCCACGGACTACCTGCTGTTGATGGTGCCTATGCTGCTGGCCACCGCCTTTATGGGACAAGCCCTGACATACCTGGTGCGCGAACGCGAGATGGCCTTCATCATCTTCGTATTCTCGTCCGTAATCTTCCTGTTTCTCAGCGGAATGGTATGGCCGCGCTACGCGATGTCCACCCCCTGGCTGCTCTGCGGCGACCTCGTCCCCGGTGTTTGGGGCATCGAAGGCTTTATACGCATCAACAACAACGGTGCCACACTGGCCGAAGTCTCCACGCCCTACTACTGGCTTTGGGGTCTTACGGCACTGTATTTCGTGGCAGCCATGGCCGTCACCGCCTACTTGCGACGTCCGCGGATACGCACGACAAAATAACGCCGTTAAGCACTGTCTGAGAACATTTTGCGCCGCACGGGCCGAGTTTTGGCGCAAAACATGTTGGCGCGGTGCAAAAAATGTGCTATCTTCGCAGAATGAAACTGTCCGTACGAGACATACACAAGAGCTACGGCTCGATGGAAGTGCTGCGCGGCATCAGTGTGGATGTCGCCGATAGCGCCGTGACCGCCATCGTCGGCCCCAGCGGCGCCGGCAAGAGCACCCTGTTGCACATTATGGGTACACTGGACCGCCCCGACAGCGGCAGCGTCCTCATCAATGGCGTAGACGTCACCTCGCTGCGCGACAAGGCCCTGAGCCGATTGCGCAACACCACTCTGGGCTTCGTATTCCAAAGTCACCGCCTGCTGCCCGAATTCTCCATCGTCGAAAACGTGGCTATGCCGTGCCTCGTAGGTGGTATGAGGCGCCGCGAAGCCATGGAGCGCGCACGCCGTTGGCTGGACCGTCTCGGCCTTGCCGAAAGGCTGAACCATCGCCCGTCCGAATTGTCCGGCGGCGAGTGTCAGCGTGCCGCCGTGGCTCGCGCATTGGTCAACGATGCGCCCCTGCTGCTGGCCGATGAGCCCTCGGGAAGCCTCGATAGCGAAAATCGCCGACGCATGCACCGCCTATTCTTCGACCTGCGCGACACCTATGGCACCACCATAGTCATAGTCACCCATGATGGTGAATTGGCCGCCGATGCCGACCACGTGTTGCACATTGCCGACGGACGACTGGTCAACGAACAATCACCGGCGACAGACACTGACAACCAAAAAAGGCCGGACACAGATGCAAGATTGGACACACCGGCGGATTTATAGATATAGCTAAACAATAAAAAACAACATAACAATAAAAAACAAGTACAACTATGATCACCAAGATGATATGCCGGATGCTTCCGGTTGTGGCAATGGCGCTGTTTGCTTGCTCATGCAACAACGATAATGACGACCCCTCAACGGAAGGCACCCAAATAGACTTCGTTACAGTCAAGTCAATCACCGATGCCGGCACATCCTTCGAAGTACAGAAGGAAGGCGACTCGCCCGTGGCCACACTCATCACGTCCAAGAAACTCGCCGAGGACGTCAAGGTAGGCCAGCGCATACTGCTGCGTTACTTCCCCGCCAACGGACAGCCCTACACCAGCGGCAACATCACCCCCACGGGATATATGACAATATACGGCAACGGCGACCCCGTGGCCGTCAAGAAGAGCGAAGACGTCGGCGGATTTGCCTCCGAAGACGTCATCATCAAGATATGCCAGCGCACCGGCAAGTACGTCAACGTAGCCGCTCGCTGCTTTATGCTCAACGCTCCCCAAAGTTTCGATCTGGTATGCGACCAGAGCACCCTGTCCGATGCCGAACCGGTACTCTACCTGCTCTACAAGAGCGACAGCAACAGCGTCGACGGCGCTTATAAAGTGGTCTACGGCTCATGGGACATCTCGCAGATTTGGAACCTGTCCACCTGCAAGAGCATACACGTCAAATACGCCACCTCTGAAGGCACAAAGAACGTAACCTTGATTAAGGACGCCTCGCAAATTACCCCCGCCGAGTAATTCGGTTGCTGAATACATACCATACTGCCGATGTCAACGGACCATATCCGCCGACATCGGCAAATTCCCTGAAAATACATATAAACCATACAAGATACATGCCTTATGGACAACAACAAGAACAATAACAACGAAATCAAAATAGAACTTCCCGCCGAAGTCGCCGCAGGACACTACAGCAACCTCGCCGTAATAGCCCACAGCGCCAACGAATTCTACCTCGACTTCATCGCCGTGGCACCCAATATGCCGCAGGCCAAGGTACAGACACGCGTCATTATGACTCCCGAAAACGCCAAGAACCTGCTGTTTGCCCTGCGCGACAATATCGCCAAGTACGAAAGCACCTTCGGCGACATCGAACGCATCGTACCCAAGAACAACACCCCGGATAAACACGGATTTACAGCCTGAGACGATGAGTGCCGACCTTTCGGGTATACGCCCCAACGACCTGTGCATCTACAACTCGATGAGCCGCGGCAAGGAGGCGTTCAAGCCTCTGCACGCTCCGCTCGTGGGTATGTACGTCTGCGGCCCTACGGTGTACGGCGATGCACACCTGGGTCACGCCCGCCCCGCCATAACTTTTGACATCGTACTGCGCTATCTGCGCCACCTGGGATACAAGGTGCGCTATGTGCGCAACATCACCGACGTCGGACACCTGGAACACGATGCAGACGACGGCGAAGACAAAATTGCAAAGAAGGCTCGCCTCGAACAGCTCGAGCCTATGGAAGTGGTACAATACTACCTCAATCGCTACCACCACGATATGGAAGCACTCAACGTGCTGCCGCCCAGCATCGAGCCGCTCGCCTCGGGACACATCATCGAGCAAATCGAGTATATCAAGAAAATTCTGGAAGCCGGATACGCATACGTCAGCGACGGCAATGTCTACTTCGACGTGCCCAAATTCAATCGCGACTACGGATACGGACGCCTCAGCGGCCGCAATATCGATGAGTTGCTGGCCACCACACGCGCACTCGACGGACAGGAGTCCAAGCACAATCCCGCCGATTTCGCACTCTGGAAAAAAGCCGCGCCGGAGCATATCATGCACTGGCCCTCGCCGTGGAGCGAAGGCTTCCCCGGATGGCACCTCGAATGCAGCACCATGAGCGAGAAATACCTCGGCGAGGAATTTGACATACACGGCGGCGGAATGGACCTCAAATTCCCGCACCACGAGTGCGAGATAGCACAAAGCGTAGCCCATAACGGACACCCCAGCGTCAAGGTGTGGATGCACAACAATATGATTACCATCAACGGCAAGAAGATGGGCAAATCACTGGGCAATTTCATCACCCTCGAGCAATTCTTCACCGGCAGCCACGAGCTTTTGCAGCAGGCATATACGCCGATGACCATCCGCTTCTTCATCTTGCAGGCACACTACCGCGGCACCGTAGACTTCTCCAACGAAGCACTGCAAGGCGCCGAACGCGCACTGCGCCGCCTCACCGAGGCCTACGGACGCCTCGGCGAGCTGCGTGCCACAGCAGACGCACCCTCATTGGCCGAGACCGTGAGCGAGTTGCGCCGCCGCTGCTACGAAGCCATGGACGACGATTTCAATACGCCTATGGTACTGGCAACGCTATTCGAAGCCGCCGGACTTGTCAACAAAATCAATGACGGGACCGTCAAAGCCACAGCCGAGGACATCGCCGACATCCGAGCACTTATGGACACCTTCATGGTCGAAATTCTGGGTCTGCGTGCCGACGTACAAGGCGCCGACTCAGCCGAAGGCAAGGACACCCTTGCACCATTCCGCGGCGCCGTAGACCTGCTGCTGGACATCCGTCTCAACGCCAAACGCAACCGCGACTTCGCCACCAGCGACGCCATACGCGACCGCCTGGCCGCCCTGGGCTTTACCGTCAAGGACACCAAAGACGGCTTTGAGTGGACACTGGACTAAATTCCTGACAAGACCACACCCAAAATCCCGTCTGTGACAATGGATACGGACACACGCACGATGACAGAGCCTGAAGCCTTCGAGCCTCAGGCTCTGTCGGCACGTGTCACCTCCGCTCTCGGATACGAGCCCAACAGCCAGCAACGCGCCGTCATCGACGCGCTGACGCGTTTTGTGTCGCCGCTGACGCAGCGGCAGGCTCAGACCGCGCCCGATGTGGACGCCGTATTCGTGCTCAACGGATATGCCGGCACGGGCAAGACCTCGCTCACCGCCGCGCTGACACGCGCCTTAGCCGACATCAACGTCCCCTCGGTGCTGATGGCGCCCACAGGCCGCGCCGCCAAGGTCTTTGCCGGGTACGCTCACCGCACGGCATACACCATACACCGCAAGATATACCGCCACAGCCTCGGCGGCGAAGTACCGGGATTACAGGAGAATAAAGCCGTAGGCACACTATTCATCGTCGACGAAGCCTCCATGATTTCGGGCGGCAATCCCGGCGGACACGAAGACCTGCTCGGCGACCTAATACAATACGTCTATGCCGGACAGGGCTGCCGTATGCTCCTGATAGGCGACACAGCCCAGCTACCGCCGGTGGGAATGGACCGCTCGCCGGCTATGGACCCGGAGGTGCTGCACGCCTACGGACTGCGCGTAAGCCGCGCCACACTCACCGCCATAGCACGCCAACGCGCCGACAGCGGCATCCTGGCCAATGCCACAATGCTGCGACGCACCATGCGCGATGCCGCCGCCGGACGCGACCAGCTGCGCATGCCCACGCTCATTACAGACGGATTCAGCGACATCGACATCACCTCGCCGGAGGAACTGCCCGAAGCCATCGAAAGCGCCTACCGCGACCACGGCATCGACCGCACGCTCGTAATCACGCGCTCAAACATGCGTGCCGCCGCATTCAACCGCGCCATACGCTCCGATGTCCTATATATAGACACCGCCATCGCCAAAGGCGAGCCGCTCATCGTGGTCAAGAACAACTACCGCTGTGCACGCTCCGTCAAAGGCCTCGATTTCATCGCCAACGGCGACATGGCCATCGTCTCGCACATATACAGCACCGAGACACGCTATGGGATGCACTGGGCCGATGTGCGGCTGGCCTTGTCCGACCGCGACATTGAATTCGACGCAAAAATCACCCTCGACACACTCGTAGACGATACCCCGGCACTGTCGCGCGAAAAGCTCGGCCACCTCGCCGCCGCCATACTCGCGGCATACGACGGCGCCGCATCCATGAGCCCGCGCCAACAGATGGCCATACTCAATGCCGACCCGTATTTTGATGCCCTGCAGGTCAAATTCGGATACACCGTCACCTGCCACAAAGCCCAAGGCGGACAATGGGACCGCGTCTTCGTCGACATGTGCGGCATAGCCCCCGACGCCCCCATGGAAGACTTCTATCGCTGGCTATACACCGCCGTCACCCGTGCCCGCCGTCACCTCACCATCATCGCCCCACAACAATTCTGACCGCGCCCCACCCGCAAAAGTAGCCCGATAGTAGCCAATAAGTGACCAATAAACGGGCACATACCAAGAGAGCAGTAACAACAGTGGCGAACAATGCCGGAGGTCTTAATCGATGTGGTGGCGTATCTTATTATTGGCGTATAGGTCAAATTGCAGGGTGGATTATTGAGGGGAATTGATCCGAATTATATAACTTCGCGCTATGGTCTGAAGCGCAACGGGGCTCTGCTGGGGAGCAACCTCGCGAGGAATAAGGCCGTATGAAACGACGAGAATGGGCAGGGGCTTCCACTTCGGTGGGGGCCCTGCTTGCACATTCTTAGAGTTTACATCAATGCCAAGAAAAACCCACAGATGAACCTCTTCCGGTTTTCTATCGAGAGTCCACTATGGTTGT
>DLLT01000034.1 GCA_002478045.1 Porphyromonadaceae bacterium UBA7555
CACTTGCCACTTGACTCTACAGAATGTTTTTTTTTACTGAAAATCATTGCGGTTACAGAAAAAAGTTGTAACTTTGCACCGCTTGTCCGCACGCGGACATATTAAATAATTCAATATTAACGTATTAACACTTTCTAAGAATGCACTTAAGTTCTGACGAAAAAGTAGAGATCTTCGAGAAGTACGGTAAGGGTAAGACTGATACCGGGTCTCCTGAGGCCCAGATAGCATTGTTCTCGGTTCGTATTGCTCATTTGACTAACCACCTTAAGTCAAATCACAAAGATCATACCACCGAACGCGCTCTTAAGATGCTGGTAGGTAAACGTCGTCGTCTGCTTGACTACCTCAAGCGCAAAGACATCACCCGCTACCGTGCCATCATCGCACAGAAAGAGCTTGGTATCCGCAAGTAAGGCAGCTGCGGCAAGTGCAGCCGCCTTCCGAGCTTAAAGACTACAACATGGGGCTGCATCGCAAAGCGATGTGGCCTCATTGCTTTTTTTTGAGGTTTTAGGGGTTAGACTTTAAGGACTTTAAGGTCAAGATGAATTGCGATGCGGCTGATTACACATTATTATATTATAGGAATTATATTATAGGATTAGTCATTTGATATTGTTTTATGATTCTAATAGCACCGGACAAATTCAAGGGTACTATGAGTTCCGAGACTGCGACGCGTTGCATTGCCTCGGCATTGGCGTCTTACGGCTATAAAGTCATTGAATTCCCTATGGCGGACGGCGGTGAGGGCACGGCGGCTATACTTGCGCGTATGTATGATCTGCGCCCCGAGCCGGATGTGCCGGAATGTTATGTCAAGGCCGACGGCACCATCGGCGCCATGGAGGCCGGCGTCCTCACTTACGGAGGTGCTCGATCGCGCGATGTCGTTATGGGCAAGGACTCAACGGAGCTTGGCGAGGCCTTACGACTTGTTATGGAGCGGTATCCGCAGATGCGCACGTTGTATCTCGGTATCGGCGGAACGGGTACGTGTGACGGCGGCGAGGGAATGTTTAGAGTTCTCAGCCAATACGAGCTGGAAGCGCGTGCGAGGCAGTGTCTTGTCGGGCTGTGCGATGTACGAGTGCCTTTGGTCGCTCCGGTGGGCGAGCCCTCGGCGCTGATGTTTGCGCCGCAGAAGGGTGCCTTGCCGGAGGATTTGCCGCTGCTGGCCGAGCGATTGCGTGAATGGCAGGAGCGATGGCCGGGGTGCAGTTCGGTATACGACGGCGCCGGCGGCGGCTTGGGTTTTGCTTTGGCTTCGGTGCTCGGAGCACGTTGTGTCGATGGAGCCGCATATCTTGCCAAGGCCATACGTTGGGATGATATAGACCTTGTTGTATCAGGCGAAGGCCGCATAGACGAGCAGACAGGACAGGGCAAGGTCGTGGACACGCTTCGTCGCCTTGCCGCCGCTCATGGCGTGCCCTTCCTCGCATTTGGCGGCTGCGTAACTGTTGACGCGCCGTGGGCGGTGGATTGCAGCGGCTATCCCGGCGATGCGCAAGGTCGGCTGCATGCCGCCGTGCAGGACAGCATAGACCGCATATCCCGTCTTGTCGGAGCGTGAGCCGATGACTTTTTGTTCGTGAAATACTTATAAAAAATGTTAATCTAGTCTTTCGCCGTGAGATTATACTGCATTATTCCAAAATAATAGTTAATTTTGCAGAGCACTCAGAGGAGTGTCTTGACATACAAATTTTTTTAAGAAGCGTTTTGCTTATCTTGTAAAAGAAAACCTGAGAAATTTTCTATATACGCAATTGATAACAAGACGGTTCTCACGCTATAGCGTGGGCTGCTGTTTTCATATCTTGCGTACGGGTTTTCTCAGGACCTTCTTTTACGATATGACAAATCAGTCCACGTTTCTTTTATCTATCCACCGGTCGATAGGACTGTTAGACCATGAAATACGAAATGCGTATGAAAAAATTTATTAGTCTTTTAGGAGCCTGCTGCTTAGCACTATGTGCAGTTGCTTCGGAATCACCGGCTCCTTCCGCATCTGAAACACAGTCTGTTTCTCAAGCAAGTGCCACAATCAACTATAGCGGACCAGCCTATTCTGCTGCTAATGATGGCCTAATACCACATGCTGCATCCACAGTTCAAGTTAAATGGACTACGGACGGGTGTTCTGTGGATGGTAAAGATGGATACCGCGTGTTCAAGGTCTCTGGTGGGACATTTAGCATGATGATTAACGGCAAACAAAAAGAAATGACCCACTATGTGAATTACGGTGGAGAACGCTATTTCTTTCAATATTAATAGATAGCACGTTTAGAGAAAAGATTAGGTATAATACGATTATTCGTTTAGCTTAGTCTTTTCTCTGAACTATCTAAGAAAGGGTTATTATTGCTTATGAAAAAGTTTTTGCTCTTAATCGTCTTGCTGTTTTCTGTCGGATTTGCATTTGGACAAACATCGAATGTCCAAGTGCAAGTTAATAATGTAGGACAAGGAAATACAACGCAGGACTATAAAATAAATGGTGTGTCAAAATCGAAAGATATAGGAGGAGTGGACATCACGGCAACGCAGGTCGATATAACTAAAAGCACTGACAGAAATATGTCCGGTGTTGAGCTTTTTAAAGCTATTAGTGGTGTTACGTTAACTAACTACAACTCACGAGCAGTAACTGTAATACTTCGACTGGTTTATCAAACGAATGAGGGCTTTTATGCCTATCCAAGGCGCAGCATAACCGAAGAGCGAACGATGACTGTGGTTATTCCGTCAGGGAAAAGCCCGAACCATAGCAAGTTTATATCTTTGCCCCCGACGGGAGAAAACTATCCGCGGGATATCGTATCAGTAGATATGATTGTAAGACCGGTTCAATAATGGATTGCTAAAACAATCTTTTGATTGGATTTGGCGACAGAAACAAGGGCTATCTATGTAACGAGCGAGCCGTGCGGGGTTGACCCCGCACGGCTCGCTCGGTTTGTATGGCTTGGTATGGTTATCTGAGGACGAGGCGGCGGGCGGTTTCGCCTACGGCGACGATGTAGATGCCGGCAGCGGGTATCGTGAAGGTCCGGCAGCCTTGGACGGGCTCGGCATTTACGAGGATGGTGCCGTCAATGGCGTAGATGCTGACGGGCGTTTCGGCGTCGGTCACGACTTGGACGCCGCCGGATACGGGGGTGATGGATATGCCCGACTGCCGGATGTCGTTGGCTGCGGAAACCGATGAATAGGCCTTGATTTCGATGTTGTCAAGGAGCATACGGGCGCCGGCGGTTTGTGAAATGCGTATTTTCATCGGGCTGGAAATCGTTTTCTCTGCCGTGAAGCACGTGTAATCTACCGAGGTGATGTCGAATGTTCCTATTGTAATCCAGGTGTCGTCTTCGGTGGAGTATTGTACCTCCACGATGGCGTCTTTCTCGCTTGAGTTCCATTTGCGGGCATAGAATGATACGCGGCTCAGGCCTCCTTGGGTAAGCGAGGCTTGCTCAATCGAGCTGTCGGCGGTCTTGCCGAAGCGCAGGCAGTACTTGCCTTCGTAGGAGGTGTCCGTGCTCCATATTCCGGCATCGTGGAGGTCCCATGTCGCGGCGCTGCCTTCGTAAGACTTGTCGTTATAGTTGGCGACGTTTGTCTGCTCTTTCTCGAAATCTTCGATGAGGGCGTCGGCTGTTGCCGTGCCTTGGATGGTGATGGCATCGTTGAAGTATTTGCCGGAGGTAACTTTGAGAGATGTCAGGTATTCGCCCGGAGTGGTTGCTCCGAGTCTTACGTAGACGGACTCGGCTGTACGTGGCGCGGTGACTGTGCTGTTCCAGTCAGCGCCGTTGATACTTACTTCAAATGGGGCTGTGACCGTAAAGGTGATGTCATCGGTGAGGTTCGCGCCTTCGCAGAGGATTTCCACGACGTCGGAGGGTGTCATCGCCTTAGTCGTCAATGACATTTCCGTCGGGTCGTAGACGAAGAATATTGACGGCTGCGCTTCGAGCGTCGTGACGGTTACAATATTGCTTTGCGTTGTCTGAGAGGTTAGGCTGTATGTATATTTGGTGCCGGCGTCAAGGCCCGAGACTTCGTAGGTAAGAGCATCTGCGTCCACGTATACCGGGAAGCCTTCGATAGAACCGTTGGCGTCGGCAACATCAAGGCGATATGTGCCGTCGGCGAATGCATCGCCGACGTCTACCCAGCGTGCGACAAATGTATTATCGGTCACATCCTCGGCCGGGGCGGCGGGCAGTCCGTCCAGAGTCTCACTTGTGAGTGTGATATTGCTTACGGCATTACCATCTGTCAGTATCAGCTTGCCGGTGTAATTGGCGGCAACCATGGGGCTGAACACTATGCGTACGCGTATTCCGGTGTCTGTGTCATCGCCGTTTTCCGTAGTTTCGGCCATGGGCGTTGCAAGTGCTTGGCTGTCTGCAGTGTCTGTGCTCTTGATGACTTCGGCGGACTCAAAACCCTCGCCTTCGACCGATGCGGTGATATTGCTGTCGAGCCCGGTGCCTTTGATTTTTAGGATTTTTTCGTTTGTAGACCCGGTTGCGGTTGTTCCGAACGAGATAGTGCTACCATCAGCCGGGTAGCTGAATGTTGCGGTGGCTGATGCGGCTCCTTCGGTCCAGGCCGAGGTCTTTTTGGCGCCCCAGATGTAGTCGGCGAGCTCGGGGTGGTCGATGAACGGATTGCGATTTTTCTGCTTGGCGTATACGGCCTCGTTGCGGTCTATCTCCTTTTGGCTTACCGGGTCAAGAGAATTCCAGTTGAGCAGCATTGTCACGGCCCAGGAAGTGAATCCGGGGTACTTACTGCCGTCAAGCATTTCGGATGACCAATTGGGTATTTTATCATTGTATGCCGTCACCATATAGAAATAAGTACGGGCAAAATCGCCTTTATACTCATCATCCGGTTCCCATACAGTGCCGGTGTATCCCGAGACGGTGGACTTGCCGAGTTTGCCGAGCGGCTTTACGTTTCCCGACGAAGCGACGTAAGTTCCGCCGCTACATTCGCCGAATGGATAGTTTGAGCGCTGGTTGTTGACGTAGCCGTCTGTTGGGTATATATGGAAAAGGTCGGTATACATCGGCGTTGCGTCTTTGAACCAGCTTTTAGGGAAGGAGTGTTCGCGGTTGTAGCAGTCTCCAATCTTGGTGTAGGTGCCGCATTGATTGGTGCTGTACGTGAATTCCTTGGTGGAATACATGTCCCAAATTTTGCCATTGTCCTTTGTATCGGTATCTTTGAACGCCGACCAGAGGCCGGAGTAGCTGATGGCTGTATGTGACGAAATCTTCGAGCACAGGGCGGTGAGGAGCGTGGCGCCGTACTTGTCGGCGCACGTCGAATAATATCCTGAGGGAATATTGTCGGAGGTTGCGCCGCCCGAGGACGAGCCGTCTGAAGATGTGCCCGGGTCGGTGCTTGGGGTGTCAGATGCCGCTTTGGCCGTCAGTGAGACAGTGCGCGTTAGTGTTCCGGAAGCGAGTTTGAGAGTGCCGTTGAATGTCCCGGCGCTTGCACTCTTGAAGTTTACCTGTAATTTTGCGCCGGTGGTTGAGTTGACTTTTGCTGCGGACAGAGTGGTAGCTCCGGCCGAGAAGCCTGTGCCTGACACCGCGATGGTGGTCGCCCCGGTGAAGCCTATGCCTTTGACCACGACTGTGGTTGTCAGGGTTTTATTTAAGGATACGGAGCCTAAATCTATGGTCGAGCCGCTCGTAGGGGATATGTAGCCGGCCGCATCGGTGCTTGTTGACCCGCTAACGATCGCTTTGAGCGTGACTTTGGTCGTGGCGTTGCCGTTTGTCAATTTCAGTGTCCCGGTGTAAGAACCTCCGTTCGAGCCCTTGAAGTATAATTGTACGATTGCGCCGGCAGAGGAATTCACCTTAGCGGCGCTTAGGCTTGTCGCCCCGGCCGTAAAGCCTGAGCCGGAAACGCTCACGGTGGTTGCGCCGGTGAACCCGGAGCCTTTGACCACTACGGACTGTTGTGCGGTGGTATTTGCTGCGACGGAACCGAAGTCAATTATCGAGCCGTTTGTCGGGGACGTGAACACGGCGTCTGTGGATGTCGATGACCCGGACACTGTGGCTTTGAGCGTAACATTTATGGTCGTACTACCATTTGTAATGGTGAGTTTTCCGGTGTATGTGCCTCCGTTTGCGCCTTTGAAATTTGCCTGGACTATTGCGCCGGAAGCTGAGTTGACTTTTGCAGCGCTAAGGCTTGACGTATTGACGGAAAACCCCATGCCCGATACTGTGACTGTCGTGGCCGAGGTAATTCCCGAGCCTTTCACGATTATAGACTGCTGAACGGTGGTGTTGGCAGTGCAGTTGCCGAAATTGACGGTCGAACCATTCACCGGGGAGCTGAACGAGGCGGATGTAGACTCAGTGTAGTCGGTGATGCTTATATTGTCTATCAATGCTCGCTTTCCGGCTGTCTGTTGTAAGCGTATGCGTATGTTCTCGGCCTTGTTTACGTTGTACGAATACTTTGTGTATGTAGTTGTGCTGAGACTCGCTGTTCCGGCCGTGGCCCACGTAGAGCCGTTGTCGGTTGAGTATTGCACCTCGATGGTGGCAGTGCCGTCTCCGGTAGACCATGTACGCCCGTAGAAGGATATGGAAGATGCCCCGTCAGCCTTGTCTTCGGCCATAGAGGCAGAACTGGTGGAATTAGAACCTAATCTCAGTGAGCGTGTACCCTGATACGAGTTGGTCGCATCGGTGTAGACTCCCGCGTTGGACAGGGTCCAATTGCAGGCGTCTCCCTTGACGGATGTCGCTGTATATGACCCAGTCTGATAGGCTTCAAAGCCCTCGTAGAATGCTGTGGCATTGGCTGTTGTGCTTGATATGGCCAAGGCGTATGCCGTGAGTGAAAGTAGAATGCGTCTAAGCATAATCTGGATAGTCGGGCGCTGTTTGACCCGGTTAATAGGTTTATATTAATGTTTTTCTGATAAAATCGGGTGTAAATTTATAACATTTTGCGCGAATATAAAAGAAATACTTCATAGAATTAACGGGAAATGTTTATTTTAACATTTGAAAACAAAAGTCGTAAGTCGTTATTATAGTCATCGGGGCAAATTGCAACAGCCGTAAAGTGTTACAATTTGCCCCGATGACTATAAGGGGAAAGTAAGCTATTTTTTCGATCAGCGCGGATGGCGGAAGCGTAGAACTTCGCCGACCCACATGACGAGGGAGGAAGCGGCGATGATAATCAGCCAGTCAAGTATGTGTATAGGGCATACGTTGAAGAATTGACCGCCAAATTCCACGATTAAGATTTGTCCTACGACTATTAGCAGGCCTATGGAGATGAAGCCTCGGCAGTCGCTTAAGTGCAGAGCCGAGCGGTGTGATCCGTAGGCGCGTGCATTAAACAGATTCCAGAATTGCACGAAGACGAAGATTGTAAAGAATAGCGTCAGTGCATACGTGGTCAGGTCGTGACGCGGTGTGGTTGCCGATGTAAGTATGGATGGGATGTCGGCCCCGCTATGGTATTCGAGGAATAGGAATATTCCGGTGAGTAGGGCAAAGAAAGCGACCCCCGTACCGATGATAAATCGCCACATCGATGGGGAGATGATGAAGTCCGAGGTGCGTCTCGGCTTGGCACGCATGACGTCCGGTGACGGCGGTAGCGATGCCAAGGCCATAGCGGCAAAGGTGTCCATGGCGAGGTTGACCCAAAGCATTTGTGTAACCGTCAGCGGCGACTGGCGTCCGAACAATGCTCCGAAGAATACCACGAGGCAAGCGGTGACGTTGACCGTTATTTGGAATAGTATGAAGCGCTGGATGTTGCGGTACAGCGAGCGTCCCCACATGATGGCTCGGCCTATGGATGTAAACGAGTTGTCAAGGATTGTAATGTCTCCGGCCTCCTTGGCTACGGCGGTTCCATCGCCCATGGCCAGGCCTACTTGTGCAGCTTTTAGTGCCGGGGCGTCATTGGTGCCATCGCCGGTGACGGCCACCACTTCGCCCATGTCTTGCAGCGTCTCCACCAAGCGTTTTTTGTCCATGGGGCGTGCGCGTGCGATAATCTTGATGGCCGGCAGTCGACGTCGCAATTCCTCATCGCTGAGAGCTTCGAATTCTACGCCGGTGATAGCGGAGGTTTCCAAGGTATCCGTGGCATCGTCCCATAGACCCACTTGTCGAGCGATTTCGCGAGCGGTGCGCGGGGTGTCGCCCGTGACGATTTTGATGGCGACTCCGGCGCCGATAACCTCGCGTATTGCATCCGGTACATCGGCGCGTACAGGGTCGGCGATAGCTGCTATGGCGATAAATGTCAGGTGCGAGCAGTGTACAGCGTCATCGTATATGGGACAGGGTTCGTCAGCGTTTATAACAGCGTAGGCAAAGCCCAGAGTTCGCATAGCTTGCTCTTGGTAGCGTGCCAGCAGGCCTTCGATATGGTCGCGCGGCGCATCTTCGGGGATATTGCCGCACATATCGTATACTATTTCGGGCGCGCCTTTGACCAGAAGAAGACGGCGTTCTGAGGCATCGCGCACCGCTGTGGCCATATACTTGCGGCCGGTAGTGAAAGGTAACTCGGCTTCGATGTCGTATGAGGCACGGATTTTTTCGTAATCCACGCCTGAAGCATCAAGATGCAGCAGCAGTGCTCCTTCGGTGGGGTTGCCGAGTACGGAAGGATGTTCAGGGTCTTTGCGATCCAATTGAGCCGTGGAATTGGCGGCGATAGCGGCGTGGAGTATATCGGAAGGCACATCTCCGAAGATGTCCATGTCTGCAACTCGCATCTGGTTTTGGGTCAATGTACCCGTTTTGTCGGTGCAAATCACGGTGGTGGCGCCCATAGTCTCGCAGGCGTGCAGGCGACGTACCAGGTTGTTGGTCTTGAGCATGCGACGCATCGAGAAGGCCAAGCTCAGTGTCACGGCCATAGGCAGGCCCTCGGGAACGGATACCACGAGAAGCGCCACGGCCAGCATAAATGTGTGCAGACCGTATTGTAGAGCCTCGAGCCAGTTGCCGTTGAAATCGGAGAAGTACATACCCATACGGCCTATGATGATGACGGCTGCTATAACGTAACTTATGCGTGCAATCATTGTGCCGAGGCGCTCGAGTTGCAGCATTAGCGGGGTCTTGACGCTGTTGTCAATCTGGGAAGCGCGGAAGACGTTGCCGTGCTCGGTATTGTCACCTACGGCGGTGACTTGCATTATGGCATGGCCTTCCATAACCTTGGTGCCTTTCATAACGACATTAGACGGGAAGGTGGCTTCAGAATCGAATTCGGTGGGGTCCGTAGTCTTGGCACACAAAGGCTCGCCGGTGAGTGTGGATTCATCGACATGCAGCGAGGTGGCCTCGACCAGTTCGCCGTCGGCAGGTATCTCGTCGCCGGTGTTGAGTATGACGATATCGCCCACGACCACATCGCGCCGGGGTATGCTGACGGTGGCTCCGTTGCGTATCACTTGTACCGGCTCGTCATCACTGACGGTGTTGAGCAGGGCAAATTCTTTTTCGGCACGCATCTCGAAGAAGAAAGCCAAAGAAGTGGCGCATATAACTGCCATAAATATGCCTAAGGGCTCGAAGAAAGTGCCGCTATCATTTCCCAGGTAATAATATTCGTAAAGGGATATAAACAGCGACAGCACTCCGGCCACCATAAGGATGGCTATGAGAGGGTCGCGAAATTTAGCTAAGTAGAGCTTCCAAAGAGATTTGCGTGCCACCGGTGTCAGTACATTGGTGCCATGTTCTCGGCGGCTGACTTCGACTTGAGCAGAAGTCAATCCCGCATTTTTGTCTGTAGTTAGCATTATCTAAAGGTTTTTTTGTGTTGGTCTAATTACGTAATCTATTAGCTGACTATACGCTAATATCGCGCAAAATTACGCATAAATCATTTACGTTGTTACCTGTGGATATTAAATAAATGTTTAATTAGCGACCGGTGGCGGATGTCTGTTGTGGCGTTATAGGAGCGCCGTTGCGACAATAAATAACGCATGCCGGACGTTATAGTTATATCTTATGTTGATATACTTAAAACTACACTAAAGTAAACAGACAAATATGAAAAAAATACTGAGACTATTGGTGCTGCCTTTGCTGGCGTGCCTACCCATGACAGCCTTCGTGTCGTGCGGTGATGACGATAACACCCCGGATGTAGATTTGTCTATCAGTGTCGAAGGTGCTACGGTCGTAGACGATGTGATATACGTGGTCAAAGGCGAACCGCTAAATGTCGTTTCGGTGAATATCACTAACAACGAGCAAGGCAAGAACGCCATGGTTACGGGCGCCACATACTATTTTGATGGTTTCAGCATCGGAGCTGTCATCATTCCTCCTTACGGAATGAAGATACCTTTGGATAGCGATGTTGCCCTTGGAAGTCACGCTTTGCAGATTGTATGCGACGTTGCCGCCGAGGGTAAGGCCTTGGGCATTGCCGTAATCAACTATAATGTTGTAGTGGTGGAAGATGCTGCCGATATACCTTCAGGTAAAGTCTCTGACAAGGTAGGATCGACGGTAAAGGTACAATGATTGCCACTAAATCAAGCCTTACAATTATATTGTAACGCGCCTTTTTTTGATAATCGGACAACGGAACCGGGCATATCCCGACCTCGTTGTCCGATTATAGTGCGGATTTGTTGTGAAATCGGTGTTATCAGTCTTCGCAGTAGTGGCGGAGGACTCGGCGGTAGCTGTTGAAGATTTTGCTTTTTGAAACAAACCCCATATACTTACCATCGGCATCGACTACCGGAAGGTTCCAGGCTGCGGTCCGGTCAAATGTTTTCATGACGGTGTCCATTGTGTCCGTGATGCGTATTGTGGCCGGAGGCGCGGTCATAAACATGTCTACATACATCTTCTTGTACAAATCGGGACGGAACATAATGTTGCGTATTTCGTCAAGCAATACTATGCCGAGCAGTCGTCCGTCTTGGCTGAGTACGGGGAAGAGGTTGCGGTGGCTGCGTGATATTGTGCCGACCATTTGTTTGAGGTTCATATCAGGTCGCACGGGCAGAAAGTCGTTTTCGATAACGTTGGACACCTTGAGTAGTGTGAGTACGGCTTTGTCTTTGTGGTGCGTAAGCAGTTCGCCGCGCTGGGCCAGACGCATAGCGTAGATACTATAAGGCAGGAACAATCGGATGGTGCCGTAGGATACAACCGAGACGATGAGCAGCGGCAGGAATAGTTGGTAACCGCCGGTGAGTTCGGCCGTGAGGAATATGGCCATTAGCGGCGCGTGCATGACTGCGGACATGACGCCGGTCATACCCATCAGAGCAAAGTTTTTGTCCGAAATGAGTGCCTCGGGTGCCACGAGATTGGTGACATAAGCGAATAGAAATCCGGTCATACATCCTACGTATAACGATGGCGCGAATGTGCCGCCTACACCTCCGGCGCCGTTGGTGGCGGAGGTGGCTACGGCTTTGGTGGCAATAATCATAGCGATGAAGGCGATGATTACCAAATGGCTGGAGCCTTCGCCGTAGAACATCGAACCGTTGAGAATGGATGATGTATCACCGTTGAGCAGGCCCTCGATGGACGAGTAGCCCTCGCCGTAGAGAGGAGGGAAAAGGAACACCAGCAGCGAAAGCATCAAGCATCCCGAAGCCACGCGTAGTGCCGGGTGACGGAAGTGCTTGAAGAAATTCTCCATCATATTCATTATGCGTGTAAAGTATAGCGATATCAGTCCGCAAACAACGCCCAGAAGGATTACCAGCGGAATCTTGGCTGCAAAGAATGGCTCGCTTTGCGTGAAGAAGAATTCGAAATTATATCCCGTGTATATGTAGGCAATGGTGGCGGCAGTCACGGATGAAATTACCAGAGGCATCACCGAGACGGTGGTGAGGTCCAGCATCAGCACTTCGATGGTGAAAAGCACTCCGGCGATAGGCGCCTTGAAGGTACCGGCAATACCGGCGGCGGCGCCACATCCGACTAATAGCATAAGCACTCGCGGCGACATACGGAATGCCGACCCGAGATTCGATCCTATGGCCGACCCGGTGTACACAATAGGACCCTCGGCGCCGACGCTACCGCCAAAGCCGATGGTAATGGAACAGCCTATGAGCGAGGAGTACATGTTGTGCCTTTTGAGGCGGCTTTTGTTTGTAGATATGGCCGCAAGCACGCGCGTGACGCCGTGCGAGATATTGTCATGTACCATATACCGCACGTATAGGTAGGTGATGATCACGCCCACGGCCGGCAGCAGGATATACAGCCAGTTGCCCGACTGAGTGTCGATATTGGCGGTAAGTGTCGAGGCTATAAGGTGAATGAGAAAACGTAGCAGCATTGCTGCAAATCCGCTTAACACGCCTACAATCAAGGCCAAAAATATGACAAAAGCACGTTCGGAGACATGCTTTTCGCGCCATGACAGAAAGCGCAGAAACCATGTAGCGGCCGGTTTGCTTTTTTGTGTAGGATGCTGTGCCATTGTTAGGTGATGATGCGTGTCCGGTCAGATGCCTTTGCCGGTGAGTACGGTGTGTATGGTGAAGAATAATATCTTAAGATCGACAGCCATAGAGACATTGTCTATGTATAGTAAGTCGTAGCGTAGACGTTCGAGCATCTGGTCGACGTTGCTAGCATATCCGTACTTAACCATACCCCAGGATGTTATGCCCGGGCGTACTTGATGCAGCAGGCTGTAATACGGGGCACGAGCCACGATTTGACGGATGTAGTATTCGCGTTCGGGGCGCGGACCCACCAGCGACATATCGCCTCGAAGCACGTTCCAGAATTGGGGCAACTCGTCAAGGCGGTATTTGCGTAGAAAATGGCCTACGCGGGTTATTCGCGGATCATCCAGTGTCGACAGTGCCGGACCCGATGCTTCGGCATCCGAGCGCATAGTGCGGAATTTGTAAATGTAGAACGGCTTCTTGTGGTATCCGATGCGTTGTTGCTTGTAGAATACACATCCGCGGCTGTCAATGCGTACGGCCAGGGCCAGAACTACGAATAGAGGTAGCAGTAACAATAATGCTGTAGCGGCCACCACTACATCGGCGGTGCGTTTGAGGTTGAGTGTCATCTTGGACGCCTGGCTGTGCGAGATGTCGATGAGCGGTTCGCCTGTGACGGTGAACATACGCGGGCGTGCAGCGATGATGCTGTAGAGGTCTGCCGGGATGAGTATTGTGCGATCCAGCGGAAAGAGGGCATTGATCAGTTGGCCGGTCTGGCGTATGCCTCCGCGGTGTGGAATGACTATGAGGTTGTGTACGTCCATGGTGCGGCAAATCTCCGGCAGGTCGTCCAGCCGATATACAGGAAGCCCGAGGTCCGGGCGTTGTGTAGCCGTAGCGCCGGTTGTGTCGGTGTCGACGTATCCTATGACTTTTATTCCACTGCCTCGCGGGGCGGCGTTGAGGCGGTCTACCAGCGCTTTGCCGCCTTTGGTGGCTCCGACGACCAGGGTGTTGAAAGCCAATTCGCGCCGCTGTATGCGTCGAGCGGTGTGTGTAGTCTGGATGAGGCGTACAAGGTATACCGGGACAAACCATAGTAACCATAGTATGCCGATAAGCTCGTAGTATCCTTTGACGCCGGGGGATAGTGTATCGTTGATGATTGCGATAAAAAATATGCCCAAGGCGCCAATGGCTGAGACAACGGCCGTATTGCCGAGCTCGTCAAGACGTGATTTGAAGTATGTCTTGCCGTAATATCCAGAAAGCCAGTATATTGCCAGCATTACGAGCGGTGCGATTATCTGCCCGGTGATGACGTGGCTTTGTTTAAGGTGCTCAAATAGTGTGTAGTGCTCACGTATGCTCTCCGGAAGGAAGTGGTAGCGTACAATACTGAAGGCTGTCCACCCGATGTTGAGCATCAGGAAGTCTGCAAAGACGTATGTTAAGGCCTTGCGGCGGATGTTTCGCACGATAAGTTTGGAATGATGTGAGCTGTTTTATTCGGCGGTCGGATGCTTTGTCGGTGTTACCGACCGTTGTCGGCTGAGAATCTATGCTTGGTGTTGAACTGCTATTGCGGCTGTAATGCCGTGCAGTCCGGGATGCAGTATGCTACTTGCGTAGTATCTTGAAAAGTCCACCTTGGCCCACGCGCATAACCATAGACGGTTGTCCGGGTTTGCGGTCGCGTCCGGTGAGACATACATAGTCCATTTGAGCGGCAAGTTGTGGGTCTATTTGGTCGAAGGTGCGTGGCGTTGGTGCTCCGCTGAAATTGGCCGAAGTGGACACCAGCGGTCGTCCGAGGGCGCGGCATAATGCCGCCGAAAAACGTTCGCGAGTCAGCCGAACGCCCAAAGTGCCGTCCTCTCCCATAAGTGCCGGAGCGACACCGCGACCGCGGTCGTAGACAATGGTCAGCGGTCGGTCCGAGCATTCGATGAGGTCGTAAGCAATGTCCGGTACGGAGTCTACGGCGCGTTCGAGCGCGCCCAGGTCGCCGACCAGCGTGATGAGAGCCTTGTTGTCGCGGCGTCCTTTGACCGAATATACGCGGTGTATCGCCTCCTCATTTGTGGCATCGCACCCGATGCCCCAGACGGTGTCCGTGGGGTAGAGGATAAGTCCGCCGTGCCGCAGCACTTCTACGGCTTTGCGCAGGTCTTCTACGAATGTATTGTCTTCGTTAGTCATAATACAAAGTTACGCATTAAATCGTCAATTGCCAAAATAAATAATTGTCCGGATCTATCCAGATGTGGCTATCAGGCACTTTGTAGAATGATGAAGTTGCGTTAAATACAAGTTGCGAATGAGGCTGTAGCCGTGGTGTAAATAAATAGTGAAATAGCCTGTATATAATCTGATAATGTGCCGCGTCACTTGTCGTCATGCCACACAAATGTTGTGAACAACGGATAATGATCTGAATTACGTATATCGCCTCTTTCTATGCTATGCGGCACAAAGTTACCGCGCCACAGCACATGGTCGATGCGAAAATACATCGAATTGCGATTGTAAGTGTGCATATATCCGAGGCCGACAGCCGGATAGACTTGGCGCAGACCCTGGTCCTCGATTTGTGACAGGGCGAAGCATCCGGGTACATCGTTGAAGTCGCCGCATACCACGCAGTTGATTCCGCCGAATTTACGAATGTACTGAACCAAGCGTTTGACTTGGCGTGCGCGCATGACATTGGCGGCGCTGAGCTTGGATACCAAGTCGGTGCGTACGCGTTGCAGAGGATTCTCAACCATTGTGGCCGGATGGTTCGAAGATCCGGTAAGTCCGCTGTAAAGTTCTTTGTCATCATCGGTCAGTCCGATGCTTTGCAGGTGGATATTGAAGATGGTTAGTACATGACCATTGATGTGTATGCGGTATCCGGCGATATCGCCGTTGCCGTAGCGTTTTCGATCGTATCCCAGGGGCAATGCATCTGCAGGGTGTTTGCTTAGCAGTAATTGGTTATGGTCGTTGAATATGATGTACGGATAACGGCGCGAGATGCTGTCTATTTGCTTGGATGTGATACGAACGCTATGTTCGACGCACAGATAGTCAGCTTCTTGTATGCATACAATGTCGGCATTGGTCTTCAAAATATACGATAATGCCGGATTGATATCGTTTGGGTATTTTTTGTCGAGGTCAAGCCATTCGGCGCAATTGTAGGACAGCAGAGTCCATGTACGTGATTTGTCTCCCTCGGGCAGAGGGCCGGAAGGCCAGGATAAAGGGTATACACTGAGAATCCGCGGCAGGCATACGGCCAATGCTACTCCGGCAATAACGGCACTGCGACGCCACCAAAATATATCCAAGACGAATACGGCCAGCAGTATCGGTGCCAGTATGGGGAGCACCATTACACAAACTCCGGCTACGGGAAGGTCTTCGGGATCTATAGTACCGGCCCAGGCCGAGATAATCGTGGCGAGGGCTACGGTGCAGGTAACGATGCCCATAAAGACCGACAGCACGTGATGCCACCATGGTCGGCGGCGTGTTCGGTCAGGCCCTTGTACCATATTCTCGGGCACAGTTGACGTAGGTGTATTTATGTCGGTCCGAGCTGTCATTTGAGTCGTTGTGAAATTTCGAAAAGTCGATGGCGTTCGGTGTCATTGAGCGACCCATAACCACTGCGTCCTACTTTGGTAAGTATTTTGTCCAGTTCGGCATGCATTTCTTCCGGAGATGACGAGTGGCGAGTGGCATTTGTCGCGTGTTGGATCCGCAGTCGAGCCCTATACTGTCGTATACGCTTTTCGGTAAAGGCATATAAGCCGCCACCGAGTGCGCCGCCAAAGTGCGCGGCGCATGTGCCGGGAGTGCCCAGTGATGCAATAATGTAGAGTGCGCCGACGATAATGGCGACAACAACCAAAGATACTTCGCCGAACCCCAACAGACTTAGGCGTGCATGAGGTCGGTAGACAGCGGTGGCAACTACGATGCCCATAACAGCGGCACTTGCTCCGGCCAGCATCCCCGGCACGGGAGTACAAGCGGCGGTGATTACGAAGGCTATGGCTCCGCCGATACCTCCGGCAAGGTAGACTCGCCATATCAGTTCGGGCAAACCTATGCGGTAGAACATCGGGCCGAACGATAACAGCCATAGCATATTGACCAGCAGATGCAGTCCGTCCCATTGGGAAAACATATATGTCAACAGCGTCCATGGATGCGAGGCTAAAGATGCTGCATCGGAGGGCAACGCAAGTGTCACGGCTGCCGCATTGTCATCAACGCCGCACCATACGCATAAGTGCAGGCATAGGAATACGGCGACATTGAGCGCCAGTAGCGTGATTGTGACCGGTCCTCCAATTGCCGAGACTATTCGTCCGGCTTTAGTGGTTGCCATAGAAGGCCCCTTTCTTTTTCCAGTACATCAATATGGCAAAGCCGAATGCGGCTCCACCGAGGTGAGCAAAGTGTGCGATGCCGTCGGCGGCACCGGTCAGCCCTAATGAAAGCTCAAGCAGGCAGTAGCCCAGCACCATCCATTTGGCCTTGATGGGTATGGGAATGAACATAAAGTACATTTCGCGGTTGGGGTAGAGCATTGCGAAGGCCAGCAGTAGACCGAAGATAGCGCCCGAAGCACCTACACACGGCGTATTGACTAATGATGAGATTGTGGCTAATGTATTGTCTATAAAGTACTCACCATGGTGCATAGCATCCCAACCATACACGATTACATCGTGGAACTGAGACGGGTCCATCATTGCCTGGTACTTGGACAATATTATTGCGAATACGCCCATCTGCACCAGTGCCGCTCCTATACCGCAACTGATGTAGAAGAAGAGAAAGCGTCGCCAACCCATAGCCCATTCGAGCACCGAACCGAACATCCATAGCGCAAACATATTGAAAAACAGGTGCGTGACGCCACCGTGCATAAACATATAGGTGAATACTTGCCATACACGAAATCCGGGCGATGTCGGATAATGCAGCGCCAATAAGTCCTCCATACGTTGTACCGCATTAGGCAGCAGTGCACCAAATGCGAATACGATAATATTGATTATTAGTAAATTCTTAGTGACGCTTGGTATGCGTCCGAATACGTCTGTACCCATAGTTAAGTGTCGCTCTTTGTTTGCAAAGGTAGTACTTTTTGACGAGAAATATGCCATAGCTCTTTTTGTGGTTGCAAGACGGGTCTAATGCTCCCTCGTAAGTGCTTACATATGTTACAGATTTTAGAGAAATCGCAGTCTCCTATTTTGTTTTGACTATGTGTATTGTCAATCCTGTTCAGGTTGGGTCGGATTTTGTCCAAGTACCTATTCGGATCGGAGCGGAAGGTGCGGGGCGAGCCAGTCGAAGATGGCGCGGTAGACGGCATCGGCTACGGGGCGGTCGCTGAGGATGAGGTCGTGCAGTCCGCCTTCAAATTTATAGGAGGTGACATCGGGACCGAGGGCGGCGCCGTAACGGCGGATGTCTTCAACCTTGAGCACGGCATCGCCATGCTGATGCTCGGGCGTCCATTTGTCGCCATAGACGCTGTGTCCCGATGACATAAGCAGGATGGGCACCGTAATCCATGAGTGGCTGTGTAGTGCGCTCTGTGCTTCGGAGATGGCGCGTATCCACCCGGCGGTCACTTTGCGCGGGTGCACGGTCTTCCAATCGGTGTTGTATTCCCATTGCCCGTGATACTGCTTAAGCAAGCTTTCGGCGTACGCAGTACCATCTCCTTGGCTTATGGAGATGTTCGGAAAATGTCGACCGAGGCATCCGACCATAGGTATAGCTATGTGCCGCATAAAACCGCCCATATTCCATTCAAGGAAAGGACTGTTGAGCACCAGGGTGCGTATGCCGGAATTGCGCTGTGTATTAAGGTATGATGCAGCCACCAATCCTCCGGTGCTATGTCCCATCAGTACAATGTCTAGTATGCCGTCTTGGCGCATCAGGGTAAGCGCCGAGTCAATGTCGGCATAATATTCGGATATTTCGCGCACTTCGTAGGGGCGTCGGCTCGGCAATATCGAACGGCCGTAACGGCGCAGGTCTACGGCGTAGAAGGCGTAGCCTTCATTCGCGAAGCGGTCGCCCATTTCCTTTTGGAAGAAGTAATCGTTGTATCCGTGAATATACAATACACCACGGCGCAGGGTGTCGGCGGTATTGCTTGCGGCATCATGCCGTACGACGGTACACGTCACGTCTCCGCCGTAGTCGGCGGGTTGGTACACGGTTGTACAGGCATACCCGTCACCCAGGATGTCCGGATGCCAGCGCGAGGTGGCATGTGCGTCTATGCCGACACATATCAGTAGTGCCACAAGTATCGCGGCGCATACCGATAAGGGACGATGTCCAATAAGGTCCATATCGAGAGGGAGAGAGTGAGGTCGTCGACCGTAGTTACTTGGCTTCGTCAGAAGCTGCTTCTTCGGCTTCTTCGGCTTCGGGAACAAAGTCTGTGATGCCGGCCTGGATAAGCGTGTTGTACCAGTTAAAGAATTTCTTGATGTCGGTGGTGTATACGCGCTCGCTATCGTATTCGGGGAAAACTTTGCCGAAGTATTCGCGAATTTCGGCATCACCGCCCAGTGCCTTGACATCTACGGTCTTGCCATCGGTGGCGGCCTTCACTTTGTCCATCACTTCGAACAAAGGCATGTCTTCGCCGGTGGTGTAAATGGCTACTTCGCTGAGAGCCACGACTTTGTCGCTGGCGTAAGCCGGCATGCGATGATGCGTGGTGATGTTTTCGACAATAAGCATGTTTTTGCCCTGCGAAAGCAGGCGGTATAACCCGGGTTTGCCGGTGATAGCAAGTATCTGTTCTTTCATAATCGGTTGTGTGTGATATCGTTATCTATTGCGCCACTAAAACATAAGGCGGACAGGGCCACCCTTCGGCGCGATTGTCTTGCAAAGGTAGTTAAAAGTTTTCAGATGTGGCACCATAGGCGCTTGGAAAAATTTGCGCAGAAAATTGTGGCTGTAGCCCTTGAGCACAGATTTATGTTTTTGCGTGATGATGCGGTTCGAACCGGAAAAATATACTAAATTTGCATATATTTACAAGATACAATACTAATGATTCCTAAAATTATTCATTACATTTGGTTCGGAGGTAATCCGTATCCGCCAAAGGTGCAACATTGCATTGAGTCTTGGAAACGGATAATGCCTCAATATAAGTTTATGCTATGGAATGAGGATACGTTTGATGTTAACCAAAACACGTTCACACAGCAAGCGTATAGTAAAAAGAAATGGGCATTTGTTTCGGACTATGTAAGGATATACGCCTTGTATAAATATGGCGGATGGTATCTGGATACCGATGTGGAGGTTGTTAAGCCATTGTCTCCGTTTGAAAATAATCGCATTGTTATAGGAACAGATGATGGCGGGTATCTGGCCGGAGCTTTGATTGGATCCGAACCCGGGCATCCCTATTGGAAAAAAATGCTAGACTACTATGATACATTAAAATTTGTAGACAAAGGTTCGCTCAATTTGACAGTTATAAATACGTATTTACAAGACGTCTTGGCTAATTATGGATATGTTGTAGAGAACAGACTTCAGAAGTTAAAAGATGGCATAGTCGTTTATCCGGATGATTATTTCCATGTGGCCAGCCTTACTTCGGGTAGAATGCATCGTACCGAAAATACATGCGCAATCCATTGGCATACGTTGACTTGGGTTTCTAAGAAAACCAGATTTGTAAGGTTTGTGCGTATTTATATACTTTGCCCTATTTTAGGAGATAAAGCTTATACGAAAATTACCAATTGGCTAAAGGGCTTATGGAAAAGGTAAAGCGAATTTTACAGATACTTACCACAATGAATCGTGGCGGTGCGGAAACGATGGTAATGAATCATTATCATGCGTTGGATAGATCAAAATACCAATTTGATTTTTTAGTGCATAGATCGGAGGAGGGAGCGTATGAAGAGGAAATTAGACAAATGGGTGGACGTATATATCGAGCAATGCCTATACGGCCGAATAGTTACCATAAGTATTTTAAGTTCCTTGATGATTTCTTTAAAGAACACGCATCAGAGTATATAGCTGTTCATGGTCATATTCAAGAAAATAGCGGGTTTGCATTCAAGTATGCGGCTAAATACGGTATATTAAATCGAATATGCACCAGCCATATAGCCGATTTACCATTAGATTATAAATATCCATTCAGGATGTATGCCTTGCGTTTTCTTAATAAGTTCGTGACTATGCGTATAGCTTGCGGTGATAAAGCAGGGAAAACATTATATGGAAAACGTCCGTTTGTGGTCTTACACAATGCAATAGATAGTTCGTTGTTCCGGTATGATGAGAACGTCAGGAATGAGGTTCGAAATGAATTGGGCATCGGTGATTCGTTTGTTATCGGAAATACTGCGCGTTTTTGCTTTGTCAAAAACCACATATTTATGCTAGACATCCTTTCTGAAATTATTAAAACAAAAAAGGATGTCGTTATGCTGTTTCTTGGCGATGGCGAGGAACGTCCTAAAATAGAACGGCAAATAGAAGAAAAACATTTGCAGAAGTATGTGCGGTTGTTGGGCGTAAGACCAGATGTATATCGTATTATTCAGGCATACGATATATTCCTTTTCCCCTCGAAGTTAGAGGGGCTACCGGTCTCTGTGATTGAAGCCCAGGCTGCCGGGCTGAAGTGCTTCTTATCAGATATAATAGATAACTCTGTCGATTTAACCGGAGACATAACGTTTATGTCATTGGATAAATCCCCTGCAGAATGGGCTGAGAGGATAGTGTCAGGTATCCCTTACACGCGAAAAGACAACAAGGAAAAGATTGTTGAGGCCGGATATGATGTAGAAGACAATATTGGTAAATTGTTGACTTTATATACACAAGGACAATGAACCTTATCACGATTGTTACACCTACATACAATAGGGCGAGGACACTGCCTACATTGTATAACTCTTTATGTCGTCAGTCAAGTAAGAGATTTAATTGGCTGATCATTGATGACGGCAGCACGGATAATACAGAACAACTTATACAGACGTTCGACTCGCCATATTTTGAAATCAAATATGTCAAGAAAGAGAATGGAGGCAAGCACACTGCGTTAAATACGGCTTTTGATATTGTCAATACCGAACTGACATTTATAGTCGATAGTGATGACTGGCTGACAGAAGATGCGGTAAGTACTATCGAAGATGATTGGCTCGGACGCGAGAGTCTTGATGTATGCGGAATATCATATTTACGAGGTTACAATAGAACTGATGTTATCGGCGATATTTTTCCTAAAGACAATGAAATAAACAACTTCATTACTCTCAGGTTTAACAAGCATATTGGAGGGGATAAGGCGGAGGTTTGGCGAACAGATTTGCTGAAGCAATATCGTTTCCCGGTCTTTGATGGCGAAAAGTTTTTTGGAGAGAGTTTCATTTGGATTAAAATATCCGAAAAACACGATATGATTTTTCGAAATAAAATATTGTACGTTACAGAATATTTGGAAGGAGGACTTTCCAAGTCGGGAAGATCAATGAGGATTCAGTGTCCAAATGGAGGAATGACAAATGCCGAATTGATGATGTCGCATAGATTTTCGTTGACACAGAGGATAAAAGGCGCATTGCTGTACATTGCGTATGCTCGGTTTGCGAAGAAGGGTATAAAGCGAACATTAGCCCGTCCGCACTTTTTTTTGAAAATGTTTGTGTTTCCTTTTGGAACGATGATATATCTCAAGTGGAAGAGATTGCTTCCACGTAAGTGACAGCGGTTTGCAACACAACCGCTTCTATCTTTTTTCGATAAAGTCGTATAACGGGTCGAGGGTGTGCGATTGGTCGGCAGGGTGGGTGGCATTGTAATGTCTATATCTTTCAGCGATTTCCGGATGTTCAATGAGGTCGCGTACGGCGTTGGCAACGGCTTCGCCGTCCATAGGCACTATGGTGGCATTGACGCCGTCTGTAAATTGGTCACCCACGGTGCTGAAATCGGTGACAACTACGGCTTTGCCCATCAGTCGTGCCTCGTCCAGGGCTATGGACTTACCCTCGAAGCGCGAGGGGTGAACCACGATATCGGCGCGGCGCAGGTAGGGATAAGGGTTGGCTGTTACGCCGATGAGGCGGAAATGCGCATCCAGCGGCGGCGCGGACATTTGCGCGACATATTCCTGCTCTTGCGGAGCTCCGACCATCAGCCATGTGAAGTCCACACCGGAAGTATGTAGGCGTCGAGCAGCATCGATGACGAGATCGGCGCCTTTGTTACGACATATGTGCCCGAGTGTCATCAGTATCGTGCCGTGCAGTGCCGGCATATTCAGCGATTGGGCTGCCATCCGCGTTATTATGTCCGGAGCACAGACATTTTCGACTTTGGCGATACGATCGGCGTATTCGGGAAAGACTTCGCGCAAGGCCTCAACGCACACGTCGCTGACTGTAAATATGGCATTGACACGTCCGAAGAATCGGCGGTCGGCGTTTTCGTAGTAACGCCAGCGGCGGTAATCGCTATGGAAGAAAGTGGCACGGCGTTCGGCATCGATTTTACGAACCATGTAATAGAGTTGGTGCTGACCGTTGAAATCGACGACGGCATCCCATTGCCCCTTGAGGCGCGGCATCAGCCGAGCCAGCATCCGTGCACCGGCGCATCGCGACATGCGCATCAGGCCCATGCGCATAGCCGACATCACCGCCAAGTCGGGTCGCCCGAGACGTACCAGCGGCCAAAGTCCGCCGACCCCGGCGGTCAGTGCCGCCATACGCCGGTCAGTGTATATGCGCACGTCATCCGGAATGAGTGGCATCAGTGCCCCATGTGGCGACACTATCAGCAGTTCCGGCGTCACGCGAGTGCGGTCCAGCACCGCCAGCAGCGATGTCATCGCCTTGCTGACGCCCCCGGTCTCCATATTGCTTATTATAAACAGTACTCGCTTAGGCATTTTAGTGGGAGAAATGGGAATAATAGGAATAATGCATCACCCCATAATTCTTAGTGCTCTTATAGTTCTTATAGCTGTTATAGCTGTCATATTCTTTATAATTTTTATAATTGGTTCGTTCGGAATAATATAATACTATTCGTATTGAATATTTGAATTTAGCAAAATATCCTTACGAGCCTTATAAACAATGACAATGGTAAGTAATAAAAAGCAAAGGCAATAAGTCTATATCTTTTGGAAATTAATGGAGTGTATCTTAATATCCTTTTGAGGTCGTAAGGTATTCTGCTTAGCTTTGCTTTTCGACTTTTATAGTCTATATGTGAGTCTGATACTATATCGGAAATCATAGCCAATGCTTCGTATGCGTATATTTGATGCGCCGTATTCCTAATTTTTTCATTAGCATCTATCTCTGACAAGAGCTGCTCTATTAAAGGGTGGTATTGTTGTATGTAGGCCCAAATTTGCTCATAAGGACGAGGGCTTCGAGTAAGTGCAATAGGATTTTCGTGGGTATAAATATATGTACATTCGTTTGATGCAGAAAACGTAATTGCATTTGTTAAGACTTGGGCAAAAAACACGCGGTCTTCAGCGTATTTTAGACCTTCATCAAACGCAATGCCCTGTGAAATAAGGAAATCGCGGTTGAAAAGTTTTGCCCATGGGCTTTGACAGTGTCCACTTGTGATGCAGTCTTTAATAAATGTATTACGTGAAATATTTGTTCCGGTTTCTTTAATTTGTGTGGTGTGATTTAAAGAACCATCGTTGTATACAACATTGACGCCGGTGAGACACATGTCTGAGACCAATCCTCCGGCATCTATGAATGCCTGCAGATGTCGATGGGAAACATAGTCATCTGCATCGATAAAAGTCACAAACGATCCTTTGGCGGATTTTATTCCGAGATTCCGTGCGGCGGACACGCCTCGATTTGGTGTATGAATTACCGAGATAAAACTGTATTTATTCGCATAAGAATCACATATTGAGGACGAAGAATCAGTGCTGCCGTCATCAATTAATATGGCCTCGAAGTCTTTGTAGCATTGAGCAATAATACTATCGAGACACCTCCGGATAAATGATTCGGCATTGTATATGGGTATAACTATAGATATTGTAGGCATATATTAATCTAATTCAATAATGATTTCAGACTTATACTGTGATAACGCTTCACCGGGAACCTCTCCCTCGACTTCGGCTTTCTGTCCTCCTGTCAGATATGTCTCGTTGCAAAACTTTCCGGGTATTGTAATCTTGGCGGTTGCATGACGAGTCCACCATTCGTACTCCAAGTCAATATGTCCGATGTCTAATGCCTGACGTCCAGACATTGCTAAATCATAAGCCAAAACTGTCGCTGTCGGTCCAAGTGCAATTAGATACAGGGCATCCGGGTCTTGTCGTAGTGCGGCATTGAGAATGTCATTATATCGAGCATAACTATTTTTCGAGGGTGCAATAATGCGTCTAATGCTATTTGCTCCATTGAAACAGCTGTTTCCTACTCCGAGTTTGGAGTCCTTTCCCTCAATTATAATAAGGTTGCGCTTATACCATATTTGTGCCCATAAGGAATAAATCTCTTTTGATTTGTTGTAATCGAAATCGGTGGAATAGAATCGAGAGCATAGAGCGTTGCCATACATTACTTTTGAAGACAAATAACGATACCATTTATGGCGTGCCATTAATAGGTGATTCTTCCAAAAAGACCTCTCTATGGGATTGTCTTCGTTGAGCCATCTGCTGTCAAAAACTCGCGGTATGCCGATGATGATTTTTGTCGTATTGCTTTTGAGAATTTCTTTAAGGCGTACGCTCAGTGTATCATTGTGAGGCTGAAAATTTAAGTCCGCGCCATAAATGCTGGAGATTTCACCATCTCCATAGCGGCATAGCGAGCATTTATCAACGAGAACCTTTTTGAGCGTCTCTTGAATTGTCATCACATATGGCGGGCGTACAACGTTCCTATATACGAGATCGTATAATAGCCGCCAGCGATAATATAGGCTGTATGCTTTGCGAGAAATGAAGTTGCTCATTGTAATAGTTTGGGATTAAGTGCACGAAGAATTGCAGCAATAGTTATAAAGCAGAGAATGGTACAAGATGCGACAATCAATTTGTCTTCAGTGTCGAATTCCCATGGACGTCCCGAAAGTCGCACATATATCAGGCAGACGTAATCCATAATAAACACATGCACGCAGATAAAGAAGATTGCGCCTTTTGTGAATAGTGCCGTTATTTGCTTAGGAAGAGAGATTAAGGCTGATAGTGCACAAATGGCGATGGTGCCGATAATGCCATTTATGAAGAATAAATCAATGCGATTCCCATATTCTCCTCTAAACATATTGGCTGTGCCATTGATGTTGAGAAGCCATAAAGCCATACCTGCTGCGACAAATAGTAATATTTTGGCGGATGTGGATAATTCACCGATTCGCAGGAATATATTGCGCATAAGGTGACCAAAGATAATAAAATAAGAGCCTAATATAGCAGCATCAAAACTCCAAAAGCACCAGCTTAGGTGAGTGTGCGGCCAATAGTATAGGCCGAATAGCGCAAAACCGATAAGAACTGTCGCTAATAATTTATTTGTAGCGCAGTTGAGTATGCGGATGGAGATTTGTGCTACAATACGGGCGATGAATAATGCCGGAAGAAACCAGGATGGTCCTGCAAGTAGATGCCATGGGCTTTCGACTTTGGATGAGCCGATTAATGCACCCATAGTGGATTCGATGAGTCCAGGTAGCGGATTGCCGCCGTGTATCAATGTATATATACAGAGGATTAATTGCAATATAATGTTGTATATAAAGTATGGAATAATAAGGCGTTTAAAAGAACGCCTTATGCCATTTAAACTGATATCATCCTTAAGGAAAATGCCCGAAAGTAAGAAAAACAACGGCACGTGAAAACAATAGATAAGGTCGTGAAATGATCCATATCTTGGGGGAATATGACAGAACAGGATCAGGCACAGGCCTAAGCAGCGTGCAGTATCAATCCATCTGATACGGTTCACGTTATTTGTCTCTAATAAGTATTGTGTCATTGCGGTGTATCGTTGTTTGTTGTCTTAAACAATGGAATGTATTGGGCAATAAATGCCTTTACGCGATGGCGATAATTATCATCAAGACAGTATGTGTAAGCGGCGATGGTGATAATAATGCTGGTTAATAAATATAGCACAAAGAGGCTGATTACGGATGACGCGATAATAAGGGTGAGCGGATAAATCGCCAAGGCGGTTCCCAATATTATAACTGTGACTTTAATCGTTGCAGCAATATACGGGCGTATTTCGAAATCGAGTATTTGACGTTTGACAATTAAGATGGAAGAAATTGAGATTAGTGTAATCGCTATAATTTGAATGACATAGGCCGCAACAGATGGCATTCCGAAATATAAAGCGACATACATTGCCGGCAAGGTCAATAGATTGATAGTGCCGCCTACAAAGGTAATGCGCTTGATATTTCCGGTGGCATGTATCGCCTGAATTTGAATAGCATTGACGATTCCGATTGTACAATATATCAGAAGTAATCGACAAAACGGCACGACATACTCCGGAGTGCTTCCCAGCCAGAGATTGATTATATAATCCATCTCGAAATATAATGGAATTGATGATATGCCCATCAGTAGAACGGAAAGTGTTGTTGCCATATTGACAATACGCGACATCCCATGAATATCACCCATGGCATACAACTTGACAATTGAAGGTTTGAATGCCATGATTATCTTAAATGCAAACCCCTGAAGGACGCCGCTGACAGTATTGGCTATAGAACTTGCCGCATTGATGACAACGCCAAAGAAAAGATTGAGAATCACATTGGTGCCTTGATAGAATGAAAGACCGCAGACATTGCCATACAAGTCATATGCAGAAAAAGAAAGCATCGGCTTGAGAATCTTAGGATTCCAAATGCGTCTTATGTGACATTCAGTAAAATGTCGAATGCAATATATTCGATATATGAATAGGATGAGGGATGATACAAACAAGGATATAATGGCATACCAAATAAGGCGCGATTCCGAGTCCCAGAGTACTAAGATAAGTGCTGCGCCAAGCTTTAGCATCGAATTGACTATCTCAATGTAGGCAAAGACTGTCATTTTTTCGTGCGCGAAGAGCGCGGCATTATATGGGACTTGGGTAATGGTAAGTATTGCGGTAAAAATTGAACACTGGTAAACCCATTGTGCCGCCTCCATTCGTTCGGGGGGAATAACAAGCTGAGTATTGACAAACCATAACCCGATGGTCTCAGCTAACAACAAGAAGATGACGGCAATTCCGATATGTATCTGCAACGCCGAAGTGAATGTTTGTGATAATTTCTCCTTATCGCCCTTGGCAAGTTCGTATGTTATGTATCGCGAAGTTGCACTTGCCATGGATGTGTTGATAATAGATAACATTCCTGCAATTCCGCCAATAAGACCAAAAATACCGAAATCGCTAACCCCAAGCATCTGTAAGACAACTCGAGATGTATAAAGGCCCAAAACCATAGTAACAATCATACGCAGATAAAGGGCGGTGGCGTTCTGGGCTATTCGTTTATAATTGACTTGGCTCATTTGTTTGCAAAGATAGCAACTATCTCCTAAATAATGTTTAATTTTGTGAGATTAAAACTTAAAAACAGGCAAAATCAGATAAAAGTTATGAGTTTTTTGAACCGACAAAGGATCAAAGAGGAGATAGCCCAACCTTTTGTTTATGATAAGGAAGGTCGTATGCGTGTGTTTGATGCAATTCGTGGCTTGTCGATGTTTCTTGTCGTGTTCGGACACGTTCTTGGATGCTTCGGCTTGGGCGGATATGATAGTTTTCTCGGATCCGTCATTCTCACTTTTAGGATGCCCCTATTCTTTTTTATTAGTGGTTTTTTTGCATATCGGGCTGTTGGAGATTGGACGTTTAAACTTTGTCGAAGGGTTTTGGCGCAAAAAGTACGTGCACAGGTATTGTGTACATTGCTTTTCTTTGCGTTATATGATTATGCGTTTGGAGGTAATAATCCACTCGGATGGATTGATTACGGCTTTGGCGGCTATTGGTTTACAATTGTTTTATTTCAGATGTTCGTAGTTTACCTTCTCCTTAATGTTATTTCTCGTATCATAAAGCATACAATCGTAAATGTTACGATGGTCGCAATAGCCGTATTATGTGTGTATGTATTAATATTTCATAGGCCTGATGATTCGAATAGAATATGGGTTGTGCTATGTGGGGAAAATCTTACAAAGTACCTCCAGTTTTTTGTGCTAGGTATTTTTGCCAGAAAGTATTTCAAGGCTTTTAGCAGGCTACTGTCCAATGATATCTTCCGCACAGCAATGGTTGCCGGTTTTGCGATATGTATGTGCTTATGGTATAGTGATACACTTAAGCACTATGACTTGATATACCGATTTATACATGATATATTGATTCGATATATCGGTGTTATGATGGTTGTGTCTATTGTATTTGCATATAAAGATTATTTTGAAAATCAGCATTTCGTTCCGCAGTCATTCAGGCTTATGGGAAGGCGCTCGCTTGATATATATATGATGCATTATTTCTTCTTGCCGGTTTTACCATGGTCTATGGAATGGTTGTCCAATAATTCGTTGATTTCAGCGCAAATGCTTCTTTGCACATTGGTTTCCATAATTGTGGTCGCAATTTGCCTACTACTTAGTTCAGTGACGCGGACAAGTCATTTCTTAAGCGTCTGGTTGTGGGGCGTAAGAAAATAATTGACGGATTGAATAGCACTATTGTTATTCTGTTAATTCGATGTCTTTGCAGCTTTTCCCATCAGGGGAATGGTAGCGGGGAGGAAGGAGCCACGTAGGCGGCGCTACCGGTATGAGAAATAACGCGAGCGGGTATGCCTACGGCCACTGCGTCTTTGTCAAGGTCGGCTGTGACGACGACCCCGACTCCTACAATAGTTTTAGCTGTAATTTTCGACTTCTTATGAAATGAAGTGTAATCTCCACAATTTACCGGCTTAATCGAATTGTGGTAGTAATCTTGTCGAAGCGATGCTTATCCGGATTTACCATAGATTTTTTGTGCGATGGTGGGGCTGAAATTTGGCGGAATGAAAAATTATGCTTAATTTCGTAATACGGAACGAGGATGGTGTGTGTCCTTGTGTCCGTATCTTTGGTCGCAATAGGGCGGCTGAAACTTTAAATTGAATTATAAAAACTTACAACGATATGAATAACAATGATTTCCGTAATTACGCCGTGCATCATCTTGGTATGAACGGCCTTGCCCTGGATCAGTATACGTCGCAGGCATCCAATGCGGCCATTACCGCTGCTGCCGGATATATCTCGCCGACAATCATCGAGGAGCGTCAACTGAACGTGGCGCAAATGGATGTTTTCTCGCGCCTGATGATGGACCGTATCATCTTCTTGGGTTCGCAAGTGGACGATTATACGGCCAATGTGATACAGGCCCAGTTGTTATACCTTGACAGCTCCGACCCCGGTAAGGATGTGAGCATCTATATCAACTCGCCCGGCGGTAGTGTGTATGCCGGTCTTGGCATCTATGACACTATGCAGTATATTTCGAGCGATGTTTCTACGATATGCACCGGTATGGCGGCATCTATGGCTGCCGTGCTGCTCGTGGCCGGAGCCAAGGGCAAGCGCTTTGCGCTGCGTCACTCGCGAGTGATGATTCATCAGCCTATGGGTGGCGCGCAGGGCCAGGCTTCGGATATCGAGATTACGGCGCGCGAAATCCAGAAGCTCAAGAAGGAGCTGTATAATATCATTTCCGAACATTCGGGTCAGCCTTACGAGAAAGTGGAGGCCGATAGTGATCGTGACTACTGGATGACAGCCGAGGAGGCCAATGCCTATGGTATGATTGACCGCGTGCTGGTGCGCCAGAAGAAGTAATGCGCTTTTCACGACCTCGGCGCGACATCCGGCCATAAGTGCTATTTAGGCAAGGTCGTAGTCGTGGCCAATGGTCGCAGATCTTACGGCGACAAGTTTCGCGGTATTCACATCCTTCTACGGGCCTTTGAATAAGGCTCAATAATCAATCAAACACGACAAATGCCAGCCAATAATAACAATAGTAAGAAAAAGAAGACGATAGTGTGCTCGTTTTGCGGACGACCCTCGGACATGAGTGAGGTGATTATCCCGTCCGCAGATCAGAGCGCATATATATGTGCCGAGTGCGTCGACAGCATCCACGGGATGCTGCAAGAGTATCGCAATTCGATCAGCCATGACGGCAAAGGCGTGGCCAAGGCCGAGGCCATTAATATGGACGCAGTGCCCAAACCTGCCGCTATCAAGGCTTTCCTTGACCAATATATTATAGGTCAGGACGATGCCAAGAAGGTGCTGTCTGTGGCCGTATACAACCATTACAAGCGTCTGTCTCAGCCCAAGGGTACAGATGATGTAGACATCGAAAAGAGTAATATCGTTATGGTAGGCCCCACGGGCACGGGTAAGACGTTGATAGCTCGCACTATCGCGCGTATGCTCGATGTGCCTTTCACCATAGTCGATGCCACTGTCCTGACACAGGCCGGATATGTGGGCGAGGATATTGAGAGCCTGCTCACACGCCTGCTGCAAGCCGCCGACTACGATGTCGCTTCGGCCGAGCGCGGCATCGTTTTCATAGACGAAATAGACAAGATCGCACGTAAGGGCGACAATCCCTCGATCACGCGCGACGTCAGCGGCGAGGGCGTGCAACAAGGGCTGCTCAAGCTGCTTGAGGGTTCGATAGTTAATGTTCCGCCCCAAGGCGGACGCAAGCACCCGGAGCAAAAGATGATTCCGGTAGACACCAAGAACATCCTCTTTATATGCGGCGGCGCTTTCGAAGGTATCGAGCAGAAGATTGCTCATCGACTGAACTCGCATGTCGTGGGCTACGCCACCGACGGTGTGCGCCGCAAGATAGACAAGGACGACTATCTGCGCTATGTTGCACCTCAGGACTTGCGAGCGTACGGCTTGATACCCGAGATTATCGGACGACTACCGGTGCTGGCACATCTCGAGCCGTTGGATCGTGACGCCTTACGCCGAGTACTCACCGAGCCTAAGAATGCAATCATACGCCAGTATGTCAAGTTGTTCGAAATGGATGGTATTAAGCTGACCTTTGACGAAGACACCCTTGACCTGATTGTAGACAAGGCCATAGAGTACAAGCTTGGAGCTCGCGGTCTGCGTTCCATCGTCGAAACGGTCATGACCGATGCCATGTTCGAAACCCCCGGCAAAGGAGTCAAGACCTTTGTCGTCACCCGCGACTATGCTCTCGAGCGCATCAACCGAGCGCAGGCATATCTCGCTTCCGAATCGTAGTACTCATAATTGTATAAGGCCATACGGTTTTACGAAAAGCGAGACATCCCTCGGTATCCATCATATAACGCAAAGCAGCAATGGTTACACGACAACAGCTCACGCAGGTACTGAAAGAGTACTTTGGCTTTGACAAGTTCAAAGGCCGTCAGGAGGACATCATTATGAGCCTTCTGGAAGGGCGTGACACCTTTGTGCTGATGCCCACCGGTGGCGGTAAGTCGCTGTGCTACCAGCTTCCGGCCTTGGTGTGCCCGGGTACGGCCGTGGTCATTTCGCCGCTGATAGCGCTGATGAAAAACCAGGTGGATGCCATGCGTCAATACAGTGGCGATAATACCATAGCCCATTTTCTCAACTCATCGTTGAGCCGTGGTGCCATAGAAGCAGTCAAGGATGACATCATCGCCGGCCGTACACGGCTGCTGTACGTGGCGCCCGAATCGCTCACCAAAGAAGAAAATATCGAGTTTCTCAAGAGTGTCAACGTCTCGTTCTATGCCATAGACGAAGCGCATTGCATATCGGAATGGGGACACGATTTTCGCCCCGAATATCGTCGGATACGGCCTATTATCAATGAGATAGGAGTGCGTCCGGTGATAGCGCTCACGGCTACGGCCACCCCCAAAGTTCAGCATGACATACAGAAAAATCTCGGAATGACCGATGCGGCGCTTTTCAAGTCATCGTTCAACCGTCCCAACCTCTATTACGAAATACGCCCCAAAACGCGCAACGTTGATGCCGATATCATCCGATACATCAAGTCCAACCCGGGCAAGAGTGGAATTATCTATTGCCTGAGTCGCAAGAGGGTCGAAGAATTGGCCGAATTGCTGTGCGTCAACGACATCAAGGCTTTGCCCTACCATGCAGGTATGGATGCGGCCAAACGCTCGGCCAATCAAGACGCCTTTTTGCAGGAGCGTGTGGATATAATCGTAGCTACCATAGCCTTCGGTATGGGAATAGACAAGCCGGATGTACGCTTCGTCATCCATTACGACATGCCCAAGTCGCTAGAAGGATACTATCAAGAAACCGGACGTGCCGGGCGCGACGGACTTGAGGGCAGGTGTATAACCTTCTATTCGCCCAAGGACTTGCGCAAGATGGAGAAGTTTATCCAGGGCAAGCCGTTGTCCGAACAGGAAATAGGGCGTCAATTACTGGCCGAGACGGCCGCTTTTGCCGAAAGCTCGGTATGTCGGCGTCGTACACTGCTGCACTACTTCGGCGAGGAATACGACCGTGACAACTGCGGCAATTGTGACAACTGCATTCATCCCAAGACGCCGGTAGAGGCTTGTGACAGCTTGCTCAACGTCCTTGAAGTGATGCAAATCGTGGCCGCACCATTCAAGCCCGAGCATATCATCGATATTGTACGTGGCCGCGTGACAGCCGATATCAAGAGCTATAATCATCAGGAACTTGAGGCTTTCGGCATCGATCGTGAGCATGACACGCGCTATTATATGACCGTGATACGTCAGGCCATAATGGAGGGATACATCTGGCGCGACATCGAAAATTTCGGCCTTCTGTCGATTACGACTGCCGGTGAGGAGTTTTTGCTGCATCCGCATTCGTTCAAAATTACGGAAGACAACGACTTAAGCAGCGCCGATTACGTTTCGGAGTCCATATCCGGTACATCGGCTACCGACCCGGAACTATTCGCCATGCTGCGCAACCTGCGTCAGGAAATTGCACGCAAGATGTCGCTGCCGCCGTACGTCATCTTCCAGGACCCATCGCTTGAAGCCATGGCCACCACTTATCCCACGACGCTTGAGGAACTGCAAAATATCATAGGCGTCGGCGCCGGCAAGACCCAGCGCTATGGTCAGGCATTCGTAGATGTCATTCGCGCTCATGTCGTGGCTAATGACATTCAGCGCCCCGATGAAATACGCGTACGCAGCATACCCAACAAGTCGCAGACCAAGATTTCAATAATTCAAGCCATTGACCGCAAGGTAGATCTTGATGCCCTTGCATCCTCCAAAGGTATGGACTTCGGTGAATTCCTCTCCGAGATAGAAACTATCGTATATTCCGGTACTAAGATTAATGTCGACTACTACATAAACGAAATACTTGACAAGGATATGCAGGACGAGATTTTTGAATACTTCCGTCATAGCGAAAGCGATTCGATAGAGGCGGCTTTCAAATATTTTGACGGCGAATACACCGAGGATGAGCTGCGCCTGATGCGCATCAAGTTTATAAATGATTTAGCCAATTAACCATACACCATCGTGGATCCCAATATTCTAATACAACTTTACATCAAGTATACCGGAACATCGCCTGAGGGCGCACCCGAGGCCTTGGCATCTTCCGGTAGCAACCGTCGATATTTCCGTCTGCGGGGCAATCCTACGCTGATAGGCGTCATCGGCACCTGCCGACCGGAGAACGAAGCATTTTTGTACCTGGCCGACCACTTTGCACAACGGGGCATTCCCGTACCACGTGTTGTGGCCGTGTCTGATGACAAAATGAGTTATCTCCAAGAAGACCTTGGAGACACCCTGCTGTTCAACGCCATCGAAAAAGGGCGTCTGACATCATCGTTCTCCAATGCCGAGCGAGACTTATTGACGCAGACGATACAATTGCTGCCGGATATTCAATTCAACGGCGCTGTCGGCCTGGACTTTAGCCAATGCTATCCGTCCTCCCAATTTGATGTGCGTTCCATCATGTGGGATCTCAACTATTTTAAGTATTGTTTTCTCAAAGCTACTGGTCTCGAATTTGATGAGAACCTTCTGGAAGACGATTTCCAAGCCATGGCTCAGGTGCTTATGCGCAGCAATTCGAGCACCTTTATGTATCGTGATTTCCAAAGCCGCAACGTAATGATACGCGATGGCAAGCCGTGGTTTATCGACTTCCAGGGTGGACGACGAGGCCCGTTCTACTATGATGTGGCGTCTTTCCTATGGCAGGCCAAGGCCGGATTTCCGCAAAGCTTGCGCGATGACCTTATAGACAAGTATATTGCTGCCTTGCGCAAATATAAGCCGGTAGATACAGAGTACTTCCATGAGCAACTGCGCCACTTCGTGCTGTTCCGTACCCTTCAGGTGCTTGGTGCCTATGGCTTTCGCGGATATTTCGAGAAAAAGCCGCACTTTATGCAAAGCGTGCCTTACGCTATAGCCAACTTGCGTCGTCTCCTCGATGAGCCCTATCCCGAGTATCCCTATCTGACCGAGGTGTTGCATCGCCTGGTAGGACTCAATCAATTCAGTGACGAGCTGAAAAAGCGCACGCTTACGGTACACGTATTCAGCTTTGCGTACAAGAAGGGTATACCCGATGATTCTACCGGTAATGGTGGCGGATATGTCTTTGACTGCCGCGCAATAAACAACCCCGGTAAATATGAACGCTATAAGCAATTTACAGGTTTAGATACAGAGGTCATAGAATTCTTGGAAGACGATGGCGAGATTACCGAATTTCTCAAGCACTGCTATGCACTGGTGGACGCATCCGTCAAGCGCTATGTCGAGCGCGGTTTTACCTCGCTGACCGTTGCCTTCGGATGTACCGGCGGACGTCACCGCTCGGTATACTCGGCGCAACACTTGGCCGAACATATCAATAAGGAATTCAACGTCAAGGTTGAGCTGCAGCACCGCGAACAGAATATCGAGCAAACATTTATGCCCATATGAGCGTATATGCCAAAGGAATGATTTTTGCCGCCGGTCTGGGGACGAGACTGAGGCCCTTCACCATGGAACATCCCAAGGCCTTGGTGGATGTCTGCGGACGTCCGGCTTTGGCGCGTGTCATTGACAGATTTGTCGCCATAGGCATAAACGACATTACCGTCAACGTTCACCATTTTGCATCTCAAGTGGAGGCATATTTGCAGGCAAATACCCCCGAAGGTGTCACGATACATGTCAGTGACGAAAGTGACAGGCTGCTTGACACGGGTGGGGGACTGGTGCACGCAATGCGCTATCTCGAGGGAGATGCTCCGGTATTGGTGCATAACGCTGACATTATCAGTGACATAGACTTGAGTGGTATACTCGAATGTCATTGCCGTACTGGTGCAGCTATTACGATGGCTGTGCAAGCGCGTGTCTCGGCACGCCATTTGCTTTTTGATGATCAGACACTTCGTCTTCGCGGATGGACGCATACCGATGAGGATGGTCATATTATCGAAAGCCGACCTCAGGGATATATCCCTACGACGTACGATATACCAATGTCTTTTGAAGGTATACACGTCATACGGCCATCGGTTCTGGCCGATCTCGCCGAGTACGGACGGCAAATGTCGTGTGACGGCGTGTTCTCGATTACACCGGCATATGTAAGTATGTGTCGACAGCGTGACATACGCGGATACATAGTACCCGCCGAGGCACATTGGTATGACGTAGGTCGTCCCGAGACACTTCAGTCGGCACGCGACTATATAGCTGCACTAAACAAGTCACAACACAATGTTGCCGATACTCAAAGATGATATTGTAGAGACGATATATACTAGAAACAACAATTGACAGACATTCAATAAGATATTCCTCTTTCTCACCGCTAACCACTCCTCTCACGATACACACAATGTCGCAGAACAAAGAAAACTCATCCGACAAACAACATCAGTCCGATTTGCGTTATCTACGTATGGCATCCATTTGGGCCGAGAACTCATACTGCCATCGGCGCAAGGTCGGCGCCCTCATCGTTAAGGATCAGATGATTATTTCGGACGGATACAATGGTACACCTTCCGGCTTCGAAAACGTTTGCGAAGACGAAACTGGAGTGACCAAGCCCTATGTATTGCATGCAGAGGCCAACGCCATCACCAAAGTTTCGCGCAGCAATAATTCAAGTGACGGGGCTACGCTCTACGTAACTTCGTCTCCTTGTCTCGAGTGTTCCAAGCTCATCATCCAAGCCGGAATTAAACGTGTGGTTTATTCCGAAAATTATAGGTTGCATGATGGTATCAACTTGCTGGAACGCGCCGGTATCGAATGTGTGCACATACCCATTGAGCAGTCGTGCTGACGCGATTGTAAATTAAGACTTCACGCACTTACGTGCACATCTAATAAGATTATAGAATTCGGAGATGAAATTATCTGAAAAAACCAAGCTGCTGTTTCCTCTGATACTGAGCTTTACCTTTGCCGCAGGACTATGGCTGGGCTGGTTTATCAATAAGCCTGCCGCATTGACCCCAGGAGAGGCTAAGTTACAGGAACTCTTCGGCATCATTAACCGCGAATATGTGGATAGTGTCGACCTTGACAGCCTTATAGAGCGGTCGTTGCCATCGATATTATCCAATTTGGACCCACACTCGGCGTACATATCGCTGGAAGAGAAGAATGCCGGACCGGACGAGCTTGAGGGCTACTTTAGTGGCGTGGGCATACAATTCCAGATTTACAATGACACGGTATGTGTTGTCGAGATTATTTCCGGCGGTCCTGCACAGCGAGTAGGTATGATGGCCGGCGACCGTATTGTCAGTGTCAACGGGCACTGTATAGCCTCGGTAGGTATCACCAACGACTCGGTGTTCCGCTATTTGCGAGGCAAAGACGGATCTAATGTCACCATAGGTGTCGTGCGCCCCGGTGCTTCGCGCCCTTTGACCTTCAAAGTCAAGCGAGGAAATATCCCTGTGACCACCATCGATGCAGCATATATGCTTGACCGTACCACGGGATTTGTGAAAGTCAATAAGTTCGGACGCTCGACTTACGGCGAATTCTTGGATGCACTTAATAAATTACGGGCCAAGGGCGCCAAAGATTATGTCATAGACCTGCGAGGCAATACCGGCGGATATATGGAGCCTGCTATACTGATGGTCAATGAATTCCTGCCCGAAGGCAAGCTGATAGTACAGACCCACGGCCGCCACGAAGAGCAAGACCAGAAAGTCATCTCCGATGGCAACGGAGACTTCCAGAAGGCACGTGTGATAGTACTTATCGACGAAACCTCCGCTTCGGCCTCCGAGATATTCGCAGGCGCCATACAAGACAATGATCGAGGATTGTTGCTGGGGCGTCGCACCTTTGGCAAAGGCCTTGTACAGCGTCAGATTTTGCTCAACGATAGCTCTGAGATACGACTGACTGTGCAGCGTTACTATACACCTTCGGGCCGTTGTATACAGAAAAAATACCGACCCGGGAAAAACGAGGATTACGAATACGAGATATACGAACGTTGGCAGAACGGCGAGATGCAGACCGCCGATTCCACCAAGTTTGACACCTCGCTGATGTACAAGACCGGTACCGGTCGCACTGTCTACGGCGGCGGTGGCATCATGCCGGACATATTTATGCCCTCGGATACTACCGGAGTTACCGGATACTTTGTAAAGGTATTCCAAAATGGTATCATGCAGCGCTTTGCCTATGAGTACTGCGACCTCAATCGTTCCACACTCGTCAAATCCAAGAACGTGGACGAACTGCTGCGTAAACTTCCGACGGACGACATCCTTCTGGGCTCGTTTGTCTACTACGCCGCCCAAAACGGCGTACCTGCTCGATGGTTCTACATCAATATTTCGCGCAAGCTCATCATCAACCAGTTGCAAGCTCTTATAGCACGTGACATCCTCGGTATTCCGGCATATTACATTATTACCGGACGTCAAGACCCCAACGTGCTTAAGGCTGTGAAACTGATGCATTCGGGCGAAGCCAATTTCCCTATAAAATAATAGCCAAAGACTATAACGTTTAATTAATAAAATAGAGTTTGAGATATGGATAAGAGTGACATACGACGCCTTGTCAAGGCGCAGAAAGCTTTGCTTGAAGCGACCGAGCAAGCCGAGGCCGCAGAGCAAGCATTTGCTCGACTTGAAACTTCGGCCGCCTTTATGATGGCTGACAACATATTGATGTATCACTCGTTGCCGGACGAAATAAGCACACATGCCTTCTTGGACAAATGGCATGAGCGCAAACACTTCTTTTTGCCGCGTGTCAATGGCGCCGACCTCGAAATCTTGCCATACGATAGATCTCGTCTAAGTCTCGGGGCGTTCCTTATCGAAGAACCTGAGGGTGCCGATACCGTTGAGATGGATGCCATTGATATGGTGGTGGTCCCGGCTGTGGCATACGATCGAAAATGTAATCGAGTAGGGCGAGGCCGAGGATATTATGACAGACTATTGCGCGGCACGCGTGCCGTCAAGGTCGGCGTTGCTTATGACTTCCAGTTGATGGACGAAGTTCCCTATGACGAGAATGATGTCCCGGTAGACATCGTGATTACAGACCGTCGCGCCATTCATCGTAAATAACGCTATAATCAAGTACGAGGACGTAAGCACTTCTTGTTCGGATTTCGACACTCGGCGTTCTCTTTAAGATTGTAAATATAATGTGCTGACCCCTGCAATGGCTGTCAGCTATGACTATTTAATCTGACTAAAAGAGGTCTTATCGGACAGCAATAGAACTCTATACATAGGTTATTTTGTTGCACCCTCTTGTTAAATATTTTTAACAGTAGAATGATTGCTATGAATAAAAAGAGTTAGTATATTTGTGATGTGCATTATCTGCGCATCAATCAGCCCTTTATGATTGTTTTGAGGATGACTTAACGCCGACTTTCAACGCCATGACATATTTACGATGCTTGTCCACGATTTTGCCGACACTCACTATGTTTTATGGGTGGGCATCACCGAGTGTCGCCGCAAGTCGGTTCGTGTGCCATGGAGTGGGGCTGCATGAGCCTGAACGTTCCTCGCTGTGGAATTTGTCTGACGTGTCGACTTTGGACAAAGCCGGGCTAAGTCTTGCTCCGCGATATATCTCAACAACTGTGCATTACGGAGATAGTGCTCGTACTGACATGTCTGAAATTATAGACGGACGGCGTATGCGCTATC
>DLLT01000056.1:0-60903 GCA_002478045.1 Porphyromonadaceae bacterium UBA7555
CACTTCTTATCTGAATCTTTCCGCCGATGATTGCGGAAAAGTTTCGCTAATAAAAGTTGCGGCATCGGCGGAATATGCCTAACTTTGCAGAGCCGTGCGCCTTGTACGTCCGGCGCCCTATACGTATTCGGGTTCGCCCGGCTCGTACAACCGACAACAACAAAACAATTATAAAAACTATTCTCTATTAACTTAATCATCTTTTTATGTGGTTATTTAGCTCATCTATAGGACGTAAGTTCGTGATGGCCGTTACCGGTCTGTGCCTCGTCCTATTCGTAACCTTTCACGTGCTGATGAACTCGGTAGCGCTGCTGTGGCCCACGGCTTACAATGCCGTGTGCGAATTTCTCGGCGCCAACTGGTATGCCCTGGTCGCTTCCATCGGCCTGGCCGCACTGTTTGTCATCCACATCGTGTATGCATTGTGGCTGACGCTGCAAAACCGTCGTGCTCGCGGCAATGATCGCTACGCCGTCACCTCGCGCCCTGCTCAAGTCGAATGGTCCTCCAAGAACATGCTTGTGCTCGGCTTCGTAGTCATCGCCTTCCTGCTGCTCCACCTGTGGCAATTCTGGGCTAAGATGCAGCTCGCCGAAATCATTCCTTCGCAAATCGCCGGAGTGACTACTGTTGACTTCGCCGGAGCTCCCGCCAACCCCGCTATGGGTACCATGTTCCTGCAAGCAGCTTTCAGCAATTTCTGGGCTCCCGTATGCTACCTGGTGGCTTTCGTAGCCCTGTGGTTCCACATGACCCACGGCTTCTGGAGCATGTTCCAAACTGCAGGCTGGGACAACAACACCTGGCTGCCCCGCCTCAAAAGCATTTCCAACTGGTGGACATCCATCGTGATAGCCCTCTTTGTATGCCAGATATTCGTCTTCACATATCGCGCACATACCAACTACTACGCCGAGAACGAAGCACTGCAGACCCAGTATGCCGAGGCTTGGAACAAAGAAGCCAAGGCCTTGACCGCCGAATTCGAAGCCGGACTGATGGAGCTCATCGCCCCCCAAATTGCAGTGATGAACAACGAGACGTCGTCTCCCGAGGCTCGTATGAATGCCAGTCGTGAAGCCGGAGAAGCTCAGTCGAAGTACATCCAAGAAAACGGCGAAGCATTCCTCAAAAAAGCCGAGGCTGTACAGAACGCTTTCAACGCTCAGTGCCCCAAGGCAGCTCCCGGTCAGGAAATGCAGGCTCTCAACCAGATGATAGGCGCCGTACGCTCCATGCTTCCCAAGCAGGTACCCGCCGAAATGATCCAACCCCAACAATAACATAAACCACTGACAGCAATGGCAGATCTCAAAAATCTCGAGGGTATGATAGACTCTACCCCCATCATGCAGGAATTCGCCGACATCGAATCGTCGAAGCTCCCCGAGTACCAGATAGACTCGAAAATCCCCGAAGGTCCCGTCGCCGAGAAGTGGACCAACTATAAAGCTCACCAGAAACTCGTCAACCCCGCCAACAAGCGCCACTTGAGCGTCATCGTTGTCGGCACCGGCCTGGCAGGCGCCAGCGCCGCCAGTACCCTTGGCGAAATGGGCTTCAATGTGCTCAACTTCTGCATCCAGGACAGCCCCCGTCGTGCACACTCCATCGCCGCACAGGGTGGTATCAACGCCGCCAAGAACTATCAGAACGATGGCGACAGCGTATATCGTCTGTTCTACGACACCGTCAAGGGCGGAGACTTCCGTTCGCGCGAAGCCAATGTATACCGTCTGGCCGAAGTGTCCAACAATATCATTGACCAATGCGTGGCACAGGGCGTTCCCTTTGCACGCGAATACGGCGGCTTGCTGGCCAACCGTAGCTTCGGCGGCGCACAGGTGAGCCGTACATTCTACGCCAAAGGCCAGACCGGTCAGCAGCTGCTGCTGGGCGCCTACTCATCGCTCAACCGTCAGATCCAAAAAGGTACCGTTAAGTCCTTCAACCGTCGCGAAATGCTCGACCTGGTCATCATCGATGGCCGCGCTCGCGGTATCATCGTCCGCAACCTCATCAATGGTAAGCTCGAGCGCTACAGTGCACATGCCGTGGTACTTGCTACCGGCGGTTACGGTCGTGCCTTCTTCCTGAGCACCAATGCCATGGGCTGCAACGGCAGCGCTGCCGTACAGGCATTCAAGCACGGCGCTTATCTGGCCAACCTCGCCTTCACACAGATACACCCCACCTGTATCCCCGTACACGGCGAAGACCAGAGCAAGCTGACCCTGATGTCCGAGTCGCTGCGTAACGACGGCCGCATCTGGGTGCCCAAGAAGAAAGAAGACGCCGAAGCAATCCGCGCCGGCAAACTCAAACCCACCGACATCCCCGACGAAGATCGCGACTTCTACCTGGAACGTCGCTATCCCGCCTTCGGCAACCTGTGCCCCCGCGACATCGCATCGCGTGCCGCCAAGGAGCGCTGTGACGCCGGCTATGGTGTAGGTACCGGCAACGCCGTATATCTCGACTTTAAGTACGCCATCGAGCGTCTTGGCGAGGACGTCGTTCGCGACCGCTACGGCAACCTCTTTGATATGTACCAGATGATCTCCGATGACAACCCCTACGAGACCCCGATGATGATCTTCCCCGCCAGCCACTATACCATGGGCGGCATCTGGGTGGACTACGAATTGCAGACCTCCATCAAGGGCCTCTTCGCCATCGGCGAATGCAACTTCAGCGACCATGGCGCCAACCGTCTCGGCGCTTCCGCGCTTATGCAGGGCCTGGCCGATGGATACTTCGTGCTGCCCTACACAATGCAGAACTATCTGTCCGACCAAATCAAGGTCGCTTGCCCCGGCACCGATTCGCCCGAATTTGACAAGGCCGAGCAGGGCGTACGCGACCGTATCGCCCGCCTGATGGCCATCAAGGGTACCAAGTCCCCCGACCAAATCCACAAACGTCTGGGCCACATCATGTGGAACCTCGTGGGTATGGGCCGTACACTACAAGGCTTGGTAGAAGCTACAAAAGAAATCGAGGAAGTTCGCAAAGAATTCTACAGCGACCTGCGCATCGTAGGCGAAGCCGAAGACCTCAATACCGAGCTCGAAAAAGCCCTGCGCCTCGAGGACTTCCTCGTGATAGCCAAGATGATGGCAATCGATGCCCTCAACCGCAACGAAAGCTGCGGCGCACACTTCCGCGAAGAATATCAGACCGCTGACGGCGAGGCCGCCCGCAACGACAAAGACTATATGTACGTCGCCTGCTGGAAATACGCCGGCGAAGGCGCCAAGCCCATACTGCTCAAGGAACCCCTAAAGTACGAGGCAATACACGTGCAGACCCGCAACTATAAGTCCTAACCTCACCCCCAATCACACAGAACACAATTATGGAAAAGACTATAAGCGTAAACCTGCGCATTTGGCGCCAGCGCGGCCCCAGAACCAAAGGGCAATTCCAAAACTACCACCTCGACAACGTCTCCACCGGCAGCAGCTTCCTCGAGATGCTCGATATGCTCAATCAGCATCTTGTCGAAGCCGGTGAAGAACCCGTAGTATTCGACAACGACTGCCGCGAAGGCATCTGCGGTATGTGCTCGCTGTACATTAACGGCCACCCCCACGGCCCCGTACAAGGTATCACCACCTGCCAGCTGCACATGCGCAAATTCAACGATGGCGACACCATCACCATCGAACCGTGGCGCTCGGCCGCATTCCCCGTCATCCGCGACCTCATGGTCAGCCGCAACGCCTTTGACCAAATCCAGCAGGCCGGCGGTTACGTATCCTTCAACACCGGTGGCGCCCCCGATGCCAACGCCATACCCATCTCCAAAGAGGTGGCCGATATGGCAATGGATAGCGCTACTTGCATCGGCTGCGGCGCATGTGTCGCTGCCTGCAAAAACGGCTCGGCTATGCTCTTCGTATCCGCCAAGGTCAGCCAGTTTGCACTGCTGCCCCAGGGTCAGGTAGAACGCGCTCGCCGTGCCCGCGCAATGGTACGCAAGATGGACGAACTCGGCTTCGGCAACTGCACCAACACCGGCGCTTGCGCCGCCGAATGCCCCAAGAACATTCCTCTGAGCAACATCGCACGCCTCAACCGCGAGTACCTCAAGGCCAAGTTCAAAGAGTAATACCTAAGCCGGTTTAGCCGGCGTCCGATAGGGTGCTCCGAGAATTTCGGACACTCCGAATAGATGCACGTCCCCGCATGAGCCGCTACGCGGTATGGTGGGGACGCGCTGCGTCTTTCCCGGTTCCCACAGCCGACTTTTCGGTGGGGAGGCAGACAATGAAAGGGACAATGAGGCAGGGTAGTGTTCCTAAGGTTCTTAAAGTCTCTAAGGTCCGTAGAGTCTCTAAGGTCTCTAAGGTCTCTAAGGTCCTTAGAGTCTCTAGAGTCTCTAAGGTCTCTAAGGTCTCTAAGGTCCTTAGGGCCCCTAAACCCCTTACCTCCCACTTGAGATTTAACCGGATTGGTCAAAATGGCGTATATATTAGCCTTTTGGGCGACTGATTAGGTAGCAATTAGGCAAAAATGCCTAACTTTGTAATCTAATTGTGTACGCGGAAGTACGCTTCAGTTACGAAACTAATAGCTAAGTGATTATGAATAAAAGAATTGTAGCCGCCGTGATTGGCGCCGTAGTTTCTTTGGGCTCGTGGGGAGAGACCTTCGAGTTGTTCAGCTTTGGCAATTTTGATCAATGGTTGACCCGCAATATTAAGGAATCCAAGCTTTTGGGCGGCCATACCAAACAATTGTATGCCATCGCTCCTACCGGAACGGATAATAGCGGCAAGGCATATACCAACCGCGGCGGATCGCCGTGGGCCACTTCGAACGTTCTGGCCAAGCCTGCCGGCGTCACCAAGGCATCCAATGCCGTCTATCCCGAGGCTCGCGGCAAAGGCAAATGTGCCAAACTTGTATGCCAATACGAACACTGCAAAGCCATCGGTATGATAAATGTAGATGTCGTTGTCGGCGGTTCGATATTTCTGGGCAAGATGACTGAGCCCATCACTTCCACCAAAAATCCGTATAGCAAGATGGAAATGGGTATGCCGTTTACCCGTCGCCCCAAGGCCTTGCGATTCGATTATAAAGTCTCCGTACCTGCGGGCAATACTCGCGTGTACTCTTCCGGTTTCGGCAAGAAAAAAACCATAGCCGGCAGCGACAAAGCCGTGGCCATAGTGCTTCTGCAACATCGTTGGGAAGACAGCAAAGGCAACCTATATGCCAATCGCGTAGGCACCGGATACGAAGCTTTCGGACATAGTGAATCATGGACCAACAAACACGAAGTACATATAGCGTACGGAAAAAGCAGCTACGGACTTATTCCGTCAAATCGCAGCTATTATGCAAAGAACTCAAAGGGCAAGATGGTCCCCGTCAAGGAAGCGGGATGGGACCCGAATGCCAAGCCTACGCATATTATCGTGATGTTCTCGGCCAGCAGCGGCGAGGCGTATGTAGGCTCCATCGGCCTTACCTTCTGGGTAGACAATGTAGGTCTTGTGTATTGATACACAGTATTTAACCGAAACAAGATAACGCCTTGCGCGATATGTCCGGGGTGGCCGCCATTCCGGACATGTCGCATATAAGCGGCGATATGGAAAGTTGATTAGAGATACTTCAATATGCGAATAGTCATACAAAGAGTAAGTCGGGCGTCCGTGACCGTCGAAGGACACGGAACGGTGTCGTCCATCGATGCCGGGATGTTGGTTCTGGTGGGTGTCGAAAATGGTGATACCGAAGAAGATGCCCGATGGTTGGCCGGTAAAACCGCGGCGCTGCGCATTTTTGATGATGATGCCGGAGTGATGAACCGCAGCATCCGCGATGTCCAAGGCGGAATAATAGCCGTGAGCCAATTTACGCTGACGGCCTCGACACGTCGCGGCAATCGTCCGAGCTATATACGCGCCATGCGAGGCGATGAGGCTGTGGCACTGTACGATGCCTATTGCCGTCAATTGCAGGCCGATAGCGGCATTGCGGTCGGCCGAGGTATTTTCGGCGCCGATATGGATGTGGCCTTGCATAACGACGGCCCCGTCACCATCATCATCGACAGCCGTTTGCGCGAATAATCATCGCCCTACGGCATATATCACGTTCGTGAAGTGGCCGGGTGGGTGAGGCGTGGAAAAAGGTGGAAATATGGCCCGGGTTAAAGTAATTTAGGGCGCATAAGGGTTGGAGTGTCGCATATTTTGTGTAACTTTGCTGATTGCAAGAGTATGCCGTTGCGGCAATGAGCGGCAAGTGGCATCAACACCATATAACGAGACACCAAAGCACGAGCCATAAGATAAAAAATGAAACGCATACTGACCACGCTTTTTTCCGTAGCCGTAGCCGCTATTGCGGTTTCGGCACAGACAGTTACAGCCGTCACGACAGCTGCCGGCACGCTAAAGTCCGTACTTACAACCGCGCCCGACAAGGTCGCGACCCTCATAGTGCAGGGACCTGTGGATGCCGGTGATTTGGAATTTATAAACACCAAGATGACCTCGCTCGAAAGCCTTGACCTCAAGGCCGCGACCATTGAGGCATACTATGGTGCCGGACACGACATCAACGGGATACAACGCTACGATGCCAATTACGTGCCCGAGATGATTTTTGCCGGGCTTAAGGCCAAGACACTCACGCTGCCGACAACAGAAAAGCTGCGCATAGGCGAGGCTGCTTTTGTCGGAGCGGCACTTACGACTGTGACCATCCCGGCTAATGTCGGTATGGTGGGTGACGGCGCCTTTGCCGGATGTCCGGCGCTGACGTCCGTAGTCGTAAAGACAAACACCGGTCTGGGTACGGATATCTTCGCCAACTGTACATCCTTGACCAAGGCCGATATCTCGGCGTTGACCGAAGTGCCCGTGCGTATGTTTGACGGCTGCACCATGCTGTCCGATGTGATCGTTAATCCAAACTACACCGCAATAAGTAGCGCAGCCTTCCGCGGATGCAAGGCTTTGAAATCCTTCGATTTTGTCTCGACGCTGACATCCTTGCAGACTTCCGCCTTCGAGTGTTCGGGCCTGCAAAAAGTGGATATGACAGCATGTCAGAACCTATTCGCCATAGGGAAGTATGCTTTTGCCAATTGCAATGACCTGACTGAGGCTATGTTTGCGGACAATATTGTGAACATCCTCGATGGTGCACTTTTCAATTGCGACAAATTGACTAAAATCCAACTGCCGGCCGGTATTAGTGGTATCAGTGCCGCCATGCTGTCTAACACGCGTATAGCCGGCAAATTAGAACTGCCTAAAATGTTGATGTCCATAGGCGACTACGCTTTGACCGGCTGCTCCGTTTCGGAATTGGACATACCCGCTTCGGTGTTCTATCTCGGCGATGAGGCTATGTCCGATATGTCCGAGCTGAAGCGCATTGATGTCTCCAAACACATCTCTATCCCGTCCATCGGCGCGGACGTATGGTCAGGCGTGGATCAGTCTGGGGTGAAGTTGATTGTAGCCGATGATATGTATGGCGAATTCAAGACCGCCGAGCAGTGGAAAGAATTTGATATCGAGATGGTAAGCGGTACGGACGACATTGCCTCCGAGACCGCAGACGTATCTGTCAAGGGTCGTTTCGAAGGCACGGACCTGCATATTGTAGCTGCCGGAGTCTTGATAAATCGTGTCGAGTTGTATGACGTCTCGGGTGCACTGCTGACGGCAGTCGATACCTCCGAGAATGAAATTGTAATTCCGACAGCGGACTACTCAACACGCGTATATGTAGTCAATGTTCTCTTGGCCAATGGAAACCGCGCGGCAGTCAAGATAATGCGTTGACGGCGACATAGGTCGGCATCGCAAGTGAGACGGCGCGTAAAAGAAATGTCTTAACTTACGTGTGAAGTCTCCTAACCGATTGAAAGAAATTTAGATATGGGAAAGAATAAGTTGCGCAAGTTTGCCGAGATGGAGACCATCCCCTTTGTCTTCCAGTATCCTTACGGGCGTCTTGTCTCGGAAGGAACGCACGAGGATACTTGCGGCCGTAGCCCGATGACGGCGACCGATGTGGCCGAGCGCTCGACATTCCCGCTGCGAGGCCGCTGGCACAGCGATTTCTTTCGCAATGACGGGCCTATAGTGCTCGAATTGGGTTGTGGCAAAGGTGAATACACAGTAGCACTGGCTCGTCGTTTTCCCGAGGCAAATTTCATAGGGGTTGACATCAAAGGCGCACGAATGCACTCCGGAGCTACGGCTGCGCGCGACCTCGGACTGACCAATGTAGCCTTTGTGCGCACATCCATCGAGCTTCTTGAGGCCTTCTTCGCTCCGGGCGAAGTTGACCATCTGTGGATCACCTTCCCCGATCCACAGATGAAGAAAGTGCGCAAGCGCCTGACTTCCACGCGCTTCCTGCAAATGTATCGTCGCTTGACGGGCGCCGAAGGCAGCGTGCGGCTCAAAACCGACAGCCCCTTCCTGTACACCTATACTCGCGAGTTGGTGCATCTCAACGGCTTGCCCATATATGCCGATATACCCGACCTATATGCCCCGGGGGCAGATATTCCGGACAATATGTCCGGCATTATGGACATACGCACCCATTACGAACGCCAGTGGCTTGACCGCGGGCTTACCATCAAATACCTGCACTTCGGCCTTCCGAAAGACGAGGATGCGCCGCTTGTCGAATACACGGAGGACATCCCCGAGGATACATACCGCAGCTACAGTCGCGGTCAGGTGCAGTGTCCGGATATATGTCAGGCACCGCTAGTGAAAGACCTTGATATGCCCTAATTACTCTCAGTATTATGAACACCGACACAATTTATCCCAATCTTGTCCTTGATGCCCTGCGCACCGTGCGCTATCCCGGTACAGGCAAGGACATTGTCAGCGAAGGTATGGTGGCCGATGATATCCGCATTGATGGTCGCCGTGTGTCCTTCTCCATAGTTTTTGAAAAGAATACCGACCCGTTTGCCCGTTCGGTGGTGCGCGCTGCCGAAGCCGCCATACTGGCGCATATAGGCGAGGACGTCGACATAAAAGGTAATATTGCCATAGCCACCAAGGCTCCGGCCGCAAAAGCTCCGGCACCCGTGCTCACCGGCGTGCGCAACATCATAGGCATCGCTTCCGGCAAGGGTGGGGTGGGCAAGAGCACCGTTGCCGCCAATCTTGCCGTGGCACTCGCTCGCGAAGGCTACAAAGTTGGCGTCCTTGATGCCGATATCTTCGGACCGTCCATGCCCAAAATTTTCGGTGTAGAGGACCAACAACTGTATATGCGCACCGATGATGCCGGTCAAAACCTGATCATCCCGGCCGAGAATTATGGTGTCAAACTGCTGAGCATAGGCTTCCTTGTCGAGCGCGACAGTGCCGTACTGTGGCGCGGCTCCATGGCTTCCACTGCCCTGCGCCAGCTTATCACCCAGGGAGATTGGGGCGACCTTGACTACTTCATCATCGATATGCCCCCGGGTACCAGCGATATACACCTGACCTTGGTGCAGACACTGCCCATCACCGGCGTAGTCATCGTGTCCACGCCTCAGCAGATAGCCTTGGCCGATGCCCGCAAAGGCATAGCCATGTTCCGTGGCGACAAGGTGGACGTTCCCGTGCTGGGCATCGTCGAAAATATGGCGTGGTTTACGCCCGAAGAGCATCCCGACGAGCGGTACTACATCTTCGGCAACGGCGGAGCCGTCGATATGGCCAAAGAGCTGAACATCCCGCTGTTGGCACAAATCCCGCTGGTGGCATCCGTAGGTCGGCACAACGACGACGGCACTCCCGTGGCAGCCGGCGACGGCCTTGCCGCACAAGCCTTTATGCACCTGGCGCACGAAGTGACAGACGCCGTCGAGCGCCGCAATGCCACGCTTCCGCCCACACACATTGTGCAGGTAAAGCACTGATTTGCTACCACATATATTTTCCAAGAGATATAAAAATTAATAGAGCAAGTAAGACAACGACCGATATGACGCAAAAACGCAAGATATTGATAGCTAACGGCCCCAATTTAGGCCTACTCGGGCAGCGACAGCCCGGTATATACGGCACGGACGGCATTGACGTCATCATTGAGGCCGTACGCCGTCGCGTAGGCGATGCCATCGCCATCGAGCACTTGCAAACCAACCACGAGGGAGTGCTTATAGATGCACTCAATGCCAAGGCACACGACACCTCGTATATCGGAGTTATTCTCAATGCCGGGGCGTGGACGCACACCTCTCTGGCCGTGGCCGATGCCGTGGCCGCTATGGATGTCCCCGTAATTGAGGTCCATATCTCCAACGTACACGCACGCGAAGGCATACGTCACACCTCGCTCATCGCTCCGGTATGCCGCGGAGTCATTGCCGGCTTCGGCATATACAGCTATGTGCTTGCGGCAGACTATCTTATGACACTTGCCGAAAAATAGGACGATGTATGCGAAAGACGTAGTATCTTTATAGGACACAATACGAACAATTATATACCGAAATGGATACAAAAGACATAGAGGAAGCAAAGGCACCGACAAGCCCATGCGCCCGTCCCGACAACTCCGGGCCGAGCCTTTACCGATGGTTGGCCCGGCCGCAGGTTTGGGGATTTTTCCTGAGCATGGCCGTGTGCGCCATAATTTCGTTGGCATTCTTTGCGCCCGACAACTTCCAAGGCAACACCTTGCAGCAGTACGATATGCAGCAAGGCGCCGCCAACGGCCACGCCGCTCAAGAATACGAACAGCAGACCGGTGAAAAAGCGCTGTGGACCAATAGTCTGTTCTCCGGAATGCCCACCTTCCAGATTTCGCCCGAATATCCGTCCAACAGCCTGTTCACGTGGCTTAACGGCGTCTACGGCCTCGGCCTGCCCGGGTTGTCGTCGCTGATGTTTATGATGATGTTCGGGATGCTGATAATGCTGTATTGCTGGCGCTTGCGCTGGTGGTATGCACTCATAGGCGCTCTTTCGTGGGGCCTTATTTCATACTTTGTCATCATTATCGGCGCCGGACATATCTGGAAATTTATGGCGCTGACCTACGTTCCGCCCGTCGTCGGCGGCCTGTGTCTGGCTTACCGCGGACGCTACCTTGCCGGAGCGGCCATTATGGCACTCTTCGCCATGCTTCAGCTCAACGCCAACCATCCTCAAATCACGTATTACAGCGCCTTTATAATGGGTGCATTGGTGATTGCCTGGCTGGTACGCGACATTCGTGAAAGACGTATGCGCCGCTGGTGCATCGCCACCGTTGTCTCGCTGGCATCCGCGGCTCTGGCTCTTGGAGCCAACCTCCCGGCACTATACCACACCTACGAATACTCCAAAGAGACCAAGCGTGCACAGAGCGAGCTGGTGGCCGATGATGCCGCCCACGGCGTCCGATCCGACAAGCCCAAAGATCCAAAGGGGCCTACCGGAGGACTGCCGCGCGAAGAGATTGGCGGATGGAGCAATACACCGTCCGAGACCCTTTCGCTGCTTATACCCAATATCAAGGGCGGTGCATCCATACGACCCGAAAAAGGTGCGAATGTTCCGCTGACACTCGACAAAAATTCGCATTGCGACTTCAAGATGCAAAGCGATGACCAATTCGGACTGATGTCTCAGTTTACCGAATACTTCGGAGGCAAAGGCACGACCAATGGTCCGTTCTACCTTGGCGCCATCATTATTGCACTCTTCATCTTGGGATGCTTCATAGTTCGCGGCCCCACCAAGTGGGCGCTTTTGGCGTTGACGCTGTTCTCCGCGCTTTTGGCTATGGGCAACCACTTTGAGGCGCTCACGGACTTTATGATAGACAACGTTCCGTTGTACAACAAATTTCGCGCCGCCGAGACAGCCTTGGTCATTGCGTGCGTCTGCGTGCCGCTGCTGGCTATGCTCGGATTGCAAAAACTGATGGAAGACAAAGATGGGCTACGGCGCTACAAAAACGAACTGATAGCGTCCTTCGGCTTCTGTCTCATTATCTGCCTGTTTGTATGGATCGCTCCCGGAGCTTTCGGAGATGGCCTCAGCGATGATGAAGTAAAATGGATTGCGCAGGCCAAAGAACAAATGGGCCAAGGTGGGGCACCGGCCGAATATTACGCCTATTTGGATGCAACTATCGGAAATATCAAGCAGATACGTCTTGATATTGTCAGTGCCGATGCCTTGCGTTCGGCCTTATTCGTGATACTGGGCGGCGCCCTTGTTTTTGTCGCCGCTTGTGGCAAAATCAGGCGCGGCTATGCTGTTGTCGGCCTCGGACTTTTAGTGGTCGTGGATATGTACGCCGTAGACAAGCGCTACATCAATACCGAATCTTATGTCAATAGCGCAAATGTCTTTGCTCAGAGCTTCTACGCCGACCCGCTGGCAGCAGATTCGATAGACAACGTCATACTCAGGGATAAAGGCTACTACCGCGTAGCCGATTTTGACAATTTCGGCGGCTACCGTCGCAGCTACTACCACAATATGGTGGGCGGCTACCATGCAGCCAAACTCAATCGCTACAACGACCTCATAGATACGCATACAATCTACGAGCCGTCCGTATTGAATATGCTGAATGCCAAATACGTTATTTTCAACGGACGTCTCGAAACCAATCCGCGGGCTTGCGGTCCGGCCTGGCTCGTGGATAGTGTCCACTATGTAGACGGTGCACGCGCCGAGATAAACGGGCTTAAGGGACTCAACTCGCGCCATGTCGCCGTGGCAGATCGACGCTTCGCCTCCACGCTTGGACAGGCCGTGGCTACAACGCCCGGCGACACCGTAGCCCTAATACGTCATACACCCAACACCTTGGAATACAAAGTGACGAGCGCTCGCGGCGGCATTATGGTGTGCTCTGAAGTGTGGTTCCCGTGGGGATGGCGTGCCACCATTGATGGCAAGGATGTGACCATAGGTCGTGCCGACTACGTGCTGCGTGCCATACGAGTTCCGGCCGGCACGCACAAGGTCGAAATGACCTTTGACCCCGAGTCTATGCACACCACCACCACCGCTGCATACATTAGTATCATACTGATATACTTGCTGGTACTCTCCGTATTGTGGGCACGTGTAACCTGCCGTACAAACTGCCGCATCGGCGGTGATAAGTCCGGAAAGCGAGACTTAAGCCAAATACACCAAGATAAATCGGAGGAACAGTAGTCATATGGGCTTCGGACGATGGTATAAAAGATGGCGGCATGGCCGCGGCTTCGGCGTTCACTCGCCGTTGGCGTATGCCTTAGTCACCGAAGTGCTGCGCAAGCAGCGCGGATATGCCTATCGAGCCGAACAAGCCCCGAGTCTCGGAGACGGTGTGCTTTGCAATGGCCGTGCTCGAATGCTTGTGCGTCTGGCCGCTTTTGCGGACGCTCGCACAGCCGATGTTTCGCATATAGACGATTCCGGGATGCGTCAGGCGGTCGTAGATGTCCTCCGAGCGTACAGTCACGATATACAATTCTCCGACACGGGCGCGGATATTGTAGTGACCGACAGCACTTCGACATACGAAGTTCAGCCCCCGGGCAAAAAGACCGTGCTGCTGGTGTTTCTGGGCCTTGACGATGCAGCCAAGCGCCGGGCTATGGATAAGACCCTCTCCGAAATCAAAAAAGGCGCCATCACCATAGACAACGCCCGAGACTCGGCCGTCACCGCATTGCGGCAAGATTTGCCGAGGCAGGTCATTGAGGCCGTATTCTGACCGATAAAAACAGCTGTTATACATTCCAAAACGCCTTACGAACTTCAAAAGCAATAAAGAGATACAAATTCACGTTTATAATAAAGATATAACCACCCGTTAAGCATCATTGTGAAGACACTGGTATTTGCTACCAATAACGCACATAAGCTCGAAGAACTCCGCGCCATAGCTGCAGAAGCCTTCGATATACGCAGCCTCAACGATATAGGCTGCCATGACGACATTCCCGAGGATGCCGATACGCTCGAAGGCAATGCGCGGCAAAAGGCACGGTGGATTTACGACCGCTATGGCGTGGACTGCTTTGCCGATGATACGGGTCTGGAAGTCGATGCGCTGGACGGTGCCCCCGGCGTGCACAGCGCTCGGTATGCCCCCGGCCCGGGGCACGATTCGGCGGCCAATGTGCGCCTTCTGTTGCACAATCTGCGCGATGTCCCCGAGGGAAGCCGCACGGCACGCTTCCGCACGGTCATAGTGCTTATCCTCGGCGGGTGCGAGCATGTCTTCCACGGAGTCATCGAAGGCTCAATAGCCACCGAACCTCACGGTGACGGCGGCTTCGGATACGACCCGGTATTTATCCCCGAAGGATGGATCGAAACCTTTGCACAGGCCGGCGAAGAAGCCAAGAACGCCGTGAGCCACCGGGCACGCGCCACACAGGCACTGATGCAATACCTCCGGAAGGCGGACACATAGATGCATTTTTCGCCTGATGACAATACAATTACATCTCTTGCAGATTTACATCAAAAACTAAGAAGAAACTACAAAACCATTCATACAGATGATACGCAAAATACTATTAACGATAGCGGCTATGGCAGCCTGCGCCGCCGGAGCATGTGCCCAGGGCCTTGTAGGCGACTGGAACATTTATCCGCTGTACAGCGGCGAAGTGTCGTATATCGCCGAGTCTCCCTCGATGGTGTACTACACCTGCTCGTCGCGCCTATTCTCTTACGACAAAGAGACGCACGAAAGCTATTCGTACAACACGCGCAACAAGCTCAGTGATACCAATGTCACCGGCGCATACTACAACTATGACGGTCGTTATATGATGCTGACATACGACACCGGCAATATCGACTTGGTATACGATGACGGCCGCGTAGTCAATATGCCCGATATTCTCAATGCCCAGTTGACTTATACCAAAGGCATACGCGATGTCGCTTTCTATAACGGAAAGATTTATGTTGGCACCGACTTTGGCTTGGTCATATTTGACGACAGCCGCCACGAAGTGTCCGAGTCGGGCATCTTCGGAAAGGGCGTAGATTGCGTAACCATCGTGGACGACCATATCGTCATGTTTATGGAGAAAGGCGTAGACGCCGATTATCGCTTTTGGGCCGCTCCGGTCTCCGGACGCCATAATGCCATAAGCAAATTTACGAACCTCGGTGGCGCGTATGTCAAAGGCCTTGCGACTGTCGGGACTAAGATGCTCGGCATTAGCGGCAATGACAATACGCAGATTTCGTACACAATAGACTGGAATGCAAACACTGTCAGCACGGCGATTGGTACTGATGTCATCGTGGGCGACATCGTGGTTACGCCTCAGTCCGCATATTACCTCACAGCCTCCGAGATCGTGATGCTGGATGGCGAAGGCAAGGTGGCAAATCGCTATGCCATACCCGAAGAACTGAAGAATGACAAGATAGCTATGTACAGCGGCATCAACAGCGTATGGTCCGCCGGAGTCGAAGGCCTGGGCAACTATGATATTTCCGGTGCGACGCTCACCGTCCTGGCCGACAGGATTAAGCCTGTAGCCACGACGTGTGACAACGTGGCGTTCATACGCACCAATTCGGTCGGAAACAAGATTTATATATCCAATCTTGGCGTGACCAACTACAAGAGCATCATCACCGTTGGTGATATATGGTGGATACCACAGCACACCAATGTTATCGAAGGCGGCGTGCCGCGCGACATCTCCCTGACGGTAGCCTCGGCGGACAATTCCACGGTCAAGAGTGAACAGGAGAAGCGCCATACCACGGCCATGCTCGGCGGTGTAACTCGTTTTGTTGTAGACCCGGATAACGATGATCGCTACTACATAGGCAACAACTTCGAGGGCGTGTACGTCATCGAAAACGACAAAGAAATCGCCAAATTCAACGAAAAGAATTCCCCCATGTATGCGTGGTGGGGCGTCAAGGTGCACGATGTCAATATCGACCCCGAAGGCAACTTGTGGGTGGGTGCTTGGACATTGACCAATACGCAGGTGTCACCATACTACATTCTGCCCAAGGCCAAGCTCAAGGGCGACTTGTCCACCGTCACCAAGGACGATTGGATTGCCACCAAGCACCTCGGCTTTGATGTCGGGAATAAGGATATGGGTAGCCTGATGTGCAAAAAATCGAATATGGTGTTTACTTGGAACAGCAAATATAACAACCCGATATGCGCCTACGACACCAAGGGTACTTATGCCAATACCTCGGACGACGTCATTTACGAGCTATCCAATATGGTAGACCAGGACGGCAAGACTTTCACGTGCGATCGTATCACCTGCGCCATCGAAGATCAACGCGGTCGCGTATGGGTGGGGACCACTTCCGGTCCTTTCGAGATTACCAATCCGAGCAAGGCTACCGACCCCACCTCGCGTATCACCCGACTGAAAGTGCCGCGCAACGATGGTACCAATTACGCCGATTACCTGCTTGACACCGAGCAAATCAACGATATGTCCATCGATGCCGCCAACCGCAAATGGATAGTCACCGAAAATTCCGGCGTATACCTCGTCAGCGAAAATGGTGACCAAATTATCGCCCATTACACCACTGACAATTCGGCGCTGCCCTCCAATACCGTATACTCAGTGCTGTGCAGCCCCGTGGACAATGTCGTGTACTTCGGTCTGAAGACCGGACTTGTGTCCTTCAACAGCACCTCGTCGCCTGCGGCAGACACCTACGACAACGTCTATGCGTATCCCAACCCGGTGCGCCCCGATTACACCGGATGGATTACCGTCACCGGACTTATGGACCAGTCGCTGGTGAAGATTGCCGATGCAGCCGGCAACGTCATTTACCAGACTCGTTCCAACGGCGGAATGATAACCTGGGACGGCTGTGACAACGGCGGCAACCGCGTACGCTCGGGCGTATATTACGTCTTTGCATCGCAGAATGCCACCGGGTCTTCCGAAGGCGCTGTTGCCAAAATTGTAATCATCAACTGAGACCGGACGTCATAGCTGACGTCTGACACATAGCCGTTGCGGCCGTCCTGCTTGTGGGCCGGGCGCAATGTGCACTTAGGCACGACTTTTGCCGTGTAGTTTATGTCGGGTTTTATCGGCAGGATTGTTCCTGTCCTTGACTTCGGCTCATTACGACCACCAATATACGCTTACAACTATGGATTCTGACAAGCATCCTCTGAAATATGCCGACGAGAAAGACCGTTCATACGGGCTTGTCGGTATGGCTATATCACTGACAGTTTTTGACGGAGAAAATATGCTCTCCGCATTATGCCTTGATAACGCACCCGGCGACGGTGCCGAAATGGCACCCGAATTTCATTTCTCCGGCAACCCCACGCTGAGCATAGGGGCGGCTTGGCGGCATAATGTCAAGCAATTCGAGCTGACGGCCGCGATGCTTGTCGGCAATGCTATGTGTCGCGCGTATGTAGGACGCAAGATTCATATCACCCCTGCCGTCCGCAAATCCCTTCGCGAGATTGTCGAGCAAGTCGGTAACGATTCATGCGAATTGGATAACGATGAAATTGACCGTCTGTACGACAAGGTGCATGACAATCTCAAGCGCGTATTTATGCACAACCGCGTGGCTTCTGTCGCCAACAACATTGCCGACACATTGCAGCGCCAGCGCCGTATGACCTGTGCCGAAGTAGCCGATGTCATTGCTCCGCTGCTGTAAAGGCCGACATAACCGTAACAGCTATAATAGCTATAACAGCCATAAATTCTCCTAACAAGAGCATAATAGAATATCCACAAGAGGAACAACCCTCTGCGCTTATTTGTCCATAGATACCCTGTATTTATCTTCGTGTCCGAGAACATAGTCACCGTTCCATATAAGCCTTTGGCGGTCATAACCGCCGGGACAATGGTCCTGGCCGTTGCTATGTGGTTGGCCGGACATTCGTACTTTGCCTTCTGGGATACTCAAACATATATTGAGGCTTTCGGCAACATCTTGCGGCACGGTGCCGATGCCATTCGCACACCCATATATCCATTGATAGTAGGCCTTTGCCGATTTCTACCCGGGGAGATGACATGGGCGTATGTACTCATTATCCTGCAACTTGGAACTTTCGTTGCTACTATTCCCATAATGTGGCGCATTGCCGCTCGACTTATGACGGCGCGAGCCGCGCTCATCGCCACTGCCGCCTACGCATGGTGTCCGACTTTTGTGTCATTCGCTATGTTCGTTATGCCCGACATTTGGTGTGTCATAGGTGTGACCGTGCTCCTCGCTCAGGCTCAAAAGATGGCGGAATGTTGTGGATATAAAGCTTTGACGTGGTGCGTCTTTGTATCCGTTGCTTTGGTGCTGCTCAAGCCCTCCAATATCTATATTGCAATATGGTGGGCCGTGGTAGCTGCGGCTTTGCTGTTGCGGCGCAATCGTCGCTGGTGGTATGGTCTTGTTCCGGCATGCGCTATGACTGTGGTCTTGGGCGGCTACGGACTGGCTGTGCAGCGCATCACCGGATATTATACCATCTCGGTGGTCTCCGACATCAACGACTTGGGCAACATCGCGCAACGGCGCAAACTCGTACCCGAATTGGCCCCTGACAGCGCCACAGCCGACCTCTTCCGGCGCATCAATGCCGCCGATACCGTTTCCAATCATCAGCGTCGTAAGATGGCATTTTTGGGCACCGAATCGTTGACGTATGCTCAGATACACGCTGTGATGTCCGCCACCAAGTCTTATGACCCGGCGCGATGGTATCTTGGCATTCCGGCACGCCTCTTCGAGTCTATGCCCTCCAACGCATTCCCCATACATGGCAGTGACAGACTCAAATACTATACTAAAGCTTTGCATATCAGCTTTTACGTCGTGTACGTCGTCATCTTGGCGCTGTTTGTGTGGCTGTGTGCGGCCCGGCGCCGCTGTGGTGAGGATAGTCGGCACAGCCTGTTTCGTCTATCGCAACTTTGGGCGCTGTGGGTTCTTGTCTGCGGCGGTATAGCCACGGCCATCATCGGCGGCTTTGATGACTACGGGCGACTTGCCATGGGCGTATATCCGGCTCTGATGCTGCTATGTGGCGCGGTTCTCGCAGCTCCTCCGGCAACTGAACGATGAGAAAGTAAACCAAGACGCATTATGACCTAAAATAAGCCGACGTGTTTAACGTCTTTTTTGCATCGCGGCGGCGGTTATGTCGCCGTTTTTGGCTAATTTTGCAGATAAGTAACACGGAGCGACGACAGCAGCCACGGTGGCGGTCTCGAAATCCTCCGGTCACACATACGGCAGATAATTATGGAGAATAAATTCAAGATGGTGGCCAAGACCCTCAAGGGACTCGAGGCTGTACTTGCTGACGAGCTTCGTGCCTTAGGGGCTTTTGATGTCGAACCGGGGCATCGTATGGTGTCCTTCGGGGGCGACTTGGAGACGCTGTATCAAGCCAATTTATGCTGTCGCACGGCATTACGCATCCTCAAACCGTTCTACGAATTCGAAGCCGGCGACCCGGACGAACTTTATGATGCCGTCAAGGCGTACGATTGGGGTACGCTGCTGACACTTGCCAAGACCTTCAGCATTGATACTACTGTATACAGTGACGAGTTTATACATTCGCGCTTTGTTACTTACCGCGTCAAAGATGCTATAGTCGATTGGTTCAAGGATCGTTACGGCGAAGATAAACGACCCGGGGTGCGCCTGCAAGATGCAGACGTGATGATCAATGTGCACATCTCGGGGCGTAAGGTGACACTGTCGCTGGACTCATCGGGCGAGAGCCTGCACAAACGCGGTTGGCGTCGTGCAAGCACCGAAGCACCCATCAGCGAGGTCCTCGCCGCCGGCATACTGTTGCTAAGCGGATACCGCGGCGATCGTCCCTTCGTTGATCCCATGTGCGGTAGCGGTACCTTCCTGGTCGAGGCTGCATTGATTGCTGCCAATATCAAGCCCGGGGTATTCCGTCAGAGCTTTGCCTTTGAACAATGGCCCGATTTTGATGCCGATCTCTTTGATAGTCTGGTCAATGATGACAGCGAGGAGCGTCCTATTGCGCATCCCATCATCGGCCGTGACATCTCGCCGGCAGCAGTGGATATTGCTCGCCGCAACCTCACCGCCGCCGGTGTGGTCAAGGATGTAGACCTGGCCGTACAGTCTATCTCCGCATGGGAGGAGGCGCCGGCACCCGAAGGTATTATCGTCACCAATCCCCCTTATGGCGAACGTATCAGTGCTCCCGATATGGAGGCGCTCTACGAGACCATAGGCTCGAAACTGAAGCACGTCTTTGCCGGATGGGAAGCATGGATTATCGGCTATCGCGAGGAATACTTTCGCTGTATAGGGCTGGCTCCCACCTCGAAGATAGACTTGTACAACGGCTCGCTGGACTGCCAGTTGCGCCATTATGTAATATTTGCAGGTACCAAGCGCGAGTTTCGCGCCGCCGGAGGTCGACTCAAGACCATAGAAGATCGTGACGACCGCCGGCATCGAGACGAGCGCAAGGCCTTCCGCCGCGGTGACCGTGATGATCGCAACGACCATCATCGTCCAATGCGCGATGATCGTCGTTCGTTCCGCGACAATCGCGATGACCGTCGCCGTCCATTTGATCGTGACGACCGTCGCGACAATCGACGTGACGACCGCCGCGATGACCGCCGAGGTTCGGAGCACGATAACTTTGCACCCGACAGCGAAAATCCGCTGGCACGTCGCCGCAATGTGCATGCACTCAAGTCGATAGGTGGTATGGGTCCCAAACTGCCTCCGGCAAAGGGCGTCATTATGCGCGACCGCGGATGGAAGAAGCGCTCCCTGCCGCCTAAGGACAAGGGAGGCGATGACGCTCAATGAGCATAGGTCTATAAAGGGAGACAAATAGATATATCCGAAAGAAATAGATATACTCGAAAGAATAAATATCAGAGACAATTCGTTCAATCAAAGAGCTTTTAAATCGAAAGATTTGCCAACCATGAGCGACCTGCCTAATAAGAAAAGACTTCATACTTACATACAACATAACACTTCATTTGCGCTATGGATAACATCAAATGCGTCGGAATCCTGACCTCCGGAGGCGATGCCCCCGGTATGAACGCCGCTATACGCGCCGTCACCCGCTCGGCCATATACAATGGGCTTAAAGTCAAGGGTATATATCGTGGTTATCATGGACTTATAGCTGATGAAATCAAGGAGTTCCACACTCAGGATGTCTCCAATATCATCCAGCATGGCGGCACAATCCTCAAGACGGCCCGCTGCAAGGAATTCACCACACCCGAAGGTCGTCAACTGGCATACGATGTTCTGCGTCGCCACGGCATTGATGCTCTCATCGTAATAGGCGGTGACGGCTCGCTGACCGGAGCTCGTATTTTTGCCAACGAATTCAATTACCCCATTATAGGTCTGCCCGGCACCATAGACAATGACCTCTACGGCACAGATAGCACTATAGGGTATGATACGGCGCTTAATACCATTATGCAATGCGTCGATAAAATTCGCGATACGGCCACCAGCCACGAGCGACTGTTCTTTGTCGAAGTTATGGGTCGTGATGCCGGCTTTCTGGCTCTTAACGGAGCTATCGCTTCCGGCGCCGAGGCCGCTATCATCCCCGAGATAAGTACTAAGGTTGACCAGTTGGCCGAACTGATACAGAACGGCTTCCGCAAGAGCAAGAACTCATCGATAGTGCTTGTAGCCGAAAGCCCCGTCACGGGCGGCGCCATGGGTCTGGCCGAACGTGTCAAGAACGAGTATCCCGGCTACGATGTGCGCGTGTCCATCCTCGGACATCTGCAGCGCGGCGGATCGCCCACGGCTTACGACCGCATCATTGCCTCGCGTATGGGCGCTGCCGCCATCGATGCGCTTATGGAAGACCAGCGCAACGTGATGATCGGCATCAAGGACGATGAGATTGTGTACGTGCCGTTCTCCAAGGCCATCAAGAACGATAAGCCCATCAATCGCGACCTTCTGGAGACGCTTCGCCGTCTTTCCATCTGATGACATAACCTATATGTCGCACAGCCGATACGACATCGGCTGTGCGACATACGTATGCCTCGGCCTCTCCCTTCGGCGTACGCCTCGGCCTCTCCCGGCTTGAACGCCGGATTTCACCTTCGGATTGCGATGTTCCAACGTATTCCTTTACCGGAGAGTTCGTATCCACCGCACCTCTTCCCCTCCCCCAAACCGAACAATATCCCTTTGTAACCCATGAAAATTCTCCATACAGCTGACTGGCATCTGGGGCACATCTTGTACGGATGCAATCGTTTAGAAGAGCAACGCGATGCCTGCCGTCAATTGATTGCCATCGCCGAGGCCGAACGACCCGATGCAATTGTTATAGCCGGCGATATATACGATGTGTCCACCCCTTCCGCCGAGGCTGAGAAACTTTTCGTGGAAACCATCCTCGAACTTACGAATGTCGTCTCGGGCGTTACGATCGTGGCCATAGCCGGAAACCATGACAGCGCTCGCCGTCAGGACGCGCATAGCCCCCTCTGGGAGCGTGCCGGAGTGCATGTCGTCGGGGGCATAGTGTCAAACACCGTGTATAGTTCCGAGGCCTCCGAGCGCACAGACCCCGGTACGGACGAGCTTCGACCCGTACCCGCCGATGATTCGGACGAGGTGATTACCGACCCCGATGATATACTGTGCGACAAATATATCTTCGAAGTTCCGGGACGCGGCTACATTATCGCCGTGCCTTATGCCAACCGCTATGTCAACCTCGAAAGCTTGTGCGCACGCCTTGCGGCAATAGTCAAACACTTAAATGTCAACAATTTGCCTGTTGTTATGGTGGGCCATGCAACAGTGGACGAGCTGATTGCGGCAAACCAAGCCGATGTGGCGGCAAGCTACGGCGGCGATATTTCGGAGACGCAAAATGACGACGGCGACGTACATCCGGTCATAGGCACCATCGAGGGCCGCTCTTTGGACGTATGGGGCAACGGCTTCGACTACCTCGCACTGGGACATATTCACGGCCGATACGTGTACTATGACGATGCCACGCATGCCACCGCAGCTTATAGCGGCAGCCTGCTGCCTACGAGCTTCGACCAGGCTTATGCGGCGCACGGAGTGTATATCGTGGATGTCCCCGGGCGCAATTATGGTCCTGTAACTATGGAATTTAAGGAAATCAAGCCACTGAGGCCGATGGTGACCATACCCGGCTTCGGCACATGTACATGGGAGCAGGCTATCTCGGCACTCAAAGATTACGACTCATCGGCAGTGACATATATACGTCTGAATATTAAGCAAAAAGATGGTTTGCCTCAAGGGTATATTATGCAGGCGCGCAAGGTCATCGAAGAGCGCGGCTGTCGCTGTATCATCAGTACGGCCAATTATACGCGACAATTGGACGAAACACAGGGCTCATCGGATGGTACGGCGCTTAGTTTCAGTGATTTTGAGAATAAAACGCCTCAGGATATAGCACGTATGTACGTCAGCGAAAGCAAATTGGCCAATTGGGATGACGAAATGGAGCGTATGTTGCAAGAAGTCCTTGATGAAATTGAAGATGAGGAACGCAGCAAGTGAGTTTCGCATTACCGATACCGATGCTTGTCGCTCCGACAATATAAGAAGATAAGGGCATCACTTTATCCGAGTCAAATAAAACAATCATTTATCAATGAAAATCAAGAAAATAGCGATACATAACATAGCCACCATCACCGATTATGTGCTTGATATGGAACATGCGCCGTTGCGCAAGGCCGATTTGGTGCTGATATGCGGCGAGACAGGTGCCGGCAAAACGACCATACTTGATGCGATATGCCTGGCCTTATATGGTAAGACTCCGCGTATGGAAGAGACCGATATGACCACTCGTCGAGGACGGTCTGAAAATAAAGATACTTCCGTATTGGGTATGGATGATGTGCGACAGATGATGACCACAGGCACTTCCGAGTCGTGGGCGCTGATGTCGTTCGCTGTTAAGGACAACGGCGCTGATCGTATATACACTGCCGGGTGGTATTGCGCGTATGGGAACGGACGCACCTTTGACGCGTTTATCAAGGGGGTCTCCGGCCGAAAAGGTCGTAATAGCGGCTACCGTGATGCCGTCAATTTCCTTGTGCCGGGCGATGTGATTACCGAAGCCGGAACTATGGCTGTGTGCGATGGTAATGACATTATAGACAAGCACATACGTGATGAGGTTAAGCGCCTTGTAGGGTTGGATTTTAGCCAGTTTTGCCGCACAACGATGCTGGCACAAGGCCAATTCTCCAAATTTTACAAGTGCTCGGATGCGGACAAGGGCGTAATTCTCGAAAAAATACTTGGAAATAACGTGTACTCGCGTGTCGGCAAGCGTATTTACGAAAAAAAACGCGATGCCAAACTCGCTTGGGAACAACTCAATGACCGCCTCGGCGACCTCAAGCCTATGACCGATGACGAGCGTCAGGCCGTCACCGAAGCCATTGCCGAACAGGGCGTTGTGGCAGCATCTGCCGAGACGGAATGTCGTAAGATTGACGTGCGCCTTACGTGGCTGTGTGCCGATGCCGACATCAAAGCCTCGGAGGCTGTCGCCTCCAATCGGAAAAATGCGTCCGAAGAAGCGTTGACCACCCCGGAATACATGGCCGCAGCGGCGCAGGTGGCATTATTTGATGACGCTGCGGCCGTCATCAATGCTTTGCGCGAAGTTCAGAGCAATAATAAGCGAAGTGAGGACAGCCAAAAAGCGCTGGAAATGTGTGCAATGAAACTCGTCGACGCTGCTCGCGGGCTTGAAATACAAGACAAACGACTTAAGGACGAAAAGGCCAATTTACAAGCCCAGGAAGACGATTACGCCACTCGAGCACCACAACGCGAAGTTTTTGCCCAAGACAAGCAATTTGTCGAGGCGCTCAATGCGATTGTAACGTCCGATAGATTGATACGTAAGCATCATTTAGATCTTGACGCAAAACGCAAGGCCGAGAGTGAAGCCAAAGAAGCACAGTCCAGGGCAGAAAAAGAATTGGAAGCGGCACAGAATGCCGTGGATGCGGCCGTCACGGTGGTCAAGGATGGAGAGGAAAAATTGGCATTGTTATATCCCGAAGAAGTCAATGCCGAGCGCACTCGTCAGGCTACACGTCGAGGGCGTTTGGTCTCGCTACGTGCAGCCATCGGCGAATTGCAAGCCCGTCAGGTAGAGAAAGCCGAGGCTGAGAAAAAACTGAACGAGAACAAAGCAATCATCAGCCAAAAGTCCAAGGAGATAGATCAAATTAGCCCCTCGATAGATACGGCGGATAAGGCGCTGAAAGCAGTCGAAAACGCTTATGCTTTGGCCAATATGGCGGCCGGTAGGGATTTGGACATGCTTCGTAGCCATCTCGAAGTCGGGTGTACGTGCCCGTTATGCCGACAGAAGATAGTACAAGCTTTGCCTAAACGTAGCGACTTGGTGGACGAATGCAACGTCATCAAAGCACAAAAAGACGTGGCGCAGAAGATGTTGGATGAATTGCGCGACTGCCGCAATGACCTTGTAAGCCAAAAGGCTATGGCCGAGGAAATGTGCAAGCAGGCCGGACGTTCGATCGAAAAGATTAAAGCCGACATCGATATGCGCCAAAAAGCCATAAACAGGGAAGTTGAAGAGCTCCGAATTGAGACTGCCGACATTGAAAGTATAAACACACTGATTAGAGCATTGGATGAGGAGTCACGGCACACCGAAGGAACCTTGCGGTTGATAGACAAGGTGCAAAAACAATTGAACGCATCGCGAAAGGCGGTGGAGCGCTGTGCCAAAGCTTGTGACAACGCTCGCGAAAGCCACGGAAAGTGTGTCAATAAACTTACGGATATACGGTCGGCTATAGAGCAGATAGACAAAGCATTGAAAGATGTTGAGACCGGCAGGAGCGAGGCATTGAATATAATTGATGGTATAGATGCGGAACACGTCTTCGGCGATATTCGTGAAGTGTCGGGCCAGGTCATCAGTGATGCATACGCCGCTGCCCGTAAGGCCGATAAAAAACAAAAAGACTTAATAGACAGCCAAAGACACAATGTCGATTTGCACGAACGTACGCTTGGCCAAATGCAAAAGCTGTATACACAAGCCGTAGCCGCTATGCCCGAAGGTATGGTCGAAGAAAGTGTGGCAAACGGCGGCGCGCAACCTACCGATAGAATTTTGACACCGGCCGAAGCATCGGCGGAAGTCGGCATAGACAGTCTCAATAGCCTTATGCGTGACATTGCCGCAGCCAAGGCTGCTTTGGACGAGATTGCGACTAAGGCCAAGGATTGCGAAGCGGCAGTGCAAGAATACCTTGACGGACATAGCGACACTTCGCGCGACGAGCTGGCGCGTCTGGCCGCTGTGGACCCGCGCGAAATGCAGCGATTGCGCAGCGAGATCAGTAAGGCACAACAGGCTGTCAACGAGTCTCGTGCGCGTCTGGCCGAGGTGCAGCGCCGTGCAGTCGAACATGCCGGGGCAGACGGCAATGTCTCGTTGTCCGAAATCGAGGGAGATGACGCCGAAGGCGCCGTGCGACAGCTCCAATACGCAAAAGTCGAGACGGCGCAACGTCGCGATGCCGCCAACGGCGAGATAGGTCGTATGTGTCAACGGCTCGAATCGGACGATGCGTTGCACCGCGAGCATCAGGCATTGTTGGAGCAAGTGGCCAAGGCCAAAGCCGAATACGACAAATGGGATCGGCTCAACGAGCTACTCGGTGACTCCATGGGCGATCGCTTCCGCCGTATTGCTTTGAGCTTTGTTCTCGAATCGCTGTTGGAACGAGCCAATGTCTATTTGCATAAGTTGACGCCGCAATACGACCTTGTAGGCGTGCGCGGTACGCTCAATATAAATATACGTGACATCGGTCGCGGCGGGGTCATTCGTTCGGGCAATACCCCTTCGGGTGGCGAGACTTTTTTGGTGTCGCTGGCGTTGTCGTTGGCTTTGAGTGAGATTAGCGACAGCCTTGCCGTAGACACCCTATTTATAGATGAAGGCTTCGGTACACTCAGCGGTCAGCCGCTGCAAAATGCCGTAGAACTGTTGCAGTCGTTACAGCGCGACACTTGCCGCCGCGTAGTGCTTATCAGCCATAACGCCTCGCTGCGAGAGATGATCCCGGTGCAGCTCCAACTGACTAAAAATCCGTACACGTGCACCTCAACCGTGCACACATTTGTCGTGTCTTGATAACTCTTTAGGATAAGGGTCTGATATTTAACGACAACGTATATAGATATTCGAACATATTGGACGAAGCGGTTGTTAAAATCGCTGTTATATTGTTGGGCTAAAGCGGGTAGTGTAGCCGAGGAGCTCTAAATCCTCATTCGGCAAGAGCGTTTTGACTTATAAACTAATAAAGGTGGCAAGGAAGGGTGTGTTTGGCAGTGTTATTGCAATTAACACTTATTAACACCTACAGGCTTATGTAATTCTTAAATAATGTATATATTTGTAATTTAATAGACTGTCGGCCATCATCCTTACCCATGATCGTACAACGGTGACTGCGTCTGATAGCCGATAGGTACGAAAAAAAAGCACGGCACGACACAACAGGTTTGATATAACATAAACGGCACAGCTATGAAGATATGCAGAAATTGCGGATGGCCTAATGGTGACGCAGACACCAAATGTGTCAAATGCGGAGGGCGATTGCCGGCTAGTCCGGATGCCGAAGTGCATCCGGCGGCGGGAACGGGCGTTCCGCCGTGTGAGCAGTGCGGCTATCCGGTGTCATCGCTATTGCATCACTGCCCGGTGTGCCACACTCCAATAAAAGCCAAAACGCATTGACCTTTATGCATATATCGATATGAACAAAATAAATCCGATTATAGCCCAACGCTGCGACTTCGCTGTCGGTGACATTATTGACGGTCGCTGGACGGTTCAGGCATTGTTGGGCGAGGGGACATACGGCAAGGTTTTTCGTGTGACCGATGCGGACGGTACGGTATATGCGCTCAAATTGCTGAAAGTCTGGGAAGTTATGCCCGGCGAGCGTGAAGGATTGCTGTGCCGTTTCGACCGCGAGTATGACACCTCGCGCATCGTCAGTCGCCACCTTGTACACGCACTGTTCAAAGGTATAGTCGAAGGCAATCCCTATATGGTAATGGAATATTGCGACGGAGGCGACCTGTGGCATGCCGCCACAGAGCGTCAGTTGGACTTGGCTCTGCTGGCACGGCAAATTCTCGAAGGTCTCGGCGATCTGCACCGTGCCGGACGTGTCCACCGCGACCTTAAGCCGGAGAATGTGCTGTTGCGCAACGATACATGGGCTATGCTCACCGATTTCGGTATTAGCGGCGACCAAAACAACCGTATGACACGTCGCGGATGGTCCGGCGTGCCGCGCCAACGCTTTGGCACTGTGGCGTATATGCCTCCCGAGCAGCTCAATCCCCGGCGCGGCAATGCTACGGTGCTGCCCACTACGGATATATTCTCCTTCGGAGTGATGATGTATCAACTGCTGACGCGGACGTTGCCTTTCGGTCATCTGCGCAGCGATGACGATATGGCCCGCTATGTGCTCAATGTTCAGCGCGGACAATGGAATCGCGATGCTCTGCGCTCGGACAGCCGCACTGCCGAGTGGCTCGATCTGATAGAGAGTTGTCTTGTGCCCGATTTCAAGTGCCGTATCGGCAGCGCCGAGGATGTCGCGCGCCTTGTGCCCGGCGCTGTGGCGGCCGTGCATGATACCCTGCGTGTGTCTGCGGCGAAGGCTCCGGCTGTGGCGGATAACTTGGTGCTCGAGGTCACTTACGGCGATGACGCCGGCAAGACCTTTGAACTCGCAGCCCTAATTAAGGACGTCAATGTTATATACATAGGCCGCGAAGATGCCGACAGCGGCGTGGCCAATCATATACAATTGCACGAAAGCGACAGTGCGTATATTTCGCGCCGCCACTGCACCATAGAGCACGATGCGTCGATGCGCCGATGGATTATTCGCGACGGACAATTCCGCGTGGATTGCCCGATTGCGCAACGCTGTGCGGACGTATTCCCCTGCGCCACATGTACCGCCTTATGCGACCACACCGCGACTTCGTCATGGCATTCGTCACTCAACGGAACATTTGTCAATTCGGATGAAGTTGACACCGACGGACATATCCTTGCCGAAGGCGACATCATCAGTATCGGCGACACCAAAATACGCGTCGAAAGCGCGACAAAAGTTACATAAAAATGATTACGCTCTAAGGATCCTAAAGGCCCTAAGGATCCTAATGACCTTACAAAGACAGGTAAAACAAGACAGACCACCAATAAATCACTACACAAATATGCCCAACCAACCTAATAACAACGGACACAGCTTCGGCGGTTCCTTAGGCGCCGGGATGAAATCCATATTCGATGCCGGCGGTCGGCGCTATTACATTCTGGAACACAAGACAGCCACGGTCGGTCATCGTGCCGGCGAGGCTCAGCGCATCATAGTCGACTATATCGAAATGGGACGCGATGCCCGGTGTCAGGTGCACTATGGCGAGGACTGCCCCACGGTCAGCCGTCGCCATGCAGCCATATCCAAGGGAGTGGACGGCGAGACCTGGCATCTGACGCCGCTGTCTCATACCAACGACACATTGCTCAACGGCAAGCGTATCACCGAGCCGGTGACGCTGCATAACGGCGATGAGATACAGTTGTCCACCGACGGACCGCGCTTGGGCTTTATTATGCCCGAGGGCGATAGGGGATTGGTGCGCAGCATCGGGTTGTCGGCACGTTTGGGTCTTTTTCGTCAGCAAGCGTTGCGGCCTTATCGTCGCGCTATGGTTGTCATAGGCGTTCTTGTGGCGCTCCTTGCGGCAGCCGGAATATACTTTATCGTACGCCAGCAGGGCTTGATACACGACCAGCAGCAGGCGCTGGAACAGTCCCGTGCTGCATATACGCGCGAAAAGGCCGTTCAAGATTCGCTTATCGCGGCGCTCACGGCCGATAATGCCGCCCTGCGCGGCACCTTGGACGAGCGTTTGTCCGACCTTGACGCTATGGGGCAAAGCATAGACGGCACCACCGTAACGCCCGTTACTATGGTACCGCGTGGAGGAATGCCGCGCATCGCATCGCGGCGCTATGACAACGGCGCCTTGGATCGTGCCTCGTCGTATGTCTACTATATCAGTGCAGTAGCTATAGATGTGACAGACGAAGAAGGCAATGTACGCCGTGTGCCTCTGGACGGTAGCGAGTCGCTGAGCGGATGGAGCGGCACGGGATTTATGCTTCGCGACGGACGTTTTGTGACGGCGCGGCACGTCATTGAGTCATGGCTGTTCTGGAACGATCAAGAGGGGCAGGACTTCACACTCAATCTATTGGCAAACAATGGGGGCGCCGTCGTCGCACATTTCGTGGCGACATCGCCCACAGGCCGCACTATGCGCTTCAATTCCACAATGTTCCATACCAATGGGGCGCATGATCGACGTATGACCACCGAAGACGGAGTTGTTGTCAGCCGCGCCAATACCGATGAGACCGATTACGCATGGTTCAACGCCGGCGGTACGGGATTGGACTTTGATGCTGCCGGCAGCAGTAATCTCGGACGCGGCACGCGCCTGACCATCCTGGGCTACCCCCTGGGCTTCGGCAGCAATAGTGACGGCGCCATACAACCGCTTCTGGGTACGGCTACGGTCAGCGTCCCCGGCCTGCGCGACGGCGTTATCTATACCACCGAGACATCTCTGGAACATGGCAATAGCGGCGGCCCGGTGTTCTATACGGATGCCGACGGCAATATGCGTGTGGTGGGTATCGTCAGTGCCATTGCCGGGTCATCGCTGGGATTTATCGTGCCTCTGTCTGCCGTAAAGTGACGATAAAAACCAGGGATGTATTGTCAGGGCAGTGACAGCTATTGACTGGAAACAAATCCAACGAGAATGATATATTGCATATATATCCTCGTATCCACTCCTCAACAAATACTACTCCTCAAAAAACACGACATGGATAAGAAACTTACACTTCAACTGGACAGCTATACCGATGCGGCCGGAAAATTCAAGTCCTCGGCACCGCGCCAAGGCAACGAAGACAGCAGCTTGCTGCTTGTGTCCTCCGAGTCTGTGCCCGGGTATACGGCCTACGTCAATGGCGGAGCGCCGGACGGCACGACAACCTTAGGTGATGACGGCGTGGTGATGGTAGTGGCAGACGGTATGGGCGGTATGAATGCCGGCGAAGTCGCATCAGCCATAGCCATAGACGTGGCCGCCAAGGCTTTTGACGACAACCGGCGAACGTGCGCCAATGATGCCGCGGCTCGCGGCCGTATGCTCGAAGATATTATATGCCGAGCCGATGCGGCAGTCAAGGCCGATGCCTCGCACAACGGCGAACACGCCGGAATGGGATCGACGATGATTATGGCGTGGCTGGTAGGTAATGAGCTTACTGTCACGTGGATAGGCGACAGTCGAGCATACTTGTATCGCCCCGGTACGGGCATTCGTCCGCTGTCGCGTGACCACTCGTATGTACAGGAATTGGCCAATAGCGGCGTACTGACCTACGAAGAAACCTTCGGGCATCCGCAGGGCAATATCGTCACGCGAAGCCTCGGCGACCCGAGTCAGGCAGCTCGTCCCGAGACGGCTCAATTCACTGTAGGTGATGGCGATATAATAATGCTGTGCAGCGACGGCCTCAGTGGGGTGCTGCGCGATCGCCCTGTTGACCCTGTCGCCGAGACTCCGACATTGGAGACAGTCATAGCGGCTAATGCGCAGGATACAGCCGCATGTGGCCGGGCGCTGATGTCGGCGGCACGCGAGGCCGATTGGTATGACAATGTGACGGTGATGCTGTGCCGCGTATGCTCGGGCGCAGGTGTGCCTTCGGCCGACGGCGTGGGCAAGACGCTCGAAACCGCAACGACTGTTGCGTCATCCAAGTCGCATAAGGAGGCTGCGAAAGGCAAGACGCCGCGACGTCGCTATGTGCTCTCGGTCATAATTTTTGCGATATTCTTCGTGGCCGGCGCCGCTGTGGCTATATATATCAAGTCCGACAAGGGCGCGGAAGCCGCACAGTCCAAGCCCGTGCCGACAAAAACATCGCCGGCCAAGCCCGTGCCGACCCCATCCGATACGGCAGCCGTACAGCATGTGCGCGGAAAGCAGGCCATGGCGGTACAGAACACAGTCCAGTCTACGCCGATGCAGACACGGCCCGCCACGGGACATACGGAGAGCCGTGAGGCCAAGCCCGCGCAGCCGCAAAAGGTTCAGCAACCCGGCAATAAAGAAAGCCAAGCCGTGCAGGACAAGATAAGACGGCATACGCCTTCGCGCCAAGATTTGCCGACCGAAAAAGCCAAGACCGAAGACAAGGCCAAGACCGACCGAAAGGCCAAAGCAGACCCGAAGCAGGATGCCAAACCCGGCGCAAATCCCCTTCACGAGAGTGGTAAAGATAAGGAAAACAAACAAAACAATAAGATATGAGCACGCCCGAATTAAAACCGAATATGATAATAGCCGACCGCTACATACTCAAGAAATACATAGGAAGTGGCAGTTTTGGCGAAGTTTGGGAGGCCGAAGACAGCGAATTGGACATAGATGTAGCCATAAAACTATATATCTCGCTGGATCAGAGCGGACAAAGCGAGTTTAAGGACGAGTACAAGGTTGCTTATGGCTTGAGTCATGAAAACCTGCTGACGGCGCAGTATTACGGTGTCTGGGAACATCGTCCGTACTTGATTATGAAGTATTGCGAAAACGGCAATGCCTCCGCTTTGGCCGGTAAAGCCGATGAGGCAACGATATGGCGCTTCATACACGATGTTTCGGCCGGCCTCCGCTATTTGCACTCACAGGAACCGCCGATAGTGCATCAGGATATCAAGCCCGAGAATATATTGCGTGATGACCGGGGCCGCTTCCTGATAACTGACTTCGGTATCAGTCACAAGATGCGCAACACCATGCGCAAGCAGTCGCAGCGCGTCCGCTCGTCCGGGGCTATACCTTATATGGGACCCGAACGTTTTGCCGCAAATCCGGTCACGGTCAACGCCAGTGATATATGGTCTTTGGGCGTATCCGCCTACGAATTGGCCACGGGCGACCTGCCGTTCATGGGGCAGGGCGGTGCAATGCTCAAGGCCGGTGCCGAAATCCCGAATATCGACATAGACAAATTCTCCAAGGACCTGAACTACGTCATACGCGCTTGTATGGCCAAAGAGCCGTGGGATCGTCCTACTGCCGAATATCTCGAGAAGTATACGGCGGCACGTCTGGCCGGCGATAAGACGCCTTGGGAAGCCGCGACCGAACAGTCCCAATCGACGGTGCGCACGGACAATGAAAAGACCATACGTGAGGGCGGAGACATAGGTGCCACAATACCCGCCGGTACGGTGCCTCAGCGCAAAACCCCATCGGCCAAGGAGGTCGTGGAAAACGAAATGAAAATTGGCAAGTCCAAGAAAATGATGATTGTCAGCATTATAGCAGCTGTCATCGTTATAGCTGTGGGCGCCGGAGCCGCGTGGTACTTCATATTCGAGAACGACAAGAAGACCAAAGTGGCAGACGAAGATGCCGCGCCGGTGGTTGCACTCTTTGATAAATTGGTCGCCTCGACATCGCGCGACATCGCAGTGGCCACCAACGATGAGTACGAGCCGCTGTTGTCGGCCGCCTCGCGTATAGACTCGCTGGGTGTACTCATTGACGACAATCGGTTTATGAAAGACTCGGTGACGGCTGTCGAGAGACTAGTGGCGGCGTATAATGACAAGGCCGAGCCGGCCATAGACGCATGGTTGCGAGCCGCAAATACCCAATACGAGGTTGCCGAAGACCTTCCGGCCGCCATCGAATACTACAACATTGCATCGAGTCTGTATCTGCGCGTACCCGATTGTGTCTCCGTCTCTAACGGAACGACCAATCGCGCCTACGAGGCTATCAGCACATTAGAACGGACCACGCAATGCCCGGCAGTGTATATGGCCGTGACCAAATGCGGCCTGTCGGCTGATGGTCGGTCTGTCGAAGTCGAGTATAACGGGTTGACGACCCAAACGATAAGCAATATATCCATACACTATATATTGTATGATCGCACCACCGGAGATGTTACACAGCCGCTGGATCAGGGCGATGCGGTCGTCTCGATTGAGCCGGGTCCCGGTCATAAACTTGTGATAGACGTACCCGAAGGCACCGCGGCCTCTGCTATATCAATGAGCGCCGCCGGAAAGGTGTTCTACAATACCAAGCCCTGAAATGCGGTAGATGCCGTGACGAGTTTATTCCCGTTTAGTGAAAAGGATGTAGCACATCACCTTCCGCCATCTCGATAAAAGAATGATTCAATCTTGCATAAAATAAACAACTTAATATTATACAGTACATATAATGAAAAGACTAACAACTCTACTCCTCGCGAGTCTGATGTGCATAGGCGGTGCCTTGGCCGGAGTCAATCGCACCCTTATTGCAGCCCAGTCGCTGTTGACCACGGCATCAACCGTACAGCAGTACCAGAATGCTAAAAAGAAATTCCAGGCTGCCAAAAGCGATCCGGGATATGTTGCTTCGGAACACGACCGTAGTATCAATGCCGGTATCAGTAAGTGCAACAGCGCCATAGCCGCCGCTTCCAAGAATAATAGCAGTACGACCAAGCCCCGAAGCACGAACACGCGTCCTTCCTCGGGAAGCAAGCGCAACAATACGTCCGCATCATCAGCCAATGTCGAAATCACCGGATTGATTATTGCAAATCTTGATGATAATAACGACTTTATAGGTGAGGTCAACGGTCCGTTATATGTGGATGATATAAACAAACTGTATATAGCCTGCACCGTTACACCTATCAAAAAAACGGTAACCAAGACACTTCGCGTCAAACTTATCAAGCCGGACGGCAACGTCTTTCGCGAAATGGGAAAGACTGCACCTGCCGGATATTCGAGCGAAGAAAAAGTGACAATAAATTCCGGCGAGAGCAATTTCCTGCCCGATCGCATATACGGACGCGGACGCGGTAACGAATTCCAGGCCGGCACATACACCTATGAGGCGTATATGGATGGCCGTAAGGTGTATACCACTACCTTTGATATTGAGCGCGGCAGCTCCGGCTCCGGCTCCGGTATGACGACCGATACGACAACCCGTCCGAGCACCTCCGGGGCATCCGCAACGATTTTGGAATCTCGCATAGGAGAAACCGAGCAGGACGGACAGCGTTGCTTCGCCGTTTCGCTTGATTTCAGTGTCGAGAATAGTAAAGGAAAGACAATCAAAGCTTTTGCTATTGTCAAGGACGGCGATTCATACTATCGTTACAATGACAAGATTGTCGGCACTGTGGACGAAAGTGTGCCTGAGTATGAGAGTACTAAGTTTACGAACGTAAATCTGTATATTCCGCTGAACCAGCTGGGTAAATACCGCAATAGTGTGATTAATGTCGAGGTCTCAATCGATGATGCTGATGGCAACACCATGGCTAAGAAGAATATTGCATATGCATTCAATGGTCAGCGAGCCGGATTTATAGACTTTGTCAATTTTACGGATAATGTCGAGCATAACGGCGAGACATGCCTTAAGGCCGATATAGGATATACGGTGCAAAACTGCAAGGGGCGTAAAGTCAACTGCTATATATTTGCGCTGGATGACAGTGGAAGTTTTGCGAAACTCGATGGCTCGCCTATTGCCGACCTCGAGATGACAAGTGTGGATTACGATATTAATACCGTTACGAGTACCGAGTTGTATATTCCGCACAGCAAGCTGCGTGGCGCCGGATTGATGGGACGTAAAGTACAATTCCGTGTCATCATTGATGATGACGAAACACGCGAAGACATTATCACCGATGTTTATGGCTGCAATGTCGGCGGATCCTCCACCGGCACGTCTGCCGGCTCGATGTACGACAGCCGCGGGACTTCGGCCTCCGGTACGACACCTTCGGCCGAGATTAAGCGCGTGAATTTGAAGCAGAACACCACGGCGCAAGGCAAGGATAGCGCTATCGTGACCATAGACTTTGATGTGGAGAACTGCCATGGCAAGCGCGTCGGCCTGTTTGTATGGATATACGATGAGGACGGCAATTGCCCCAAGCGAGCCACCGACTCCGAATCCGGGATGCTTTACGGCCGAGTTGCCGAGCCACAAAGCAATAGCGTAGCCTATAATGATGCGGAGATTTATATTCCCACAGCGGACCTTCGTCCTTATCGCGGACGCACAATGACGCTTTGCGTTGAGGTTGACAACCGCGACACCGGCGATACCATCAAAAAAGAAAGCTACACCTTTACAGTTGAGTAATGCCCTATATCGCGCCTATGACACAAGTATGTATCATAGGGTGAATACCCACTTGCTGCTTGTGTGTCGAATCTCTCTATACATAGGTGTCCCAAAAAATGGTACAGGTGGAGTAATTAACATTATTTAACTCAACTTTTGCTCAAAAAAGCTGTTAGTTTGAGATATAAGGTGTATCTTTGCATTGGATAAGAACATCCACAAGTGATTGATAATTTGTTTGAGTTAAAAGAAATTCGAAGGTCCTTAAATCCAAAAAACCACGACTTGTAAATTCAAGTATTGCATAGCCATCAGTTGTTGAAACTGGTGGCTTTTGCTGTTTATATGGGATGGGATTGCGGTGCTTGCGGTCACGGCGCATCGATTGTACATACAACGCCGAAGCCCCCTATACAGTTATTAGGCCTCCCAAGGCCTAAAGATTTCTCGCCCTCGTATACTGGGAAGGGTAGCGACCGAAGCACGTCCGTGCGCCATATTTCGGCCATATCGCCGGAGATGCCGTATTTCAGTGTCAGCTCGGTTGGCAGACATTCGATGTCGTCAAAATATGCCGGCGACCCTATGCGCGTGCCGTCAAGGTGTATACGTGTGCCGCTGATTCCTCCGATTTCGGGTTCGTCGTCGGCTTGGCCGATGCACTTTACGGCCCATTCGACGGCGTCCTCGGTCAGGTGGTCATCGCTATCGACGATAAAGAACCACGGTGCGCAAGCCTCGGCGACGCCTTGATTGATGGCGGCGTGCTTTCCGCTGTTTTGTGTCGTTCGGAAGTACCGCATATCTATGTGTCCCTCGGCAGTCCAGCGGTTGAGTAATGCCTCGGTGTCGTCCGTCGAGCAGTCATCCGCGACTATCCACTCAAAGTCCCGGCAAGTTTGTGCTACAAGGTTTTCGTACAGCCGTGGAAGTATGTACGCGCGGTTGTACGCGGGCGTGAATATGGTGATGCGCGGCGTGTGACTTTCGGTCATAATGCGTTGTCTTCGTGTATCGAGAAATTGAGGAAATCGACTAGCGGCATAAGGGCGCGGATGTACTCTGCGGCGGTGTCAATCCACGCCGGCGAGGCAAAATCCTTGCGCGACATTGGCGCAAAGCGACCCCATTCGTTCATACGCAGGTATTGTATCATCGGGTGGTCTTTGGGCCAGCCTTTCGGCGCTGTTTTAAGGTGTTCGCCCCACCATTGCGGGGTGAAAGCCGGGTTGGCGTCTAGAGCGGCTGCAATTTCGGTAAATTCGTCCGCATCGGCGTCTATGGCAGAGCGCACTTTGCGCTTTTGTGCCGTATCGGGCATCCATAGGCCGCCGTATACACCTGTGTCGAAGCCTTGGGCTGCAACTTGCAGGTATATGCATGCGTCCGTGCAGCGGCGTCCGTTGGGCGCTATCAAGGCGCCTATATGGCGTTTGTAGGGGGCTTTGTCGGGGCTGAAGCGCACGTCTCGATATATGCGATATGTGCAATCTTTGGGTGCAAGGTTGCGCAATTCGGGACGGAAGGAGCTCAGGACGTTTATCAGTTTTTGCAGGTCTTCGAGCCATTGGTCGCGTACGGCGTTGTACTCGGCGCGATGTGCCTGAAACCATGCTCGGTCGTTATTGGCGGCCAGGGCGTCTAAGAACTTGAAATAATCTGTGTGTGCCATGTGCGGTGTATATGCTTGTGTGCCGGATATATGCGTGTGGCCGTATGTGTTCGGCGGGAACGAATACGAATGCCTAAGCCAATAGTACCGAGTATCGGAGTGCTATGCCGGGCAAGAGTCGGCATCGGGAGTGCCGCTTATTTGCTGTCGGGAATGTCCTCCCACTCGACGTCAACTATCTGTTGCTCAACTGTATAACGTGTGTGACGTTGTCCATTGTTCAAGGTCTCGGAGGAGGATACGGTGATATCCTCGAATGTGACGTATTCGCCTTCGTCGGGATCTATCTTTTTGCTGCGGCGCGGTGTGACATCGCTTTGCTCGCTGTCTGTGCCGTAGGCGTTATCCATGCCGCGGAAGGCATCGCGTACGCTCTTACGCGCGCGGTGTACAAAGAATGCTGTCCGTATCAGTGCAACGATGACAGGCAGTATTATAAAAATGAATAGCAGGAAAAATATAAGGCCTAAAATCGACATAATCTAAGAGGTTTGAGAGTGAGTTTTGTAGAAGACCACGTCCGTTCGGAGGCGGCATTTGCCTTTTGAACCGATTGCTGTGGGCTTTCGTGTGTGCTTATTGCTCTTTGCGAGCCAGGAGTGAAATCAGTAGGTACAGAATAATGCTCCAAGCCAATCCCGAGACGCCGTAGATGACCACGAATGCTATTGTGGCGAGTATGATGACGTAGCGACGGAAGTTCTCGGCCAAAGCAAAATTCTTGAATTTGAGCGAGAACATCGGAATGTGTGATATCATTGCCAGGCCGAATAATACGAAGAGTACGGCCATGCCGGCGGGCCCACCGGGGAGGTCCTGAGTCTGGTTGATCCATCCGGCTACGCCTATCCAGAATATGGCGTTGGCCGGTATGGGTAGGCCTCGGAAGGTGGTCTTGCCCACATCGCTGACGTTGAAACGTGCCAGGCGTAGTGCCCCGAATATGGGGATGACAAGTGCGACATAGCATAATAGGGAGTCCGGTGCGTAATGATGGCAGATATTGAGCATCATCATGGCCGGAGCAACGCCGAAGCTTACCAGGTCACTGAGCGAGTCAAGCTCGGCACCGATGTTGCTGTAGGCTTTGAGCAGGCGAGCGCAGGCTCCATCGCAGAAATCGAAGACGGCGGCGGCACCTATGGCGATTGCACACCATTGCCACCCATAGAGGCCGGCTATGCAATCCATAGCTCTGAAGGCAAAGATGATGGCAATGCAGCCGCTGAGGAGGTTGAGGCAGGTGATACTATTGGGTATCTGAGCGATGATGCGTTTCATAATCTTGGATTAAGTGGTGGTCCGGGACGTCATTTGTCTGTTTTGGATGCCAATTGCGGGTCAACTTCGGGGCGGAGCAGACCTACTTGAGTGACGCCACCGATGGTCTTGTCACCGATATTGACATAAATCTCGGTGCCTATGGGGAGGTAGAGGTCTACGCGCGATCCGAATTTGATAAATCCCATGTGATCTTCGATGGATGCTTCGACGCCGGGGCCGGCATAGGTGGCGATACGGCGAGCAACGGCACCGGCAATTTGGCGCATCAGGATTTGCTGTCCGTCGTGAGTGCGGATGACCACTGTCGAGCGCTCGTTCTCGGTGCTCGATTTGGGCAGGTATGCAGCCAAGAAGCGGCCCTTGTGGTGTTTGGTGTATACCACTTCGCCGTCTACGGGAAACCAATTTGCATGGACGTTGACTATGCTCATAAATACGGACAGCTGGATGCAGCGGCAGTGTAGGTACTCGTCCTCGAAGACTTCCTCGCGAGCCACCACGCGGCCATCGGCGCTGGAGACCACGGCACGCAGCGGGTCACCGCGAAAACGACGCTTGGGTGATCGGAAGAAGTTGGTGACCAGGGCATACAGGGTACCCAATACGGCGGTGAATACTATGGCGAGTGTCAGCGGACGTACGCACAGCCACAGGGGTACGCATACGGCGGCACTGAACACAAACAGTGCTATCAGTATATGGACGCCTTCGTGATGTATTTTTACTCGCATGAGGTTAAGTGTCTGTAAATTGTGTGGCGTAGTATGCCTCGGCGGTTTTGCGACAGGTGCCGCGCAGCCGTTGTCGGTCGGAGCAAAGCGATGCTCACGGTATGAGACATATATTCAAGTTGCAAATTTACGCTTTTTTCTTGAGACAGGGCCACGGCTGACGGTCAAAAACGCCTGCAAGAACCTAAAAACACGTAAAAAGGCACATTTCGGAGGGATTCCGGCCCGGATTATCGTTGTTTGGCAGTCGGATGCTGCAATTACTCGTCCGGGAATGGCCCGGGAGTTCCGACCTGTGTCTCGCCTATCTTTTGCGATATAACAATAAATAAAAGTTGTGAGGTGGTGTCACAAAACGCCCTTTGTTGCGTCTAATATGTGGAGGCCAACCAAAGAAACAATTCATAATAAGACAACAAAACAAGCACAAGAATAATGAAACCAATCCGGGAAGATGTCCTCAGTAATTCGGAGGACTCCGAAGAGTCGCCGTAATGGGCTTGCCGAAGACATGAATTGACAGTAATACACAATCTAATAAGTATATTAAACAAATCTAACAATGAAAAGGTATTTGATGATGTTGTGCCTTGTCTTGGGGCTTAATGCTTCGGCCGTCAAGGTATCTGTGGACGAGAATGTCGAGTTTGTCAGCGCAATGTGCCGACTTGCCGGGTTCAAAGAGTATGTGAATAATGTCAATAAGCAGTATGTAACCACGTTGGATTCGGTGATGGCGCCGCTGAAGGGCTGTCCGGCAGTGATGCGTCTTAACGAATTGCGCGACGCACAGGGGCTGAGCTATGATGCTGTGGCCGCATTGGCGGCGCATACGGCGATACGTGACGGGCGTTTTGTGCTGCTGCCGGGTTCGGACCTCTCCAAATTGGATAGCCGTTGGAAGTCGGGGCAGGATGCCGAGGTGGCTCGACTGCTGGACGAGGCTTACCGTCAGAGCCGATTTCACGACTTCTATATATCACAAAAGCCGTTTTACGATAAGGTGATGATCAATGTTGTGAGTATGCTCGCCAATGTCGATTTTGCCTGGCTCGAAGATTTTTACGGGAGCGAGATACTCGGACGACTATCGGTAAGTTTGCTTAATTCCGGCAATTACGGTGTGACGTGTAAACGTCTCGGGATGCCCGATGAGTCAGTCATCATCATAGGCTGTTGGAAGTTGGATGAGAATGGTATACCGGTATTTCATGATAATGAGAGTCTGATAGTTCACGAATTTTCGCATCCGATGTGCAACCCGATAATAGATGACAATATACGGGCCTTTAACGGCAACGCTCAATTAGTGGCCGACTTGATGGAAGACGAACTTGCCGCTCAGGCTTATGGCGGTGCTCGGACGATGTTGTGCGAATCAATGGTTCGTTCTGTCGAGATACAATATGCCTTGGCGCACGCTAAATGCGCCGAAGACAGCGCGGCTGTCGAGACAGCCATTAAGAGCCAGGTCGCCGGCGGGTTCTTGGTGGTGCCCGAGATTGTGAATGCTATGACTGAATACCGCAGCCAACGCGACAGCTATCAGACACTATCACAGGCTGCACCGCTCATAGTCGAAGCTGTCAACGGACTTGATGTGACACAGCGTTATCGCGAGCTTAGGCGCGGACAGGTTTCGGTCATCGGTTGCTCCTTGACTGACGGCACTCGCGACGTGCCGGCATCGGATCGATATGTAGTCAAGGTTTTCTTTGACAAACCGGTGACTAACAGCGCTATGGCTTGCGATTATTACGATAATAATCCCGATATTTTCCCGGACATCTGTGATGCCAAGTTTGATAAAGACCGCCGCATTCTGACGGTGTATCTAAAGACCGAGCCCGGCAAAGAGTATGGTTTCAAACTGCTTGGATGGGCGTATATGACCGAAGCCGGATATAGAGGGCGCGGCGAAGCTGTTATACACTTCTTTACGGCGGAATAACGCATATACCCAAAGCGCGGACGCAGCCATTGAACCTCGTCCGCGCTTTTTGTTTGACGGAGTAAGTGTACTCAGTCGGGGAAAAATTATGCGACAAGCTGTATGTGAAAATAAGTTAATGTCCGCAAATAATTTTGTTGCTTTAATAAAAAGCACTTAATTTGCATAAAATGTTAGTTTTCGGCTGCTGATACAGCGAAAAATGCCGTGAAACCGCTCTCTTCTCACGACAAGACAGATGTACTTTTATTATTATTCACCCTAATAACAACAGACATGGACGAACTAAAGAAAAAACTCCTTGCCCTTGATCCTAAACAAAAATTTTTGCTCACTGCCGGCGGTGGCATACTCGTTGCCGTTCTTTACCTTATACTTCCACAGGTGTCTGTATTTGGACTGGCCTCGGTTATGGGCATAAAATGCTTTACGGCAGATAGTGCCTTGCTGCTTGTAATGTCGCTCGCTATCGTTGTACTTCCGATAGTATCGGCTTGTATGATATACTCGAAAAAAGTTGTGACTCCGCTGTTTGCCTATATCACGGCCGGGGTTTTTCTGTTCTTCGGTATTTTGCTTGGCTCTACTTTCCTGTCTCTGGCTATCGGCTGGTGGCTCACGCTCATCGTGGCCATCGCCTGGTGCGTTGTAAGCGCTCTGCTCAAAGGCGAAGAAGCTAAGATGTAATCAGTGCACACATAGACAAAAAGAAACGGTCGCTGCCATAGGGTTGTGTCCGTTTCTTTTTTTTTGCCAATATGAGGCGGAAGGGTATGATGATATGCCGTAAGGCCGAAAAAATTTGTATCTTTGTGGTATGGATACGGAAGAGTATATAGCCCGACATATAGACGCCGAGCCTCCGCAATTGGAGGCTCTGTGGCGTCGTACTAATCTGCGTCACGTCTATCCGCGCATGTGCTGCGGCCATATTCAGGGCCGACTACTGAAAATGCTGACGGCTATGGTTGCGCCGCATCGTATACTCGAAATCGGCGCTTTTACCGGCTACTCGACGCTATGCCTTGCCGAGGGTATGCCGGTGGGTTGCACCTTGGATACGGTGGAGGTGGACGACGAACGCGAGGATGAATTGCGTGCGCTTTTTGCCGCCGATGCACGCGGCGGCGACATCCGTCTGCACATCGGCGATGCCATGGAGGTTGTTCCGAACCTGCCCGGCCAATGGGATTTGGTGCTGCTGGACGCCGACAAGCGTCTGTATCTCGAGATGTTGGAGCTGGTGGCCGACCGAGTGCCCATGGGTGGCATAATTCTTGCTGATAATACACTTTGGAGCGGCAAGGTGCTGGCCGATGATGCCGCACATGTCGATGCGCAGACTCGAGCGCTGATGCGTTTCAACGATGCGGTGGCCGCCGATACGCGTTTCCAGAAAGTCATTCTGCCCATACGCGACGGCATGACGATAATGCGTCGCGTGCGCTGAACCTTCCGCCTTTACAGATCGTATAATATACATAAACACAATATAATATGGAGACAACACGTCAAGCCAAGATATCGCGACTTCTACAGAAGGAGCTCAGCGAATTGTTCCGCTTGCAGACAGCCAAGACTCATGGTACGCTGGTGAGTGTCAGCGCTGTACGCGTTAGCCCCGATTTGTCGGTGGCTCGCGCTTATCTGTCTATTTTCCCTTCCGAGCGCTCGGCCGAAATCATCAAGAGCATCAATGCCTCGGCCAAGACCATACGCTACGAACTGGCGCAGCGCGTGCGCTATCAGCTGCGTAAAACGCCTGAGTTGACATTCTTCGTGGACGATTCGCTGGACTATGCCGAGAATATCGACCGACTTCTCGCCTCCGACGGCATAGACGACAGGGCAACGGACAACGCTGTCGGCGTGGACACAGCCAAGACCAACGACTGACACGTCATGGCATCGATGCCGGTGTTGCGTATAGCTTTTCGCTACCTGCGGGCACGACACTCGCACAATGCGGTCAATGTCATCACCTTTGTGTCGATGGCCGGTATTGCCGTGGCCGTAGCCGCTATGGTGGTGGTGTTGTCCATCTTCAATGGCTTTGGCGACTTGGCTGCCGCCAATATGGCCGTATTGGATGCGCCCTTGCGCGTTTCGCCGCGCAGCGGCGGTGCCGTCACGAATGCCGACAGCCTGTGCCGCGTCATTGCGGCAGGCGTGCACGGTGTCACGGCCGTCCCGGTAGTCACCGAGCGAGCATTGCTTATCTCCGGCGAGCATCAAGTTCCGGTGGTGTTCAAAGGTATACCGCAGGGATATGACACACTGTCCACCATTGGCGGATCCATCATTGACGGGGCCTTGGCCTGGAATGTCCCCGACGCCTTGGGCGAAGATTTTGCCGCCGCCACCATCTCGGTAGGCGTGGCCAATTCGCTGTTGGTTGCGCCCGATGCCGACCATCCCGTGCGTCTGTATGTGCCGCGCAGGGTGGGGCGCATCAATCCCGCCAATCCCATGACGGCCTTCCGCGGCGCAACGCTCAGTGTCAGTGGCGTCTTCCGTACACAGCAAAACGATATCGACCGTGACCATATATTGGTGCCGCTGCAGGTGGCACGCGACCTTATGGAGTACGATGCGCAGGCCACGGCCGTGGAGGTGTTCCCATGTACGGATGCCGATGCGGACGCCTTGCGCGATGCCGTGTCCGAGGTCGTCGGGCCGCAGTATGATGTGCAGACGCGACTGCAACAGCGAGCCACCGCCTTCCGTATGATTGCCATCGAGAAATGGATTACCTTCCTGATGCTGGCCTTCATACTGGTCATTGCGCTGTTCAATATTGTCTCGACGCTGTCACTGGTGGTGCTCGAAAAGCGCCGCAATATGGAGACCCTGCGTTGCCTCGGCGCCACGCACGCCATGACGCGCCGCGTATTCATCACCTTGGGATGGTTGATTACGGCCGTCGGTGCCGCTGCCGGAATGGTGATAGGCGTGGCACTGACGCTGGCACAACAGTACGGGCATTTTGTCAGTCTCGGCGCCGGCGAACAGGCACAAGAGATTATGTCTATTACATGGTATCCCGTGCGGCTCGATCCGGTGGATTTGCTTGCGGTGGCCGCTATGGCCGCGCTCACCGGGTTGATAGCCGCCCAATCGACTCGCTTGTTTGTGCGGCGTCGTCCTCCTACAGCGGTCGTCAGCGAGTGAGTGTCGGTGGCTGCCAACAACGGCCTAACCGCAAAATTAACCTAACGAAACTTACGGGCCGAAGCGCGTATCACGACCGCCGATGCCCCCAATAGATACAACGATATGCAAACAGTACTATTCCATTCCACCATATTCGGGCCGATACACAGCCGCCGCCTCGGCGTGTCGCTCGGTGTCAACCTGATGCCGGACGACGGCAAGGTGTGCACCTTCGACTGCCTGTACTGCGAGGCCGGGTACAATGCCCAGGGTGTCGGGACTACGGGGCTGCCCACACGCGCCCAGGTGCGCGAGATGCTCGAGGCGCGGTTGCAAAAGATGCAGGCCGAGGCGGCACCGCTGGACGTCATCACTTTCAGCGGAAACGGCGAGCCGACGCTGCACCCCGAATTTGCCGGCGTTATAGACGACACCCTTGAGCTTCGCGACCGCTACTATCCGCAAGCCAAGGTCAGCGTCCTCACCAACAGTACTCGCGCCGGGTTGGACTCGGTGGCTGCCGCCTTGCGCCGCGTGGACAATAATATCGTCAAACTGGACAGCGCCGTCGATGCCACCTTCCGGACCCTCAATCGACCCACATCACCCGAGACGACGCCCGAGAGTGTCATCCGCAACCTCGTCCGGTTTGCCGGACAGGCAATAGTACAGACGTTGCTTACACGCGGAACGCACAACGGCGTGGCTGTAGACAACACCACTGATGCCGAAATCGAAGCGCTGTGCGACGCCTACCGCCGCATACGCCCACGTTCGGTTATGCTATACTCCATCGACCGGAAGACGCCCGAACATTCACTCACAAAGGTAGGCCACGACGAATTAGACGCTATCGCCGCACGCATCACCGCCGACACGGGTATACCCGTCTCGGTGGCATAGCCGTGCGGACATAAACGCAAATCGGCGGACGCTTCGCAGGCGTCCGCCGATTTGTCGTATAGGGTTGGGGATGTGCCTAATCGCTTTTCTTGGGCCGTCCGCCGATTACGAAGCCTATGGTGAGGGCGGCCGTGTGGAAGCCGCGCCGCACAATCATACAGTGTGCCGTCAGGCGTATGTGGTGGAACAGCTCGACGCCGGTGCGCGGCATTAGTACAAAGGCGTTTTCGGCCGAGACTGTTTGACAGTCTAAAGAGCCTACTTGGTCAATAGATGCAGCGCCTACGCCTATCCCGACAAACGGATTTATCCGATAACCTTGTCTGAAGTTGTAATCGCCTGTTATGCCGTATGCCCATGTTCGGTTGGTTTGATGCCAGTATGCATTCGGACGGCTCGATATATCAAAGTGACGGTTGGCGCCGTCAAGTTGCAAGAATACGCCGCAATCCCAAGGCTGTTCCTCCGTATTGTAACGTAGCTCCAGGCCAAGCGTCACTGAGACAAATGTATGCCCACCACGATATCCGCCAAGTGGGACTGTAAATCCGCCTCGTGCCTCGAACTCGAACATGCGGACTAATCGCGGCTCTACGGCATAGGATGATGCGATGCAGAATAGACAGACAAGGAGTAGTACTACTCGTTTCATTACTTGGAGTCCTTGTCTTTGAATATTCGTGCAGCGAGCCATTTTCCCTTGTATTTGATGGCGCCATACACGCTCCCTCGGTATATTTCAATTCCATCTTTCTTCGGAATTTTTATCCGAACTAATTTGATCTTGTTTGCAAAAGAGAATGTAAATTCCCATTCTCCGGGAAACCATCTTGCATCAAACTTGGAATTGATGCTGCGTTTATTATATACGCACCTGCTAAATGGGCCATGAATTACGTATGTGTACTTGTCCTGTTCGCACATCAGGCCAATATTGTTCTCATTGCCGGCCTTTGACTTCGCCCACGACGATGCCCCATTAAATGCGGCCTTTGCTGCCACAGAAAAAGCCTTGTAAAGGTCTTTTGTAGTGAAGTTGTAGTTGATGAATGGTATTTTTATCAACATTCGGGTTTTGCTGTCGAATGGGAATGTATGCGTTGTCGTTATTGTCGGGTTGTTGCCAAAAGATTTGTCTATTGTTATTGGTGGTATCGGGTTGGGGAGTACGTATCTTATTGTCGCAGTTTCCCATCCGTGAACCATGATTTCTGCCTTTATGTTCCACCATATACCACACACTTTTTTCTGCATTTTTAGCTTTGTGCCGGTATTGGAATATACCCTGTAGTTCTGATGGTAGAAGTTGAGGTTTAGCTGGCGGCGTTTCTTGAAGCGGATTAATGCGACAACGTTTTCGCCCCAAATGTCTGTCCAGGCCTTATGAAGCCAATTGCCGTCACCGCCATCAGTAAAGTCAACTTCTCGGATGTCGCTTTTAGGTATTACCTCTCCATTGCTTAATTGTGCGCCGAAAGAGGTGAAGTGTAGTGTAAGATTTTCCGCTTCTTTATTCATTGGGCTACCGCCGCCTGTTGCTTCGTCAAAGTTGTCCTCTCTTTCTGTTACGTATTCCATGTGACGGTAATCCATTGGAGTGAAGGACACGTTGTCAGACACCTTTAATGTTGTGTTGCCGGATTGGTCTGTAGCTTTGATGTCAGAGACAAGGGCTTCTATATCTTGCAGTTCTGCAGCTGTTTTCGCCGGTGTGAAAGCAACCCCGTTCTTGACGTATTTGTATACGGTGTCTCCTACCTGTATTTCACGGTCGGCATTCAGAAGTTGCGCGAAGCGGATGTCTGCGATTACCGAGTCGGAAAGGCAGAATTCGAGGTCTTCTTCATCGTTGCGGATGGTGTCTAACTGCGCCGGAGTAAGCGAGGCCATTACTTTCCGGCGGTTTGCCTCGACAAGTGATTCAAACAGTTCTTCGTTGTCAGACAACTGTACTCCGGTGTTTTGTACCGCTCTCGAGCTGTTACCGGTTGGTTCTCCAAGCTCGTCAAGTAAGGCTTCTATCTCCGATGATGAACCGACTATCACACGCTGCATGCCTTTCTCGGCAGTGTTTTTGTTTGAGACGTCCTCTTTCGTTCTTAGGTCGTCGTCTTTGCAGGCATATAGAGAACATGCTGCAAAGAGGATTAGTAGTGGTGTTTTTGTCATTTCTTTGGTGGTGTTGGATTGTTTGGGTAAAATGATTGTTTTTGTATGGTAATGTGAAGCAATTGCCGCATCGTATATGGTTGATTATGTCGCAAAGATAGTGATTAAACGTGAATAACTTGTCATTTAGAGAACCTTTATTGGCAGAAGAGCTTTTTTCGGTCGGTTTTTATTCTTTGCTTTGTGGTAGTTTTCGACTGCGAGTTATTGAACAAGCGTAGCCGGTTTCTACCAAGCGAGATGATGCAATTATATAGCGGCCGCGCCGCAGGACGCTGTAAGGGGCGTGCGTGCGGCGCGGTATGCGTGGGGAGGGATCGGCGTGTGCGTCAGCGCTTGGGAGCGGGGAGGCGGCGCGTTACGAAGATTTCGGTGGGGAAGTGGTCGGAGTATCCGTTGAGGTATACGCCGGAGGCAAAGGTACGCCGTGGGTAGTTTTGCCGTGTGCCTTCGGTGTCTTTGAGGAAGTCGCGATTGAGGACTTCGGCACGCAGGAAATGCCAGCGATTTTCGGGTGTGTTGAGTAGGTTGCCGGAGACGATTATTTGGTCGAAGAGGTTCCACGAGCTCTTATAGGCGAGCGTTCCGGTGCCATGGTCAAGTATGCTCCAGAAAGGGTTGTAAAAGCAGTGGTCTTCCTTGACGTCTTTTTTGTCGCGTTTGGCCCCGAGGACTTCGGCGCATGATTTGTCCATGGGGTCGTCGTTGAGGTCGCCCATGATGATGACGCCGATTTGGGGGTCTACGCGCCACAGCGAGTCGGAGATGGCGCGGCACAGGCGTGCGGCGGCCTCGCGGTTGGGCGAGGATTTTTCTTGGCCGCCGATGCGCGAGGGCCAGTGGTTGACGATGACGGCTATGCGCTGTCCCATCAGTCGGCCGACGACGCACATTTGGTCACGTGTGGCGAAGGACAGTTCGGTGAGGGTGTGGTTGGTGACGTTTTCCAGTTTGAAGTACTTGGGGTTGTACAGGAGGCTGACGTCGATACCGCGTTTGTCGGGCGAGTCGTGGTGTGCGATTTGGAGGTTCCAGGGTGCGAGTTGCGGGTCGCGTACGAGGTCTTCGAGTACCGTGCGGTTCTCGACTTCGCTGACGCCTATGATGGCCGGACCGTTGGGTGTACGCTTGGAGGTGAACGATGATATGGCGCGAGCAAGGTTGTTGACCTTGTTCCAGTATTTACGGCTGTCCCATTGATTTTTGCCTTTGGGGGTGTACTCGAGGTCGCGGCCCAGCGGGTTGTTGGGAATGGTGTCAAAGAAGTTCTCAAGGTTGTAGAACGCGATGCCGGCGGTCTGCGTAATCATGCGTTCTGTCTTGTTGTCTTGGGCGTATGCCGGGGCTATGCAGGCCAGGGTCAGCAGCGCGGCGGCAATTGTCTTGGTGAGTTTCATCGGTGTTTGGTATTACTTGAAAAAAACCGAAAGGCCGACGTGCCACACCGCCGGAGTGTGGCGGTGTGGCGTGGCCGGTCTTTGGCGTGGGTTGTCACTCGCTCCAGGTCAGATTCCAAATGGACACGCGGTCCTTATTGGCGTCGAGCTGTGAGTAGCAGTTGTTGATGATTTCGATAGTGAAGCTGCCGTTGTAGTTGACATCAAGACTGAAGTCGTAGGCGGTCTTGGCCGTGATGGTGTCGAGGGTCACGACTTGGCTCTTGATGACGTTGCCGGCGGCGTCCTTGACGTTTACGGTGAACTGAGCTTTTGTTTCATTGAAAGCAAACCCGTACTTGAAGGTCAGGGTCTTGATGCTTCCTGTGAGTGTGGGCGATACGAGGCTGCCCGGCGCGGAGGTCTTGCCGTTGAGGGTCGGAGCCAGCGTTCCGGTGGCGCCGATGAACTTAAATATCGGGTTTGAATCGTTGTCTCCGCCGCCGAAGATGATGGCGTTGGTGGCGGTCCATCCGGTGTTGTTGGTGTATGTGCCGTATTGGGACTTTGCTTGTCCATTGTTGAAGGAGTTGAAGTCACCCTTGTAGTCGCCCGAGGGAGTGGGTGTCGGGGTCGGGTCGGGGGTGCTGCCGCCTTCGGCGTTGAGCAAGATGTTGTCTACGCACCAGGTGGCGTAATTGTCGGCCGCGGGCGAGGTGTACTCAAATCCGATGTAAATGATGCCGGAGAAAGCGCTCAGGTCCAGTTCGCCCGAGTTGGCCCAGCCGCTGTATCCGCTTGCGGGAGCTGTTGCCAGGTTGGGGTTGAGCTGCGTTGCTTTGGCTGTGGCGGGGTCGGCTGCGGTGAGCACGAAGACCTTGAGGGCGGATTCGGTGGAGCCGTATCCGTTGACTTGGGTGTCGAAGGTCAGCACTTTCTTGGTGACTTTGGACATATCTATGGCCGGGGAGATGAGCCACTGGTCAAAGGGACCTGTGCCCTTGTATCCGGTCATAGCAGCGTAGTTGTTGCCGTTGTACGAGGGTACGTACCAGGCCTTGTTGCCGGTCACTTGCTTCTGCGTCCATCCGGCGGGGATGTTGGAGGATGTATCGAAGTTTTCGTTAAGCGAGGCCACGGGGTCGGTGGGGGTGGGTGTGGGAGGTGTGACGCCGCCTTCGAGCTTATAGGCGGAAGCGTTCTTGATGCCGGGGACGCCGCAATACTTCATAATGTCACCCTTGATCAGGAGTTTCTTGCCGAGGTTGCCGGGGTTGGCTTGGAGGTTGAGGGCGGTGCGTATTTCGCCGGTGGGGAGCTGTACGCCGATGCACTTGGAAACGTCCTTGACATCGGCCGAGGGAGCTACCAAGATATTGGTGGCCATGGTGGCGGAGGCATCGAAGTGAGCGGTCTCGGCAGTGATCATGTAGGGTGTAGCGCTGACGTCAGCCCATCCTACGATGTAACCGGTGACCCAAACGGCACTCTTGGTGGCTTCTTGAGAGGATTGCGGGTTGAAGGCAATGACTTCGGCAGCGGTGTAGGGGTTGTTCTCCGAGCCATCGCCGGAGGTTACGGGAGGCGTGGGAGGAGTGACGCCGCCTTCGAGGTCGAATTCGGTGACGGTCTTGACGCCGGGTTGTCCGAAGTATTTTTCGAGCGAGCCGTTGACGGCTACAACTTTGCCGAGGTTCTCCGGGTGAGCCTGGAGGTTGAGCGAGGTGCGCACATTGCCTACGGGGAGCTGTACGGGGATGCACTTGGTGTAGTCGGTTTCGTCGGCCTTGGCGGCGATGAAGATGTTGGAGGCCGAGGCGGCAGTGCCGGTGGCGTTGGTCATTTCGGCGGCGGTCTTGCCGGCGCTGGAGCCTACGATGTAGCCTTTGACCCATGCGGTGCCGGAGGCTCCGGCGAGTACTTGCGAGCAGTTGTAGGGCGACTCTTTGGTGCCTGTACCTTCGGGGATGCCTTCACCGCCGGGGTTGAGACCTTCGATAGAGAATTCATCGGTGGTGCCGTTGTTGCCGGTGATGCCGAAGGTGCCCATAGCTTTGGCGAGTGTGCCGCGCAGGGCGATCTGTTTGCCATAGTTGCCGGGGTTGTCGACGAGGTTGCCGAGAGTCTGGAGCTTGGAGCCGTCGGGCAGCTCGATGACGAGTGCATGTGCAATGTCTTTGGTGTCGGCGGTTTGTCCGATAACGAGGGTGTTGCTCAGCAGGGGATCGGCCTTCCATTCGATGTCATCGTTGGTCTTGACTTCGGTGACTTCGGGGCCTACGGCGCCGACGATGTATCCTGATACCCATCCGGACTTGTCTGTGCCGGCTTTTTCGAGTTCGATGGCTTTGTCAACGCTCCAGGGTTTGCTCTGCGAGCCTTCGGGAACTGTGGGGTTGCCGAAGTTCATGCAACCTTCGTAGTCGTTGAGTATGAGCTGCCATCCGCTGGTGCCGTAGTACGAGAGTATGGCTACAACGTCACCATGGCCTTCGGGAAGTGTTTTGTTCCAGAAATTGGAGTATCCGGAGGTGCGGACGTTGATGCTCGAACCATCTGCATCTACGAGGCTTTGGTTGACATTGGACTTATACTCGGAGAATGTGGCTTTGCCGCCGTTGGCGAAGGATACGTTGTTGAAGCGTACCAACTGGCTTTGCCATTTGATGAGTCCGGCGGGGTCGGTAGGCAGCTCGGAGAAGGAGTTGACTACGAGGGTGTCGAGTTTGGACACATCGGGGAAGCCGTTGAGCTGGGCGTGTGCGGTGAAGTACTCGGGAGACATGAATGATGCTTCCCAAGCGGCGCCGTTTTCGTACCATTCGGGCTGGCCGAGTTGTACGAGGCCGTTGTATTTGCCGATATACATGCCGGTGACGTCAAGTACGATTTCCTGACCGCGGCGGTATTTGAGGTAGAGGTTGTAGGAGTTGATGGACAGCGACAGGGCTGCGGTTCCGTCTTGGATGACGAGCGACTTGAAGACGTTGCCTGCTTCGTCGGAGGAGACGACGCGTCCGGAGATGACGTAGTGGCTGCCGTCGTCGCGTGTGCCTATGGTGTCTATGTAGTTGGTAGCGTCATTCCAATACTTGGTTTTGAGCTCGAGTATGGATGTATTGGGTTGGTCTTTGGCCACGGGGGCATCGATGATGGGATCGTCGATGTCGTCTTGGCAAGCCGTGGTGGCTCCCGCTACTGCGAGTGTCACGGCGACCCACGCCAGATATGATTTCAGTGGTTTCATATATTTTGTATGATGTGTTGGCTTGTGTTATTGAATATATGGGTGTGTCGTGACGCTTATTATTTGGTGGCGTTGAGTTTGACGTTGTCTACGCACCAGGTGGCGTAATTGGCATCCTGGGTGGCTTGGTAGCGGAATGCGATGTATACTTTGCCGGTGAAAGCCTTGAGGTCGATGCTACCGGAGTTGGCCCAGTTGCTGTATCCGCTTTCGGGCGCTGTGGCTAATGTGGCTTTGAGTTCGGTGGCGTCGTCAAGTTTGTCAAGATTGGTAACGACGTAAACTTTGAGAGTCGTGGTTTTGGCGCCGTATCCGTTGACTTGGGTGTCAAAGGTGAGGGTCTTGTCTGCCACTTTGTCCATATCGATGGCGGGCGAGATGAGCCACTGGTCAAATGGAGCTGTGCCCTTGTAGCCGGACATGGAGATGTAGTTGTTGCTGTTGAAGGATTTTACGAACCATGTCTTGTTGCCGGCGACTTGTTTCTGGAACCATCCGGTGGGTATTTCGGTGCCTGCATCGAAATTTTCGTCAAGCGAGGTCACGGCTTCGCCGGAGGGAGTGTCACCGCCACCGCCGGCCGAGGGTTCTTTCTTGAGTTCGTAGCCGATGAGGCCGCGCATGTATTCAGGGGCGGTTTCGTCTTCGCTGACGCCGATGAGGCGTATTTGCCATGAGCGGTTGTAGAAGCTGAGGATGCCGACAATGGTGCCTTTGCCTTCGGGGCAGTAGTAGTCGTAGAAGTCGCTGTATCCGCTGGTGTAGACAATCATATCACCGGTGCCATCGGAGATGGTGCGCGAGGTGTTCTTGTCTTTTTCGGCGAGTGTGGCTTTGCCGGCGTCCTTGAAGGTCACGTCTTTGATGGATACGAGGAGGCATTGCTTGGCCAAGAATTCTTCCTGATTTGAAATCAGGTCATTGAGTGCGCCGATGGTGTATTCGCCGATAGTAATTTTTTCGGGTTCGGAAAGTCCGTTGACTTCGATTTGTTTTGCGGCGAGGTCGGAGGCTATACGTCCGGGATAGTTGTTGTTGGGAGTCGAACCTATTTGCATAAGCTTGCCGTAGGCGCCGACATACAAGCCGGTGACGTCTATGACTATTTCCTGTCCGTACTGATAGGATTCGTAGAGGTCGTAGCTGTCGATATTGACTTGGATTGCTCCGGTTTCGTCTTCGATGACCAATTGTTTGAAGAAGTTGCCGGATTGGTCGGAGGATATTACGCGGCCTTTGATGATATAGTCTGAGCCGTCTTCGCGTTTCTCGACAAGCGTGGCGTAGTTGTTATCGCCTTTGTAGAACTTGGTCTTAAGTTCGGCAATGGTGGTGTTGGCTTGGCGTGTGGCAGTGGGTAGCACCATGGGCGGACGCTCGAAGTCGTCATCGCAGGACGACAGCGATACGGAGCCGGCGAGTGCCAGCAGGGCTGTATAGATGTATATTAATGATTTTTTCATTGTCTTGATATTATGTTTTGGGGCGTGATACTTTGGTGTTTACGCGATTTTTGCCGTATCAGAAGCGTACTCCGACGTTGAAGAATACTTTGACGCCTTGAGCGTACTGGTATCTGTTGGGATACTTGTCGCGTATGTAGTTTTTGGTATCAAGACGTCCCTGCTGGTATGCGTTGGTGACGATGTCGCGGTTGTTGAGGACGTTGTTGACGTTGAGGTTGAGGTTGAGCGATACGCTGCGGTTGATGTAGATCAATTTGCCTATAGAAACGTTGAGGCTGAATGCGTTCTTCAGTTTTTCCTGAGCGGAGAGCTCTTCAATTTTGGCCTGAAGTTTCTCGGGTGTGCAGTTCTCAATGTTTTTCCATAGTTCGGGCAGAGCTTCGTGGTATGCCGGGGAGAGCGACACGTAAGAGTCGCCCATCCAAGTGCCGTTGACGTTGAAGAACCAGTTGCCGGGAGCAGCCCAATCGAGGCCGAGGTTGCAGACTGTCTGGGGTGTCGAACCTACATAGTAATTTTTGAGGTATACGGTCTGGGTGGTGTCGGCGTATAGGCCGTTTTCGAATGAGCGTGTACCCTGCGGATTGTTCTTGTACTGATACTTGGCGTATGTGCCGGCGAATGTTGCGGTGAGGCTGGGTGTAATCTTGAAGGACATACCCAATTCGATACCCTTGGATACCTTGCGGACGCCGGTGAGTGCGTATATGGCGTAAGTGGAGTAGCGGTCATCGTAGAATCCCGTGCGCTCGGTAACGTTGTCGAGGTTGACGTAGTAAGCGGTCAGGGCGCCACGGAAGCGGCGGTATGCCCATCCGTAGGAGATGTCGGCCGAGAAGTCGCGTTCGCTGCGCAGGTCGCTTACCAAGGTGTTCTTGACGCGCGGTGCGATAAATGCTTGGTCGGCTCGCGGTGCGCGTGTGCCGTAACTGATGTGCGCGGTGAAGAAGTTGCGGCCGTCGAGCTTGTAGGTGGCACCGGCTTTGACGCCTGCATTGTCAAATTGGCTTGTGGAGCTCTTGCCTAGGGAGTTGAGTGGGGCACGACCATTGCGCATATGTCCGTCGCGGTAGAATTGGGTGAAGCTCATACGAGCACCGTAGTTGACATCCCAGTGTACACTGGTGAAGGTGTTTTGCAACCATCCTTCGGCCTTGAGGTAGTGGAAGTCGTAGTCGTAACCGAAGCGGTCACCCTTGGTGACGCGGCGGTTGGGGTTGTCGAGGTCGTTTTGAAGGTTCTGGGGCGCGATGGTGATGTCGCGGTCACTGAAGGGGTCAATGTCAAGCCAATATTCGCCGCCGAGGAGGTCGCGTATGGTCTTGTAGTAGGATGCCTTGGTGTAGTTGAACGACAGGCCGGCTTGCAACTGGAAGTGGTCGTTAAGACGGTGGTTGATGAAGGTGTTGAACATGGTGTTGAACTGCTTGTTCACGCGGTTCTCCATAATGTAGGACGATCCTTTATGGTCGGCTTCGTCTTTGCCTTCGTTCTGGATGTTGTTGAGTTTATTGATGGTGTAGAGGTTGTCCCAGTTGATCTGGCGGAAGCTTTCGTCGTTTTGCCACAGATAGGTGTAGTAGTTGGCTTCCTCTTCGTTGTCGTAGTATGATGGGAGGTAGCGGTAATATGTGGGGTTGGGGTCATTGGCCTTGTAGTACTGCAGAGCGGACTGCGAGTAGCTGGTCCAGCGAACGGCGGCGGTGGTGTTGAGCATCGTGCGATCGTCTTTGTAGAGCCAGGTGAGCATTGCTGTGGGGTCATAGGACTCAATGATGCGTGAGCTGCGCTTTTTGCCGTTTTGCCAGCCCCAGTTGGGATTGTAGAGGTTGTCATCTACCAGGTCGTAAACTTCCTGATAGGTGGCGGATGCGGTGGCGCGCTGCGTGGGACCGCCGAAGGCCGTAAGGGTCAGGCTGTTGTGCTTGTTCAGTACTTTCTCGAGAGATATGAACAGGCCGCCGCTGTTGTAGAATGTGCCGTCGATGACACCTTCTTTGGAGTAGCGACCGATGCCGCTGATGGTGAAGGCCCAGCCGTTTTTGCTCAGACCGGTGGAGTATGTGGCCATGGCGCGGAACATATAGTTGGAGTTGGTGTATGCCAGCGAGCCGTTAAATCCTGGAGCGTATGTGTCGGTGATGGTGTTGTAGTTGACGCTACCCCCCAGGTTGCCCATACCGAAGTTGGCTACGGCGGTGCCTACGGCGCTGGTTTTGTTGCGGAAGGCGCGCGAGGTCAGACCCAGTAGTGACGAGAAATTGAAGCGGCCGCGTATGGGGTCGTTCATCTCTATACCATTGAGGTATATGGTCTGATATTCGGAACGCATACCACGATAATTGAAGTACATGGGGCCGAAGTTGTAGCTGGCCGTGTTGTAGTATATGTCGTCGTTTGCTCCGGTGAGTGCCACGATATTCTGGCGGCCGTTGTCGTCATCATCGCCGGCGTCCATAGCGGACTCATCTGCATACATATCATTGAGGTCACCGTACATCTCGGCATCGTAGTTGATGGGGTTGAGCCGGATGGTGCCTACTTCGGTGATGGCGGAAGCCACGGTGATGTCGGCGCCGTAAGTTTCATAGCCGTCAAAGGCTACGAGCATACGGTCGCTGGTGCCGGCAGTGACGCGCAGCACGAAGTTGCCGTTGGCATCTGTGGTGGTATTGCCTTGCTTGCTTAGGCTGACGGTGGCGCCGGATATAGGCGCGCCCGTGGAGGCATTGACCACTGTACCAACGATTTTGGAACTTTGTGCCAACCCCGGCAATACTGCGGCCAGGAGCACAATCAGGAACAGTTTAAGTCTCATAAGGTGTTATTAGGTTTTAATAATTTATGTTGTCTTTGTATGTCGAAATGTAGTATGCGGCTATGGGACACGTCCCGGGCCTTTGGTCTTTAGGACTTTGACGGTGTGGTTTGCTCTTTCGAATTCTTCTTTGTTTGTATAAGCACAAGAGGTGCGTCGGAAGCGGGTGTGACCGTCGTTTTTTCCGCGAGCGAGGCTGAGTGAGACATCTCTATGTCGCGTACCCATATACTTATTTTCACCATAAGGGGGAAAACAAGTATTGCACGAAACCCTGCCGGGCATCGCACTTCTCAGCGGAAATGGACGTCAAAATTACACATTAATTTGCAAACAGCAGCATAATATGTTGTAAAACATATATTACATCTCCGTTCTTCCCTCATTTTTAACATTTGCCACTGTCATGGAGCGTTCCGAAACTTTTATGACGTTTGATGACTGAAACGTCTTGTTTATGGGCGCACTTTTATATGTGTCGGCTGTGAAGTTTTAGGCTTTTGATGCGTTTTGCACAGTCAACATATCTTTACTGAGTTGTAGTACTCCGTTTGCATACTATTTGATTGTTTGCTGTTATACGGAGGTTGAGTCGGTGTAAATGTTGGAATGTTTTTTGCAATTATTTTCCGATGCAAAAGCGGGAGAAGATGGTGTTGAGAACTTCTTGGGAGGATATGCGGCCGGTGACGGCGGCGAGTGCTTCGATGCAGTCGCGCAGGGCGAAGGCGGCGATGTCGAGGGTGGCGTCTGAGGTGAGCGCTTCGGAGACGCGGCGGGCGGCGGCGAGTGCTTCGGCGAGTGCCTGACGCTGTCGGATGTTGGAAATCATAATGTCCGGGGCGTTGCCGGCAATTTTTTTGGCGTAGAATTCCAGCTCTTCGTATATGGGGTTTATGCCGTCTTCGGTGACTGTGTTGACGGCTACAATGTCGATATTGTCCGGTAGCGGGTCGAGTAGCGCTTCAACGCAGTCTTTGGCCGGGCAGATGTCGTCTTTGCTGACTATAAGGATGGTACACGCCGAGGGGTTGGCTTGGCGACGAAGTCGGGTGAGGTTGACGGCGTGGAGGCGCGCGGCTTCGTCTGCATCGGCGGGGCACAGCACGAGGGCTATGTCGGCTTTGAGCAGTGCTTCGGTGGCGCGGTCGATGCCTATGGCTTCGATGGTGTCGGCTTGTGCGCGGTCGCGTATGCCGGCTGTGTCTTGCAGTCGGAAGGTGTAGGCGCCTACGGTGATGGTGTCTTCGATAATGTCGCGTGTGGTGCCGTGGATGTCGCTGACGATGGCTCGCTCATCGCCTACGAGGGCGTTGAGCAGCGATGATTTGCCGGCGTTGGTGGCTCCGGCGATGGCTACGGTGAAGCCTTCGCGTATGGCGTTGCCGGCCGTGTAGCTGTCGTGTAATTGCTGAATATGCTTGATTATCTGTGTTATGGTGTCGCGCAGACGTTTGCGTGAGGCAAATTGGACGTCTTCTTCCGAGAAGTCGAGCTCGAGTTCGAGTAGTGCGTCCAGGTCTACAAGTTGGGCGCGTAAGCGGTCGAGTCGTTGTGATATTCCGCCGCGCATCTGCTTGACGGCGAGGTCGTGTGCGGCTTTGGAGCGTGAGGCTATGAGGTCGGCGACGGCTTCGGCTTGGGCTAAGTCGAGGTTGCCGGCGGCAAAGGCTCGGCGTGTGAATTCGCCCGGTTCGGCTAGGCGTGCGCCGGCAGAGATAAGTGTCTCGATGAGGCGTCTTTGGACGTATGTCGAACCGTGTACCGATATTTCGACGGTGTCTTCGCCCGTGTACGAGCGCGGTGCGCGCATAACTGTGGCCAGGGCTTGGTCCAGCACCGATCCGTCGGTATCGATGATGTCGCCCAGGTGCGCCGTGTGGGTGGCGGCTTGAGCGAGGCCTCGGCCGCGCCAAATGCTGTCAACGATGGCTATGGCTTGAGGTCCGCTGACGCGAGCCACGGCGATGCCGCCCACTCCGGGGGCGGTGGATATGGCGCATATTGTGTCTGTATTCATTGGCTTATGAGGAGTGCCCGAGTGAGCCTGGCGGTGCTTATTGGCGGCGTTGCCATTGATTGAAGTTGTTTTGAGCTTCCACTTGGGCTTCGATGTCGTCGGGCAGTGCGGCAAAGAAGTCCAGTCCGGTGATGCTTTCGACTTCGTCTATGGATGTGGCGGCGGTCTGCATTCCGCCGGGTTGTACGAGGTTGGACATGACGAAGGCGATGCCTCGCGGCGGATTGGCGTACGGGGCGAGTATGACCTTGAAGAAGCGCTTGGGTACGGCGACTTTGGTCGCGCCTATGGTTTCGGTAATATGGTCCGTGAGTATGGGGCCGCAGATTACTATGAGCGCACTGTCGCGTGCGGCCCATCGGCGTGTGGCTTCTTCGAGTTTGCGCCACGGTCCGGTGTTGAGGTGCTGCGACTGGGGACAGATATTGGTGAGATAGAAGCACGCGTCCATAGCCTGACGAGACCATTTCATGTCGGCGGCCGGCGCCATGTGTCCGCGGTCGTATCCGCTGCGGCGATAGTCTTCGGGCGTGGGGCACCCGACTACGGCTTCGTCGGTACGGAAGTTGTTGGAGCGTTTGTACGGGCCGTCTATGCGGTCGCGCGTCAATTCCCATGCTACGTAATTGGGTGTATGCTTGTCGGAGTTGAAGTTGACGGTAAACCCGGGGTATTTGATTATTGCCCCATCTTGGGTCGTCGGCATGGAGACTTCCAGCAGTGCGTTGCTGTCGGTACCCTCGACACTCTGTGCCTTGGTGTCTGTTTGGCAGGACTGCCACCAAGCGAGGGTGGCGCCCACGAATACGAGTGCGTACAGCAGCCACTGTATTCCCGGGATTAGACGGCCGGATTTTCTGCGGCTATTTCGGCGTCGTGTCATATCTGTATTGTTTTGTAATATGGGTATTCGATGTCCCAGAGGTATAGCGCGTGTGCGGGCATGGATGTGCCGGCGACGCCTCGGTCCATGGCTGCGATGACTTCGGCCACGTGTTCGGGAGCGTACTTGTGGCGTCCGACGTCTACAAGTGTGCCCGTGACGGCGCGCACCATATTGCGCAGAAAGCGGTCGGCGCGAATCTCCAAGTACCACGAAGTCGGGCCTTGCCGGACCATGCGGCATACGGTGACATTGCAGATATTTGTCTTGGTGTCTGTGTGTAGCTTGGAGAACGAGGTGAAGTCTTTGTGACCGATCACCAAGGCGGCGCCGCGGTTCATAGCTTCGAAGTCCAGGTCGGCGGGCGCGCGCCACGACAGGTGGCGTATAAAGGGGTTCTCGGCCGTGTGCATCATGTATCTGTAGGTGCGGGTGGTTGCATCGAAGCGTGCATGTGCATCAGCGTGTACCGGCGTGATGGTGTGTACCGCTATGGCCGGACGGCAGATTCCGCTTAGGGCTCCGTGTAGGCGGCGCATGGCTGCCGCGTCTTGTGCGAAGTCGTCGGGGATGTCGGCGTGGGCCACCATAGTGCGCGCGTGTACGCCGGTGTCGGTGCGCCCGGCGCCTGTTACCTTGATATGGGTATGCAGCACCATCTCGAAGGCTTGCTCGAGTGTCTCTTGGACGCTGGGGCGGTCGGGCTGGATTTGCCATCCGTTGAATGGCGTTCCGTCGTATGACAGTTGGATGAATACTCGCACGTGGTATGCTCTTGGAGGGTGTTGAACTCAGGCGTGGTTGTGTCGTCTATGCGGCTCTGTCGGAGTTTGTAAAGAATGTAAAATCAGTCTTTTTCGAGGTATGTGTA
>DLLT01000056.1:61043-87610 GCA_002478045.1 Porphyromonadaceae bacterium UBA7555
GCCGATACCCATGACTCGACGTTGCGCACCAGCTTCTTAGCCGAGAATTGCACGTAATCGAGCACTTCGGCTACGGTCTCGCCGTCGATGATGCGGTCAATGTCGTAATGGTCGGGGTAGACATTGATGTGCACGGCGTTGGTGTCGCCGAAGAGGTTGTGCATATCGCCTAAGATTTCCTGATAGGCACCCACGAGGAATACGCCGAGGTAGTATTTTTCGCCTTGTTTGATGGCGTGCACCGGCAGGGCGCACGACGGGTCGTGCAGGGTGATGAAATTGGCGATTTTGCCATCGCTGTCGCAGGTGATGTCCTGTATGGTGCAGGTCTTGGTGGGCTTTTGGTCAAGACGCTGAATGGGCATTATGGGGAATACTTGATCTATGGCCCACGAGTCGGGTAGCGACTGGAATAGGGAGAAGTTGCAGAAGTACTTGTCGGGTAGCATCTTGGCAATGCCTCGCAATTCCTCGGGCGGGTGCTTCATACTTGCAGCCATCTCGCCCACCTCGCGTGCAATGCTCCAGAATAGTTTTTCGACCTGGGCGCGTGTCTTCAGGTCGAGCACGCCCAGCGAGAAGCGGTCGAGTGCTTCTTCGCGTATCTGCAGCGCATCGTGCCATGACTCATATAGTGACGGGCCGTTGAGCTTGTCCCAGATGTCGTACAACTCTTTGGCCAGCTCGTGCGCGTCTTCGGGCAGTGTCTCGTCATCTTCCCATACGGGGAGGTTGGTGGTCTCGAGCACTTCGAATATCAATATCGAGTGGTGCGCCGTGAGCGAACGTCCGCTCTCGGTGATGATATTGGGTTGCTTGAGGTTGTTCTTTTCGCATACGTCCACCAGGGCGCTCACCGAGTCGTTGGCGTACTCTTGTATGGAATAGTTCATTGAGCTTTCGCTGGATGCCGAGCGTGTGCCGTCGTAATCGACGCCCAGTCCGCCGCCGATGTCTACGAAGTCGATGTCAAATCCGGCTTGCGACAGCTGAACGTAGAACTGAGTGGCTTCGCGCAAGGCGTTCTTGATGCGACGTATCTTGGTGATTTGGCTGCCTATATGGAAATGTATCAGCTTGAGGCAGTCCTTCATGCCGCGTTCTTCGAGTATGCCCAGGGCTTCGAGCAATTCGGACGAATTGAGGCCGAATTTGCTTTGGTCGCCGCCGCTCTCGGCCCATTTGCCCGAGCCGGCGCTGGAGAGCTTGATACGTATGCCGATGTTGGGACGTACGCCGAGGCGTTCGGATATGTCGGCGATAAGCCGCAGTTCGTTCAGCTTTTCCACCACCAGGTATATACGGCGACCCATCTTTTGGGCCAGCAATGCCAACTCGATATAGCTCTCGTCCTTGTATCCGTTGCAGATTACCAGGGCATTGGCGTTGGTGTTGGTGGCCAAGACGGCGTGCAATTCGGGCTTGGATCCGGCTTCGAGGCCGATATTGAATTTGGTGCCGTAGCACACAATTTCCTCCACGACTTGGCGCATTTGATTTACCTTGATGGGGTATATCATATAATTTTGTGCCGTGTATCCGTAGCGGGAGGCTGCTTCGCGGAAGCAGTTCGAAATTTTCTCGATACGGTTGTCCAAAATGTCCGGAAAGCGCAACAGTATGGGCGATGTCAGGTCGCGTTCCTGTAGGCGATCCATCAATTCTTTAAGGTCTACCGGAAAATCTCCCGGGCGCGGCGTTACGGTCACATTGCCTTTTTCGTTGATGTCAAAATAGCTGCGGCCCCAGCCGCGTATGTTGTACATTTCGGCGCTGTCATCGACGCGCCATTTGCGCATTGGCATATTCGTGGTCTCGTGTTAGGGTGGGTGGTGTGTAATGTAAGTGACGCGAAAGCCCAAGGCGCGCCCGTCGGTACTATCGTGCCTCGGAACGCCTCGTGCTTATCAGTGCAAAGTTAACCAAAAAAAACGAGATGCAGCCGCTTCGGAATATCGTATGTCGATATAAATATGCAAAAATACACAGTATTGATAAGGCGGGCTTTTATATCGGGGTGGATACGGCATTTGCGGTCGAGTAAAAATTTTCTCGGCAAAATTTTTTGAAAAATATTTGGTCGGTTCGCCGAAAGGTTGTACCTTTGCATCCGCAAAGAGGGCAAAGCGATGCCTGTCCGATGCATGACTCCGTAGCTCAGTTGGTAGAGCAGCTGACTCTTAATCAGCGGGTCGAGGGTTCGAGCCCCTCCGGGGTCACAAAAATTGAAAGGGATTACAACACAGCGCTTAGGCGTTGGATGTAATCCCCTTTTTTTTGCGCGTCATGTAAAAACGGTGGATAATAAAAACATATTGCCGAGGGTTAATGGTTCGGGGGTGTATATACTCCTAAATCTTTGGCTCTCGGCAATTTTATACTTCGAGTGTCTGTCGTGTCGTGATGATATGTGGCGCTCGATAACGACGATGGTGTGTGTCGCCTGCCTGGCCTCTGAGCATTTTTATTTTATCAGGTGTCTTAATCCTTGTTTTAGTGGAGGATGGTCTCGGAGTCTCTCTCCTTTTATTATAAACCTTAACCTTCACACTGGTCTTAATCCTTGTTTTAGTGGAGGATGGTCTCGGAGGGCGTAACAAAGTATGTGCAGGACTGCCTAAACTGTGTCTTAATCCTTGTTTTAGTGGAGGATGGTCTCGGAGGAAGATGGTGAAGTCTTCACCGTGACCGGTGTCGACGCGTCTTAATCCTTGTTTTAGTGGAGGATGGTCTCGGAGAGTCACGTTCTTTCTGTTACACACCCAGTCCAACCGTCTTAATCCTTGTTTTAGTGGAGGATGGTCTCGGAGTGCCAAAGAAGAAGGCAATACCTTCGAAGAGCTTGGGGGTCTTAATCCTTGTTTTAGTGGAGGATGGTCTCGGAGGGACGGGGAAGTCTTCACCATCGTAGGGGTTGATGCCGTCTTAATCCTTGTTTTAGTGGAGGATGGTCTCGGAGCAAACTTGTTGGTGACATAAAGAAATATCTCCATATAGTCTTAATCCTTGTTTTAGTGGAGGATGGTCTCGGAGACCTCACATTCAATCAAACATGGACCATCGAGCAATTGTCTTAATCCTTGTTTTAGTGGAGGATGGTCTCGGAGCCCATTTTAAGTATGCCAACCCTAAAGAAAAACAGGGTGTCTTAATCCTTGTTTTAGTGGAGGATGGTCTCGGAGTAACAGTTTAAACCTTCTAAGGATTAACTGTGGGTGGTCTTAATCCTTGTTTTAGTGGAGGATGGTCTCGGAGTATCTGTGACAGTGATATAATAGCCCTAAAATGTATGTCTTAATCCTTGTTTTAGTGGAGGATGGTCTCGGAGGGCAGCTCGCTGGATGCGAGAAAACCTCCATGTGCCTGTCTTAATCCTTGTTTTAGTGGAGGATGGTCTCGGAGGTGTTGCACCAGCGTCCAAATCAGAATGTCGTTATGAGTCTTAATCCTTGTTTTAGTGGAGGATGGTCTCGGAGAGGATATCAAGGAGACCAAAGCAACTGTAGAGGACCTGTCTTAATCCTTGTTTTAGTGGAGGATGGTCTCGGAGATTATGGTGGAATCTTCGAGAAGGCGGATAACTATAGGTCTTAATCCTTGTTTTAGTGGAGGATGGTCTCGGAGCATATGAAAACGAGGCCATTATAGACGCCTAGTATCAATGTCTTAATCCTTGTTTTAGTGGAGGATGGTCTCGGAGGCAATGCAGCAAATAGTAAAACGTTGCATATTGAAAAGTCTTAATCCTTGTTTTAGTGGAGGATGGTCTCGGAGGGTTTTCACCGTTACGGGTGTGGACGCACCCGAGTGGCGTCTTAATCCTTGTTTTAGTGGAGGATGGTCTCGGAGAATCGGACGGTTTGTGCGCCCAGTCCTGTCGACAAAGTCTTAATCCTTGTTTTAGTGGAGGATGGTCTCGGAGTAAAGGGTCGTCGGTTGACCTGGCTCGGCGCCGGTTTTGTCTTAATCCTTGTTTTAGTGGAGGATGGTCTCGGAGTCAAAGCGCTGATTCGTCAACGAGTTTGCGACAGCGGCGTCTTAATCCTTGTTTTAGTGGAGGATGGTCTCGGAGCGGCACAAGAATTATGAAAACTGCTTATGTTATCGACATGTCTTAATCCTTGTTTTAGTGGAGGATGGTCTCGGAGACTGTGACGGTTCATTCGTCAATGAATGGAGAAGTCTTAATCCTTGTTTTAGTGGAGGATGGTCTCGGAGGGCGCGTCGCAAGGCTGCGAGACGGTCTTTCTCGGCCTGTCTTAATCCTTGTTTTAGTGGAGGATGGTCTCGGAGAGAGTGGGGGGGATTGAGGTGAAAGACATTGCCACGTCTTAATCCTTGTTTTAGTGGAGGATGGTCTCGGAGAACCCATCCACGGGGAAACTGTTCTTCGTGTGTGGAGATGTCTTAATCCTTGTTTTAGTGGAGGATGGTCTCGGAGTAGCCAGACAGACACCCCCGTGGTGTCTGAGGTAGTCTTAATCCTTGTTTTAGTGGAGGATGGTCTCGGAGGATGCCGAGACGCACGCGCAGATCCGCGCAGCGACAAGTCTTAATCCTTGTTTTAGTGGAGGATGGTCTCGGAGACATCTGTAGACGTAGAATGGTATGAAGGAGCAATAGTCTTAATCCTTGTTTTAGTGGAGGATGGTCTCGGAGATCTTAAATCAAGACCCCAACGGTCACGCAGGTTTGGAGTCTTAATCCTTGTTTTAGTGGAGGATGGTCTCGGAGCCCGAAGACCAACGCCTAACGCGAATTTAATTCGCGAGTCTTAATCCTTGTTTTAGTGGAGGATGGTCTCGGAGCCGCGTCAGAGACCCTAAAGGGTCGTCGAGTGACCGTCTTAATCCTTGTTTTAGTGGAGGATGGTCTCGGAGAAACCGTTAATGGCAGAAAGCTCCTGTACAAGGTCTTAATCCTTGTTTTAGTGGAGGATGGTCTCGGAGAGGTATCCTATAAGGATACCTTTCACTGCAAGTTCCCTGTCTTAATCCTTGTTTTAGTGGAGGATGGTCTCGGAGTACAGGACACCTTCCTGAGGCTCAGGAAGTCCTTGGAGTCTTAATCCTTGTTTTAGTGGAGGATGGTCTCGGAGCTTTTCCGTTCTAAACCAATGCATAAAAAACTAGTACCGTCTTAATCCTTGTTTTAGTGGAGGATGGTCTCGGAGAGCAACTTTTGCAATTAATTGTCAGCGAGATCGTTGTGGCGAAATTTTTAATTTCGTTAACGTTTGGAGACCAAAAATATGTACCTTTTCGGGTGTTATCACGGATGCAAATTTACGAATTTTAGATGAGTAACACCATACTTTACAGGATTATTTTCGACGTTTTTTGCTGAAAGATTGGATAGGAAGGGATAGGTATTTTCATGCAGTGTGAGTATGAGGTGCTCGGGTTTCGCTTGATGTGTTGGGGCGTTTGTAGGTGACGGCGATGTTGCCGCCGTTGATGCCCGAGCGTGTTGTGTGTCTTATTGTGGGGATAAAGAAAACAGCCCTCGCCGGATAGACGAGGGCTGTTTTTTTTGTGAGGGGGAACCTATGCGGTTATTTGTTCTTTTCTTCGATTTGTTCGACCAGAGGATCTACGCCCCACTGCTGCTGGGAGAGGCGGCGGTAGTTGTTGTAGCGCCATTGGGCGTTGGCCTTGGCGGCGGCGAAGAGCTCGGCGGCTTCGTTGGGATAGGCTTTGACTACGGAAGCGTAGCGAACCTCGCCTTTGAGGAAGTCTTCGAATTTGTCCCATTGGGGTTCTTTGCTGTCGAGGCTGAAGGGGTTTTGTCCTTGCTCTTCGAGTGCGGGGTTGTAGCGCCACAGATGCCAGTATCCACATTCGACGGCACGCTGTTCTTCGTTCTGACTGTGACCCATACCGGCTTTGATGCCGTGGTTGATACAGGGCGAGTAGGCTATGATGAGCGAGGGTCCGTCGTAAGCTTCGGCTTCGCGCATTGCCTTGAGTGTCTGTGCCTGATCGGCGCCCATGGCTATCTGTGCGCAGTATACGTATCCGTAGGTCGAGGCTATGAGTCCGAGGTCTTTCTTGCGGATGCGCTTGCCGGAGGCGGCAAACTTGGCGATGGCGCCTAAGGGGGTAGCCTTGGAGGCCTGGCCGCCGGTATTGGAGTATACTTCGGTGTCGATTACGAGGACGTTGACGTTTTTGCCGGAGGCGAGGACGTGGTCCAGACCGCCGAAGCCTATGTCGTAGGCGGCGCCGTCACCGGCGATAATCCATTGCGAGCGTGCGGCGATGAAGCCTTTGAGCTCGATGATTTCGCGGCAGGTGTCGCATCCGCAAGCTTGGCACAGGGGTACAATCTTGTCGGCGACTTCGCGTGTGGAGGCGGCGTTGTGGGGTGCATCGAGCCATTGCTGAGCCAGGGCTTTGATTTGGTCGGAGCATTTGGGACATTCCAGGGCTTTGTGCATAAGGTCGGATACGCGTTGACGCATTTTCTCGGTGGCGATGTTCATGCCGAGGCCGAATTCGGCGAAGTCCTCGAAGAGTGAGTTGGCCCATGCGGGACCGTGGCCGGCGGCGTTGACGGTGTAGGGTGTCGAGGGTACCGAGCCCGAGTATATGGACGAGCAGCCGGTGGCGTTGGCTACCATTTCGTGGTCGCCGAAGAGCTGGCTGATGAGTTTGACGTACGGGGTCTCGCCGCAGCCCGAGCATGCGCCCGAGAATTCAAAGAGCGGTTGTGCAAACTGGCTGTTCTTGACCGTAGCCTTGATATCTACCAAGTCGGCTTTGTTGCTGACCTTTTCGACGCAGTAATCCCATTCGGACTGAACTGCGAGCTGGCTTTCCAGAGGCTTCATCTCCAGAGCCTTGACTCCCTTCTTGCCGGGGCATACGTCTGCACAGTTGCCGCAGCCGAGGCAGTCGAGAACGTCGACGGCCTGGATGAAGCGTGTGCCGGCCATGGTCTTGCCGATGGTGGCCAGTGTGCGGTCTTCGCCGAAAGGTGCGGCTTGCATTTCGGCTGCATCGAGCACGAAGGGACGGATGGCAGCGTGGGGGCATACAAATGCACACTTATTGCACTGGATACAGTTCTCGGGATTCCATTCGGGGACGAAGGTGGCCACACCGCGTTTTTCGTAGCGGGCGGTGGAGTTGTGCCATGTTCCATCGGGATTGGCCTCGAAGTCGCTGACTTTGAGCAGGTCGCCGTCTTGTGCGTTGATGGGACGTACGATGTCGCGTACAAATGCCGGAGCGTTGTCCACGGCGATTTCGTCGTCGGGGAGTTGTGCCCATGCGGGATCTACGCTCAGGGTGTGATACTCGCCACCGCGGTCTACGGCTGCATAGTTTTTGTCGACAACGTCCTGACCTTTCTTGCCGTAGGACTTGACGATGAATTTCTTCATCTGTTCGACGGCGAGGTCTACGGGTATCACTTCGGTGATGCGGAAAAATGCGCTTTGGAGGATGGTGTTGGTGCGGTTGCCCAGACCGATTTCCTGTGCGATGCGCGTTGCATCTATGTAGTATACGGTGATATTATGCTGTGCGAAGTAGCGCTTAACCTTATTGGGCAGGTGCTTGGCCAGTTGCTCGCCTTCCCAGATTGTGTTGAGCAGGAATGTGCCGCCGTCGCGCAGGCCGCGAGTGACATCGTACATATGTAGGTATGCCTGTACGTGGCATGCCACGAAGTTGGGCGTGTTCACCAGGTATGTCGAGCGGATGGGTTTGTCGCCGAAGCGCAGGTGCGAGCAGGTGAAACCGCCGGACTTTTTGGAGTCGTAGGCGAAGTATGCTTGGCAGTATTTGTCGGTATTGTCGCCGATGATTTTTACGGAGTTCTTGTTTGCACCTACCGTACCGTCGGCGCCCAGACCATAGAATTTGGCCTCGAAGGTCGAGGGGTCGCCAAGTGCCATTTCCTTGACGGGGGGCAGCGAGGTGAAGGTTACGTCATCAATGATGCCCATGGTGAAGTGGTCCTTGGGCTGCGGCAATGCGAGGTTCTCGTAGAGACCGATGATTTGTGCCGGAGTGGTGTCCTTGGAGGCCAGGCCGAAGCGTCCGCCGATAATCATGGGGGCGTTTTCGCGGCCGTAGAATGCTTCCTTGACGTCCAGCAGCAGGGGCTCGCCGTTGGCTCCGGGTTCCTTGGTGCGGTCGAGTACGGCTATGCGCTTGGTGGTGGCAGGGATGGCTGCCAGCAGGTGCTTAACCGAGAAGGGACGGAACAGGTGTACGCTTACCAGGCCGACTTTCTCGCCTTTGGCGGTGAGGTAGTCTATGGCTTCCTTGGCGGCCTGAGTGATGCTACCCATGGCGATGATTACGCGGTCGGCGTCTTTGGCACCGTAGTAGCTGAACAAGTGATATTCGCGGCCGGTGATTTTGGTGATTTCGGCCATATAGCCTTCGACGATGTCGGGTACGGCGTTGTAGTGGCGGTTGCATGCCTCGCGGTGCTGGAAGAATACGTCGCCGTTTTCGGCCATGCCGCGCGATACGGGTGCATCGGGGGTGAGGGCACGTGCGCGGAATTCGGCCAGTGCCTTACGGTCCAACAGGGGTTCGAGGTCTTCCTGCTGCATTTCTTCCACTTTCTGGATTTCGTGCGAGGTGCGGAAGCCGTCAAAGAAGTTGACAAAAGGTACACTGCTTTTGATTGCGGCCAGGTGTGCCACGCCGGCCAGGTCCATAACCTCCTGTACCGAACCTTCGGCAAGCATTGCAAATCCGGTCTGGCGTACTGACATCACGTCCTGATGGTCGCCGAAGATGCTCAGCGCATGGCTGGCCAATGTACGTGCCGACACGTGGAATACTGTCGGCAGCAGTTCGCCTGCAATCTTGTACATGTTGGGAATCATCAGCAGCAGGCCTTGCGAGGCTGTGTATGTTGTGGTAAGCGCTCCGGCTTGCAACGATCCGTGCACGGCACCGGCGGCACCGCCTTCGCTCTGCATCTCTTGTACCAGCACCGTCTCGCCGAAGATGTTGCGACGGCCGGCTGCGGACCATTCGTCCACATATTCGGCCATCGTCGATGACGGAGTGATGGGGTAGATGGCAGCGACTTCCGAGAACATGTAGCTCACGTGGGCAGCGGCTTGGTTGCCGTCGCATGTTACGAATTTCTTTTCTCTACTCATTGTTGGTGATTTATGTTGTTGTATTTCAGTATATTCTATTGTATACCTATCGGATAATTCTTTGCAAAGGTACGACTTTTTTTGCAATTACGGTGCGCCGTTAAATTACTTTAATACTGAGGCGGCGCGCACGCGCATATGCGACCCTTAATTGCCGTGCCCTTAACGTCTTACGTCCGGCATTATTTTGACCTCTTTGGCCCGACTCCGATGTCGTCCCGATACCTGCCGAAGAGAGTTTGCGCCTGAAAAGTGCGACTTGTCGCACTTTTCAGGCGCAGGGTGGGGCGTATGGTTGATACGTATGGCGTTACATCGGGGGGCGTCCGCCGCCGCGAGGGCCGCCTGGTCCTCCGGGAGGCGGTCCTCCGGGGCCGCGATGCCGGTCGTCGGCATTGCGGTCTTTGGGCTGGTTGCCTTTGCCGAAGGTGTTGAATTTGTAGCTGAAGGTGATCATAAAGTATCGCGTGAGCGAGTTGTAACGGCTGTCATCGATGTAGTTGGCGGTGACGGTGCGGCTTACGTTGTTTTTCTGGCGCAGCAGGTCGTAGGCCTTGAGGGTGATGGTGGCGTTGCGGCCGCTCAGGAATTGGTAGGCTATGGAGGCGTTCCACATCCATTCGTTGCGGTCGTATCCGGCGGAGTATCCGCTGGTGGCATCGTAGCTGAGGTCGGTGGTGAGCACCAGCCCGAAGGGGGTGTAGTACGAGCCATAGAAGCTGAAGCCGTAGGCGTGGACGTCGCGGTTGCTGCCGGACTGGACGCTGTTGCGTGAGGTCTGGAAGTTGTAGCGCGGGCGTATTTCGAGTTCGATGTTGTCGGGGCGCCATGCCAGCGAGGGCGATACCATCACGTCAAAGGCCATGGAGGTGTTGCGTAGGCCGTTGTTGAAGCCGACGTTGTGGTTCAGGCGTGTGCCTATATGGGTGTTGAAGACGAATGCGCGATTGCGTAGCGGTTGCGAGAACATACCCATGGCCATGGCGGACCATACGCCGTTGACGTTGTCGTAAGTGGTGGTCTGTCCGCCGGTGGTGGCGTCGTAGGTGGTCTTGGATACTATGGAGTTTTGCGTGATGTCTGCAAAGGCCATAGCCATAATGGAGCGCTGTGCTTCGGAGTTGAAGTTTTGGTAGCGCATACGGATGTTGTGCGTGAATGTAGGGTCCAGTGAGGGATTACCGATGACGATACGCAAGGGGTCGGACTTGTCGGCCACGGGTTGGAGTTGTGTCATCGAGGGCTGGGAGGAGCGGCCGCGATAGTCGAGGTTGAAGGTGCGCTGTTTGGACAGCTTCCAGCGGTAGCGCAGGTAGGGCGCAATGTTGAGGGTATGGCGGGTGGGGATGTCGCGGGCGTTGTCTATAAGGTCGTGCGAGCTGGACATTTGGGGCACCAGCGACAGTCCGGCATCGATGGTCCAGACTTTGGAGACGTGCTTGAATCCGGCGCGTATGTCCTGGCTCATATAGTTGTTGCGGAAGCTGTTGCTAAGTTCGCTGTTCCATTCCAATTCATCTCCTATGACGGGGTCTTGGTCGTATCCGCCGGGCCACGACACGGGGCGGTCGTAGGTGAGGCGGTCGGCGTTGTTCCAGCGGTAGCGCATACGGTAAGCGAAGGTCAGGAAGTTGCCGTTCTTGACGTTGCCCAAAGGTTCGGTCCAGCTCACGCGTGCCGATATGGTTTTACTCCAGGTGTGGTCTGTGGCGTATTGGTCGTAGACATCGGTTTTGTTGTCAAGCAGAAAGAAGCGGTTCCACGAATAGGTGTCTTCGTGTTCGCGTACGTTGGAGGTTCTGGCATCGAGGTGTACGCTGAACGAGCGTCCGGGACGTGAGGCAAATTTGTGGTTATATATCATCGAGAGACCGAATTCCCAACTGGTGCCATCGCTGGTGGCGTTGTTGCGGCTTTGAGTGACGCGCGTGAGGTCGGCATCGCCGGCACGAGTCAGCGATGAATCGACGCTTAGACCATCATTTTTGTTGTACATCATACGCGGCCGTATCTCCAAGGTGTTGAGGCTGTCGGGATTCCATTGTATGCGGAAGTCGGCGCGGAAGTTGTGGCCGCGGTCGTGTGCATACTTGCCGGAGTTGACGTACGATGTCGAGTCTTCGAAGAGGTACTGGCGGTCGGTGGTGGAGGATGTGCGAGCATCGGTGTTGCTGTACATTACATCGCCGCCCACGCGGAATATTTCTTTATTGCCGACGTTGAAGTTGAGACCCAAAGCGCGCGAGGTGGTGATGCCGTTGTCACCGCCGAAGCGGCGGAAGCGGCCACTGGCGCCGTCCGTAAAGCCGGGTTCGTTGATGTTGTTGATGCCGCCTAAGAGGGTGATTTGATTGTCGTTCCAAAAGCGGTTGACGTTGAACGACCCCATATATCGGCTATCGGTGCCGACACCGGCTTCGGCGTTGCCGAACCATCCGTTCTTCATGCCTTTTTTGACGGTGAGGTTGATGACGGTTTCTTCCTCGCCGTCGTCGACGCCGGTGATACGAGCCAGGTCACTCTTGCGGTCTACGACTTGCAGCTTGTCTACCATACTTACGGGTAGGTTTTTGGAGGCCACCTTGGGGTCGTCGCTGAAGAATTCTTTGCCGTCCACGAGTATCTTGGTGACTTCCTTGCCGTTGGACGTAATCTTGCCATCGGAGGATACCTCGACGCCGGGCAGTCGCTTGAGAAGGTCCTCGACTACGGCATTGGGCTGCACCTTGTAGGTGTCGGCATTGAATTCGATGGTGTCTTCCATCACCTTGACCGGGGTGCGTATGCCGGTGACGGTGACGGCGTCCAGCGTGTAAGCCTCATCGGAAAGGCGCAGGGTATCCACGCGCAGAGCTCGCCCGGCCATGGTGACATTGACTGTCTGACGATTATGGCCTACGTACGAGGCTTCGAGTACATAGCGACCGTCGGCGACATCGCGCAGCACGTAGCGGCCGTTGGCATCGGCGGCAGCGGTTTTGACCACTGTCGAGTCCTTGCCGCGCAGCAGTCGCAACGAGGCGCCGACAAGTGCATCGCCATCGGTGTCGGTCACGACACCGGAGATATTGTAGGCCAAGGTATATAGTATACCGGCCAGTAGGAACATGGACGTCATTGTCGTACGTCCGGATCGGCGTATTTTCATCTTTTACGTTTTATCGTTTCTGACCAATAGACCGAAGTCGAGGCCTAATGTTTAGTCGGAGTCATGTCCTTTTAGCAGTTTTTAGGATTATAAAATTTATTTTTGCTGACAGCGGGCGAATGCTTACCTTTGCGGTATGATTATATTCTGTTTTTCGGCCACGGGCAATTCGCTGGCTGTAGCGCGGCATATTGCTCATACACAGACCGGCAGTCGCATCATCGGCATAGGGGAGGCACTCAAGGTGCCGTCGAAGGTATGGGAGGACGATGCCATAGGCATAGTCACGCCCACGCACACGGGTCGTATGCCGGCGCCGGTAGAGCATTTTCTCGAGACGGCTAACATCCACACCGATTATTTCTTTGTGGTATACACCTGCGGCGTGACGCCGGGACTCGGGGTGAACATTGCTTGCCGTGAGGCGCACCGCCGTGGGTTGCAAGTGACCTACGCCAACAGCATCAAGATGGTGGACAACAATTTTATGCTCTACGATGTTCGTCGACAGATAGAGACCGTCGATGCCAAGGATATCCCCGGACATATGGCTGCCATCGCCGCCGATATCGCGTCTCGTCGTCGTTATATTGCGTCGCCGTCGGTGACGGATCGCCTGATGGGGATATGTATGAAGGCTATGCCGTCCTTCAGCGGCTTCTACCGTCAATATCGCTGTGATCCGAGGCGTTGCAACGGCTGCGGTATCTGCACCGAAATATGTCCGGTGGGAGCCATTTCCCGCGACCGGGACGGCCACCCGGTATGGCATCGCGAGTGCATACGATGTACCGCCTGCTATCATAACTGCCCTCAAAGCGCTATTACTCATGCACATATCAAAGGCGGATATTGTCAGTTCCGAAACCCGGAAGTGACCTTGCGCGACCTTATAGACAACGGCTGATTTCCCTGTTCCACCTAAAAAAAGAAATCATCGCCGGGCATTGCTGCAGGACGTTAAACAATCTGCGTCTGATGTCCGGTGTCTTGTATGAATGATTCGGTGGCCGCGTGCTTCAGAATTCCGAGAACGCCAGCGGCAGCAGTGACGCCACCGACGGCAGACGGTATACACAATCGCGTCCGGCCAGCCAGACTGTTACGGGATGCTTGGCCAGAACTTCATATTCCAATAGTGCCTGACGGCAGACGCCGCAGGGCGATACCGGTTCGGCGACAAAATCGCCGTCTTCGGCACGCGCCGCGATGGCTATGGCTTCGAAATGAGCTTCCGGATAATTGGCGTGCGCATAGAAGCAGGCCGAGCGCTCGGCGCATGTGCCGGCACTGAAAGCGGCATTCTCCTGATTGGCGCCCGTGATGGTCTCGCCGTTGTCCAGTAATATGGCGGCACCGACACAGAAGTGGCTATAAGGTGCATACGAATGATAGGTGGATTGACGAGCCTTTTCCACAAGGGTGCGGACGGCGTCGTCAGGCAATTCATCGTAGCCGTAACGGACTACGGGGACAGTGATTCTGATGTCTTTCATTGTGTCTGTTGAGAAGAGACGGTGGTTGTGATAGGTTTTTGGCCGTGGCCGAGGCAATGATTGCGGCGTACTGGATGCAGTCTCGCCGAGGTCGTCTACGCGCCGCCGCGCCTTGCCAAGGCGAAACGGGCTGCAAATGTACGCATTTTTCGCCAAAGCCCGGCATTTGAGCGCCTAAAAATTATACGCTTTTGCATAATCAACGTGCGCATGCGCCGATATGGGCGCGTTCACTCACGCGCTCCATGCCGAACAGCTGCACGGGCACTCCCGATGGATAAAACATCACATTGTACACTGCCGTATCGTGTCGGCGTCATCCACAACCGTGCGGACACTACCCAAGCGGTCGGGCACGTACCATAGGTGCGTAAACGTCCGCCCGGCGGCATCCTGCATCGGCTCGCCGGAGTAGACGCGCTCCAGCGACAGAATATTGGAATTGCGGTCGTACTCGAAGACCTCGCCCGATATATCATAGCCCGGCTGTGGGTCGGACACGGCGGCCGTGGCCGTGGCCTCGGCAAGACGTCCGAAGCCGTCATACCGATATGTCTACATCGTCTGCGACAGGCCCTCGCCTTCGACGCCATACTGCCGCTTGAAGATGGCGCAGGGTGACAGGTAGCACGCCGCTCCGCCCTCCACGGGACTCGCCTTGAAGAACGTCTCCGTCACCGCCGCCCGAGCCGCCGCGCCCGCCGCATCCCCATACGTCGTCACCGTCACCCGGTTATGCTGCGCAGGACAGGGCACGACACACACAAGGCACGCCGCGAGTGCTGCCGCAACGATCACGGTTGCCACCTTTGTCGGCATCGTGCTATGTTTTTCGTGGGTTCGCGTTGGTGTGGGAGGTGTGGGGTAAACGAGAAGAGGTAATAGGGGGGGGGATATATGGCGTTGTGTGTCGGGGAGGGAGTGGTCAGTCGGTGGGGGCAATCATGGCGAGGAAGGCATTCTCGTCAATGATGGGGATGCCGAGGGTGCGTGCCTTTTCGAGCTTGGCAGGGCCCATATTTTCGCCGGCGAGGACATAATCGGTCTTGCGCGATATCGAGCCGACGTTCTTGCCGCCGTGCTGCTCAATCATTTGCTTGTATTCGTCGCGGCTGTGCAGGGCAAAAACGCCGCTGATGACTATTGACTTGCCGGCCAGGGTGTTGCTGACTGGGGCGGCGTCTTCGGCAACGGCCATTTGTACGCCGGCTTGGCGCAGTCGCTCGATGGTCTCGCGGTTGGTGTCCTGCGCGAAGTACTCGATGATGCTACGGGCGATGATTTCGCCCACGTCCTCAATGGCTTGCAGCTCGGGCAGGGTCATAGACATCAATCGGTCGATACTTCCGGCGGTACGTGCCACTTTTTTGGCCGTGGTCTCGCCCACATTTGGTATGGATAGGGCAAAGAGTACACGCTCGAAGGGAACGGTGGTGCTGGCGCCAATGCCGTCGATGACGCGCTCGGCGCTGCGTCGGCCGAAGCCTTCGAGGTGTTCGAGGTCGCTCACTTGCAGCGCATACAGGTCGGCGGGAGTCTTCACTTTGCCTATATTGTACAGCAGCTCGGCTGTCTCGGCGCCTATTCCGTCGATATTCATAGCGTGTCGGCCGACAAAGTGCTCGATGCGTCCTACGATTTGCGGCGGGCAGGCCCATTTGTTGGGGCATACCCATGCGGCTTCGCCCTCGACGCGTACCAGTGGGGTGCCGCATTTGGGACAATTGGTGACGAAGGCTACCGGAGTGCTGTCGGCAGGACGCTGTGATATGTCCACGCCGGTGATTTTTGGTATGATTTCGCCGCCTTTTTCGACGTATACCATATCTCCGTTGTGTATGTCGAGGCTGCGCATAACGTCGGCGTTGTGCAGGGAGGCACGCTTGACGATGGTGCCGGACAGCAGTACCGGCTCGAGGTTGGCCACCGGAGTAATGGTGCCCATGCGTCCGACTTCGAAGGATACGTAATTCATTCGAGTGAGGGCGCGCTCGGCTTGGAATTTGTAGGCTATGGCCCAGCGCGGCGACTTGGCGGTAAATCCGAGGTTGAGTTGCTGACGCAGCGAATTGACCTTGAACACCAGGCCGTCCGTGGCTACGGGTAACTTGCGGCGTGCCGTGTCCCAGTAGGTGATGTATCGGTCGATTTCATCGATATTGTGCAGCAGCGTCATGGCATTGCTGACCTTGAAACCCCATTGGCGGACGCGTTGCATATTGTCGTAATGGTTGTCGCAAGGCAGGTCCTCACCCAGCAGATAATAGAAATAGGCGTCGAGGCCTCGGCGAGCCACTTCGGCGGGGTTGAGCAGCTTCAGCGTTCCGGCGGCCGCGTTGCGCGGGTTGGCAAAGAGCGGGTCTCCGGCGTCTTCGCGCTCGGCATTGAGGCGGTCGAAGGCTTCCCATGGCAGGAGAATTTCGCCGCGCAGCTCGAACATCTCGGGCCAATCCGAGCCTTGGAGCGTCAACGGAATGCTGCGTATGGTCTTGACGTTTTCGGTGACTACATCGCCGCGCACGCCGTCGCCTCGAGTAACCGCACGTACCAAGCGTCCGTGTTCGTATATCAACGATATACCCGTACCGTCAAATTTCATCTCGCCCACAATGGCTATATTATCTTCGGCGGCGAGGTCGCGCCGCACGCGTGCGCCCCAGGCATCGACTTCCTCCACCGAATAGGTATTGGCCAGGGATAGCATTGGGTAGATGTGCGCCACTTGTGCAAATCCGCGAGTGAGGTCGCTGCCGACGCGATGCGTGGGCGACAGGGGGTCATCGTACTCCGGATGCTGCTTTTCGAGGTCCTCGAGGCGGTGCATCATCTCATCGAATTCGCGGTCCGAGATAGTCGGGGCGTTGAGTACGTAGTAGTTATGGTTGTGCTCGTTGAGTTCGCGGCGCAGGCGCTCGATTTCGGCGCGTATGCTGTCTGTATTCTCCATCGTTGTGTATTGTGTTCCGGTGATGTGCAAATTTAGCTATTATTTCTGTAAGGTCGGGCAAATTTGGCGGAGCAAAGCAAGTGCGGATGCAAAAAAAATGCTACCTTTGCAGTCCCCAAAGCGAGAATATCATACATCCCTCAATAAAAAATAGTTTTATGAAAGTATTAATCAAAGTCGGAGTTGCACTTAATCTCCTTATCGGTCTCGGACATCTACTGTGTCTGGCTGCGTTGGACAAGATTTTTGTCATTTACGGCATCAGTGACGTTATGAATCGAATAGCGCAATACGGGGCATATTGGCCGTGTATTATCACCATCCTCATCGCCGTGGCATTTTTTGTCGTTGCGCTTTACGGACTGTCAGTGCTTAAGGTTATTCCTCGTCTACCGTTGCAGACCACGGCTATGACGACCATCGTCGTAGTCTTCTCGGGGCGTGTGATTTGGGGCCTTACGATGCTTATCCCGCATTTCACATGGCTCGAAATGTCATCGACGGGCGTCGCGCTGCTACTTGCCATATGCTATCTGCCTTATCTGTGCAGCAGCAAGGTACGCGGTTGATATACAGAATTTTGCCATGTAATTGTCGTACTTACAGCCTGGAGCGTCTCACGTCTTCGTATGCAGATATGATGCGGATTGTGCGTTGGCACGATGCGGATTAGGAAAATTATGATTAACTTTGCGGTAACAACATCCGCACTGATATGAACGAAGACGACATCAAGGCATTGGCCTCGGATAACGACGGCCTTGCCAATTACGAGTATCTGGCCAATAACATCGGGCGCTGCGACGATGACATTCCGACCATCATCGACAATATGCAGCGAGTGGACCTCACCGGCCAATATATGGCCAGTGCGGCGCGATTTCTGCACGCCATCGACGCCGAGCATTACGCCGATGCGGTACATCGTCTTGTGGCGCTGACCATAGACCGCGACCGCGAGCGCCGCTACCTGGGCGACCTGATGACGAGCATCTACGGCGAGAATTATGCCGAGAAGGCACCGCAGCTTATAGCCTCGGACAACAATTTCCGCCGTATGTACAAGCGCTTGTTTCCCGACAGTCCTATGTAAAGCGTCGAAAATTTCCCAAAACAGGATAACATATCTAATTATACACCAATGATTAAGCAAATATTGGGTGTCATGGCCATAGCAACGGCACTGACAGCATGTGCCGGCAAGAGCGCCGATGGTGCGAATGCCGAGGCCACTGACTCCGTCAAAGCACAGACCACAATGACAAATCCCGACACAACCGTACTTATCAAGACCACCGAGGGCGATATCACCGTCCGCGTCTATGGCGATACGCCCAAACATCAAGCCAACTTCTTGAAATTGGTGCGCGAAGGCTATTACAACAATACGCTGTTCCACCGCGTCATCAACGAATTCATGGTACAGGCCGGCGACCCTGACAGCCGTGACGCCAAGCCCGGACAACAGCTCGGTGCCGGTGGTCCCGACTACACCATCGAAGCCGAGATTGTATATCCCAAGCACTTCCACAAGCGCGGTGCACTGGCAGCCGCTCGTCAGGGCGACCAGGTCAATCCCGAGAAGCGTTCCTCCGGCTCGCAATTCTATATTGTCACCGGCAAGAAAGTTTCCGAGGCCGAACTTACGGCTATGGCTCGCCAAGGTGCAATGCAGGACGAGTTCAATCGTCTGGCTCAGGCCCGTATGCAGCAAATACGTGCCATGCAGCAGGCCGGCGATCAGCAGGGCCTGATGGCGTTGCAAGACGAACTCATCAAGCAAGTCGATGCCAAATTCGCCAATGACAGCACCGCCGGGCTGTCCAAGGAAATCATAGACGCATACTCAAAAGTCGGCGGCACACCCTTCCTGGACCGCAACTACACCGTCTTCGGTGAAGTCGTTAGCGGTATGGACGTAGTCGAGAAAATCGAGAAGGCGCAGACAGACGCCGGCGACCGCCCCGTCAAGGACATCCGTATAATTTCGATGTCCATCATTGATAAGAAATGACGCCGGGTCGCGACCGAAACATCGGCGCGCCTGACAAGCGACACGACACCGCCGCGGACTTTGCAATAAGCGAAGACGCGGCGGTGCATACCCTTGCCAACGGGTTGCGCGTAGTACATAGTCGTGACGAGGCCACCGCTATGGTGTGCCTCGATGTGCTTTATGGCGTCGGCGGACGTGATGAAGGACCGGAGAAGACCGGCATTGCGCACTTGTTTGAGCATCTGATGTTCGGCCCGTCGGTACATGTCCCCGATTATGACGGCACGCTCACTGCTGCCGGCGGGCGCTCCAATGCCTGGACCTCCAATGACTTTACTAATTTTTACGCTATAGCGCCGGCGCACAACGTTGAGACGCTTTTCTACCTCGAAAGCGACCGTATGCTCTCGCCGGCCTTTGACAGCGAAAGCCTTCGCGTGCAGCGCAGTGTCGTCACCGAGGAATTCAAGCAGCAATGCCTCAACCGTCCTTACGGCATCACCGGCCATGCGTTGGCCAATATGATGTATCCGCCGACGCACACCTATTCGTGGCCCGTAATCGGCAAAGATCCGTCGCATATCGCCGCCATCACCGGCGAGGATGCACGTCGATGGTTCGCACTCCACTACACGCCGAGCAATGCCGTAGTCGCCGTCACCGGGAATATAGGTCGCGATGAGGCTTTTGCCTTGGCAGATAAATGGTTCGGCGATATTCCGCGTCGCGATGCAGTGGCAACGCCGCCTATGGCGGTGCCGGCATTGACGTCCGCACCTTGGGTGCGGTGCGACGATGCCTCCGTGCCGGCCACGGCCATTACTATGGCATGGCTTACAGATCCGTACGGCACTACCGATTACACTGCGGCGGACGCCATCACCGATGCCTTGGCCGCCGGAGCCGCCTCACGCCTCTATCGTCGTCTTATCATAGACGGCGACGGCACCTTCAGCGGCGTGGATGCCAGTATTACCGGAAGCGAAGGCCCCGGGCTGTTGGTCGTCTCGGGACGCCTGTCCGCCGACGGATATGCCGATGATGACACTTGCCGTCGTGCCGCCGAGATACTTCTGAACGAATGCAATCTGCTGTACGGCTCGGATGGCGTAAGCGAGGCTGAATTAGAAAGACTTCAAAATCGTCAACGTGCCGCCTTCAGACTTGACAGCCTTGACTACGTAGGCCGTGCCGCCGCTCTCGCGTTGGCTGTATATCACCGCGAGACTCCGGATGCACAATTGCGCCGCTACTGCGCATTGACCGGCGATGATATGCGCCGCGTTGCGCAGCAATTGTTCAGCAACAGCCTGCACGGCACGCTCATCGTAGGGCCACCCAAACCGAAGCAATTCATATCCCCTCCCTCAATCTAAACATCAATCAATGAAAGAATTCGTCATATCTCAAGAAGCCAACGAACGAGCCGTACTCGTGGCACTCGCCACGCGCGAGCAGCCCGAGGAAAAGGCCCGCGAATACCTTGACGAACTGGCCTTCCTGGCCGATACGGCCGGGGCCGTAACCGTCAAGACATTTATACAGAAATGCGAGTATCCCAATCCGCGCACTTTTGTCGGCAAAGGCAAATTGGAGGAAATCAAGCAGTTTGTCGAGGCCAACGACATAGGTCTTGTGATCTTCGATGACGACTTGTCCACCAAGCAGGTGTCCAATATCGAACGCGAGTTGCAGGTCAAAATTCTGGACCGTACATCGCTGATATTGGATATCTTCGCACGGCGTGCCCAGACGGCGCACGCCAAGACGCAAGTCGAATTGGCTCAATACCAATACATGCTTCCGCGTCTGACACGTCTATGGACGCACCTCGAGCGACAACGCGGCGGTATCGGTATGCGCGGTCCCGGTGAGACTCAGATCGAAACCGATCGCCGTATCATCTTGGACAAAATCGCTCGCCTCAAGCAGGAACTCGCCTCCATAGATCGACAAAAGGCATTACAGCGCAAGAACCGAGGCAAGCTGACGCGCGTCGCCTTGGTAGGCTACACCAACGTGGGCAAGTCCACGATTATGAACCTGTTGAGCAAAAGCGATGTGTTTGCCGAAAATAAGCTGTTTGCAACACTCGACACCACTGTGCGAAAAATAGCCATCGACAATCTGCCGATATTGCTCACAGATACCGTCGGATTTATACGCAAACTGCCTACACACCTTGTCGAATCCTTCAAATCGACGCTTGATGAGGTGCGCGAAGCCGATGTCCTGGTGCACGTTGTGGACATTTCGCATCCTAATTTCGAGGAACAAATACAGGTCGTGGATCAGACCTTGCGCGAAGTCATAGGCAAAGATGCCGATACGCCGGTAATACTGGTGTTCAATAAGATAGATGCTTTCACCTATCAGCCCAAGGACGAGGACGACCTCACCGAACGCACCACACGCAATATGTCGCTGGACCAACTGCGAACATCCTGGATGGCTCGTATGGGCGATGACTGCGTCTTTATCTCGGCCAAGAAAAACCTCAATATACCCGAGCTGAAGGCTCGCATCTACGACAAAGCCGCCGAGGTACACCGCCGCCGTTTCCCCTACAACGACTTCCTCTATCAAAAATACGATGATTTGGCGGAAAATCAGACGCCGGCCGGCGAATGATGTCGCGTAAATCACAGTGATACAATATATTTCAAGTACAAAAATGAAAATAGCAATCATAGGAGCAGGCGCCATGGGCGGCGCAGTGGGCCGCGGACTTCTTGCCGCCGGTGTCTCGCCCGAAAGCCTGCGCGTATCCAATCCTACGGACGCTAAGCTGCGTCCCTTTGCAGACGCCGGGTGCGCCACGACTTCCGATAACCGTGCTGCGGTAAGCGGTGCAGATGTTGTCATTGTGGCTGTCAAGCCATGGATATTGCCCGATGTGTTGCGTCAGATTGCCGCCGTCACCGATTCGGCGCACACCCTGCTCGCGGTCATAGCTGCTTCCGTCACGTGTGCCGAAATAGACTCGTGGATAGACGGCAAATATGCCGCCGGAGCTCTGGTAATGCCCAATACGGCTATGAATGTGCGTCGGTCAATGACCTTCGCCGTGCCTCTGCCCAAAGACAAGGAAGTCCCCGGTCAAATCATAGAGATGTTCGAAAAACTCGGAACAATCAAAGCCATAGACGAGGCGCACTTGCCGGCGGCTATGGCGTTGGCTTCTTGCGGTATAGCCTATGCGTTACGCTACATCCGCGCTGCCGTCGAAGGCGGTGTCCAGATGGGCATACGTGCGGCCGAGGCTCAGGATATAGTGGCTGCCACCGTCGAAGGTGCCGCCGCATTGCTTACCGAACAACCCGGAGCACATGCCGAAGCCGAAATTGACAAGGTGACCACTCCCGGCGGGGTGACCATACGTGGACTCAACACCATGGAGGCCGCCGGATTTACTCATGCTGTGATCTCGGGGCTGCTTGCTTCGACATCCAAATAATCGGTTGTTATGCGTAAAAATAGTATGCGCCGCGTAGTTGTCAAGATAGGCAGTAACGTCCTTACCCGTGCCAACGGTCGCCCCGACATTACGCATATGGCGCAGATAGTCGGTCAAGTGGCTGAAATACGCGAACAAGGCAATCAGGTCATCCTGGTGTCCAGCGGCGCCGTGGCCTGCGGCCGCTCCATGGTATCTCCCGAGAGTAGGCTCGATGCCGTGGGCTGTCGCCAGGTGTTCAGCGCTGTGGGCCAAATCAAATTACTCAATATCTACAGCGCTATGTTCGCCGAATACGGAATCACCGTGGGTCAGGTGCTGACGCAGAAAGACAACTTTGCCAATCGTCGCGCCTATCTTAATCAGCGCTCCTGCATAGATGCACTGCTCGAAAGCGGCGTCCTGCCTATACTCAACGAGAATGACACCACCTCGCTCACCGAGCTGATGTTTACGGATAACGATGAGTTGGCCGGCTTGGTGGCTTCTATGACCGATGCTTCGCTGCTCATCATACTGTCCAATGTCGACGGAATATTCACCGGCGACCCGACCGACCCGTCTTCAAAGTTGATAAAGCGCGTGCTGCCGGGCGATGACCTGTCCGGCGTCATTGTGGCGCGTAAGAGCGGCTTCGGCCGCGGAGGTATGGGTACCAAGTACGGCGTGGCACGCCGCCTTGCTGCCGAAGGCGTTGATGTGGTTATTGCCAACGGCGTACGTCCGGACATTCTGCGCGCCGTTGCACTGGACGATATGGATGCGCCCGACACCCCCTGCACGCACTTCGTGGCTGCCGATACCGACATCAGTCCCGTGCGCCGATGGCTGGCGCGCAGCACCTCCTTTGCCAAGGGAGCGATACACGTCAATGCAAAAGCCGCCGAGTTGCTGCTCAGCGACCGCGCCGTCAGCCTGCTGCCCGTGGGCGCTACGGCCATAGAAGGATCTTTTGACGAGGGAGACATTGTCGCTGTCATCAATCCCGCCGGCCGCCGCATTGCCGTAGGCCGTGCCGCCTGCGATGCCGACACTGCACGCGCCGCCCTCGGACATCACGGCGAGCGCCCGCTCATACATTACGACTACCTTTTTATCGAATAACGCACAATGCAATACACTGATATAGAAACCTTGCTGCAACGGGCGCATGCCGCCGCTCCGACCTTGGCCGCTATGGACGAATGTCGCCGCACGCAGGTACTCAACGATGTGGCCGATGCCATTGAGGCTCACGCCGATACCATCCTCGAAGCCAATGGGCGCGATCTTGCGGCTATGGATTCCGCATCCCCACTGTACGACCGTTTGCGCCTGGACGAGTCACGCTTGCAAGGCATAGCCGCCGATATGCGCCACGTATCCTCGCTGCCTTCGCCGTTAGGCATAGTTACGGACGCCAATACCCTGCCCAACGGCCTGTACATTCGCCGTGTAAGCGTACCCTTCGGTGTGATTGCGGTCATCTATGAGGCACGTCCCAATGTCACCTTCGACGTCTTCGGACTATGCTTTAAGAGCGGCAACGCCTGTGTGCTCAAGGGCGGTAAGGATGCCGTAAACACCAATGTGGCAGCCGTGTCTGTCATACACGAAGTGCTGCGGCGCTACGACATAGACACCGCCGTTGTGGCTATGCCCGAGCCGACGCATGAGGCCACTCGCCGGCTTCTCGAAGCACGCGGCCTTGTAGACTTGTGTATTCCGCGCGGCGGACGCCGTCTAATCGACACCGTACGCCAAAACGCCAAGGTTCCCATCATCGAAACCGGTGCCGGGGTGGTGCACGCGTACATCGATGCCGCTGCCGATATCGATGTGGCTACCGCCATAGTCACCAATGCCAAGACACGTCGCGTCAGCGTATGCAATGCGCTAGATACCACTATAGTACACAAATCACGATTGGCCGATATTGCCCGTATATGCGCACCTCTGGCCGACAAATCCGTAGTCATATATGCCGATACTCCGGCCTATAAGTCGCTGCTTGAAGGTGGATACCCGACATCGCTGCTTGAACACGCCGATGATGACGACAGCGCTCCGATATGGGATACCGAATGGATGGACTACAAGATGGGGTTGCGTACTGTCGACACCATTGAGCAGGCACTTGTCCATATAGCCGCGCACGGCAGCGGACATTCCGAGGCTATAGTCTCAGAAGACGGCGAAGCTGCCGAAATATTCCGCCGCAACGTCGATGCCGCCTGCGTATATGTCAATGCGCCGACATCCTTCACCGACGGAGCGCAATTCGGGCTCGGTGCCGAAATCGGCATATCCACCCAAAAGCTGGGGCCTCGCGGCCCTATGGGTCTGCGCGAAATCACCACTTACCGCTGGTATATCGACGGTCACGGCCAGACACGTCCTTGAAAATATGCCCGGCTTATGGTTGAGTTAAACGCTTGAAACGCACGATGGTGCCGCTTTTTTAATTTTGCTTTTTCAATTTCGCCTCTAAAAATTTTGTGGAGACAAAAATAAATTGCTAACTTTGCAGTCGCAAAGGAGGGCGACCGTCCCCGAGACATAACGGCCAAGCGTGTATGCGAGGCATACAAGACGTTACCCTTCCACCACGGAGAGGTGGGTGAGTGGCTGAAACCACCAGTTTGCTAAACTGACGTAGGAGTAATCCTACCACGAGTTCGAATCTCGTCCTCTCCGCTCTATCAGGTCCTGCAAGAGATGCCCTCCTGCAGGACTTGATTTTTTTAGCTTAGTGCCTCAGGGTAAAGAAAGTTTCGGTATCGTTCGGCACAAGCGATGCAATTTGACCATTCGGCACGTTTGAAAGCACGTTCGCACGACACCTCTACGTACCATACATGATAATCCTTCAAGTATTCAACGCAGAATCTAAAGAATTGGGAATATGCTTCTTCAGGTTCACGACATAGTCACCATAGTCACGGCGGTCACCATAATGACACTGGTGATCATACTATTCTTATTGCATATCGAGAGCGGTAGTCGCTGGCATCAATTGCGCCGTGCACGCGGGTATCTTGTTGCGGCTTCCGCCGTAGTGGCCCTCACCGGAGTGCTCGGCATCACCTTCGGCGATCAAAATGCCGGTTGGGCGCTTGTGTCATCAAGCACGCTGTTTGTGGGGCTGATTCAAGCCACGATATTTACGTACGTTTGTATATGGATGGTTCATCCCGAATTTCGGAGTCGTATACCCATAAGCATTGTGTTGTCGGGTTGTGCCGTAGTGGGTGGAGCCGCCATAACGTTATCCGCTGTTTCGCCGGAGGATTATGAGGCTTGGCGGTGGGTATGGTCTGGTGTCTTTGCCGGACAAATGGCCGGATATTGTATGCTCTTTGCGCGCGAATACCGCGCCGGCAAGCAGCATATAGACGAAGAATACGAAGACGATATCAGTTATCGTATGCGCTGGATTCGTCGTTGCTTTCTCGGAGCACTGACTGTAGGCATAGGGGCGCTCGTGTTTTCGTCCGTAGCGATGCCGTTGGCGTACTTTGACTGCTTTATGGCGGCATATACGCTATATTATCTATATATAGGCATTTGTGTTATCAATTACCGCACTCGCGGTGTCTTCATCGTTCGTGTCGCAGACGTCACCGAACATCAAGAGGAATGGGGTGTTGCAATGAGTATGCCCGATGCCTTGACGACAGACGAGAATGCCCCGATGGCGGATGATGCCCATGGCAACGAAATCGCGCCGATGAACCTGTCCGAGGTACATACACTTATCGAAAAACGCCTCGCGCAATGGTCCAAAGCCGGATTGTACCTATGCTCGGATATACCTATGGACGATATTGCTCGTTATATGGGCGTGACGCGACGTCAATTGAGTGCATACTTTGCCGAGGTGCTGCACATGCAATTCCGCACATGGCGCAATACCAAGCGCATAGACTATGCCCGCACACGCATCGAATCCGATCCTTCCGTTTCGATATCCTCGCTGCCGACGGCCACCGGATTTGCCAATGCAAGCAATTTCTACACCGAATTCAAAAAGCAAACGGGTATGACCCCCTCGGAATACCGCGCCAAGTGCCACACCGCGCGACACTGTGACGCTTAGCCGGGCATATTTACATAATTAGCCGTCCTTTTTTGCGGAGGACGCTTTTTGCTGAAAAGCCATTTACTTTTGTGCACTATACATTATGACCGGCATTGCTGTCTGTCGCGGTGTGTAGATTCTTAAACGAAGTGCAAAAACGCCAGCCTCTCACTACGGGGCTAGCCCCGTAGTGAGAATTTGACTTATAGGTCATTTTGCAGGGTGAAACCACATATAACAGATTATATGATAAGTATTTATATAGCATCAAGGTGCTTCAGCGCAAAAACGACAAATAAAACTGGTCAATAGGTCATTTTGCAGGGTGAA
>DLLT01000057.1 GCA_002478045.1 Porphyromonadaceae bacterium UBA7555
TTTTATTTAGGACAATATTGCCGTATGGCCGAAAATCGCTAACTTTGTTTTTGTAAAAAGTACATCTATCAAATAATGTCAATACACAGTATAGCCGCCACACTGATGTGCATCCTCTCAGCATTGTACGCAAATGCACGTATGGTCAACCTTGAACCGGTCGGTGTAATACCTTTTTCTATTGCGGAGGACAGCCGCATATATGTCACAGCCAGAGTCAATGGTTCGGACTCGCTTAATTTCCTCGTTGACACGGGTGCCTCGTCTATCGTCCTGAATGCCAATTCGCCGAAACTCAAGGATTTTATACATGACGGCGAAACCACCCATAACTTGGGTTCGACAGGCGAAAACGACATCACATACAGCAATGATAATTCTGTCTACATTGGCACAATACACTATGACAAAGCCGGATGCGCACATATCCCCTATCCGCCGGAGTATTGGGACGGCGTTTTCGGACTGAACGGTCTGGCCGCCTTCAACATCGAAATCAATTATGACGATTTCAAGATATACTGCTACGCTAAAGAGCCTTTGGCAATTGACAGCATCAAGCGCTGCGTATCGTTTCCATTCACTTACAAGTACGATGTTCCGTTTATCGAACTTCCGGTCCGAATCAATGGTACACTATACAATCTCACACTTGAAGTAGACACCGGCTCGGACCGCGTCATCGACTTGAATACGCCGTTTGTAAACAAGCACAATCTTCTTGGAACACAAAAACCATTTGCAATATCACGCATAGCAAGTTCGGACGGCGGAAGCGGAGAACTGAAGAACGTATTTTTTGACGAAGTCATCATCGGTCCGTACATAATGCCGAAGGTAGCCGGAGCGTTTTCGACTCTCACCGTCGGGATGCAAAGCAAGGAAGACATTGATGGAATGATCGGCAATAATTTCCTAAAGCGTTTCAATATGCTAATTGACTTCAAAAGCAACACGTTGTACTTGCAACCCAACAATTTATACTACACGCCCTTCTACGACTTTCTTGTGAAATAGCATCCGCTGCCCTGAACGGCAATATAACGCTTATAATACAACATTTATGGCGGCGTTGTGGCCGAAAATCGCTACCTTTGTCGTATGAATACCGTTAAGGAAATACGCGAAGGCATTGTCCGCACTCTGGCGTCGCACGTCGGCAAAGGGGAGGCAGAAGCTATGGCACGCGTCATTCTCGAAGATGTCGCCGGAGTGTCGCGCACCGATGCCATCATCAACCCGGGACGCGTACTCGAAAACGCCACGGCGGCACGTATCAACACCATAGTCGGGCGCGTGGCCGCCGGCGAGCCGCTGCAATACATCCTGGGCGAGGCCGTATTCATGGGCCTGCGCCTGCGCGTAACACCGGACACGCTGATACCACGTCCCGAGACAGCCGGACTGGTGGATCTAATCACAGACCGCTATTCAGATGCCAAAGACTTGCAAATCCTTGACATCGGCACCGGTAGCGGATGTATTGCCATCGCATTGGCCCGTGCCCTGCCCTATTGTGCCGTGACCGCCGCGGACATCAGCGCCGAAGCTCTCGCCGTGGCTGCGGACAACGCCTCGGCTCTCGGCGCCGCCAATGTCAAGTGTGTCCGATTGGATGCTCTGCATCTTCCGACTCCGGCAGCTCCACTATACGACATCATCGTCAGCAATCCTCCATACGTCACCGAATCCGAAAAAAAGGATATGGACCGCCGTGTGCTGGACTACGAGCCGCCTACAGCACTGTTCGTCCCCGATGATGACCCGCTGCGCTTCTATCGTGCCATCGCCATCTATGCCCAATCGGCACTGTGCCCCGGCGGCTCGCTGTATTTCGAAATCAATCCCCTATATGCCACCGAAATGGTGCAGATGCTGCGCTCTCTTGCATTCGAAGATGTGGACATCAGCCGTGACTATAGGGGCAAAAAACGTTATGCCGTATGCCGTTGTCCCGAAAAATAGTTAATGTGGGAAAAGCCCTGGCACGCCTCGAAGAATTATGCGTCCGCGGCGAGCGTTGCGAAAGCGAATTGCGCACAAAACTGCGGACATGGCAAATCGCCCCGGCCGATGCCGACACCATCATAGACAGCCTGCGACAACGCCGTTTTTTTGACGACGCACGCTTTGCTCATGCCTTCGTGACAGACAAGGTACGCTTTGCACGCTGGGGACGCATCAAAATATCTATGGCGCTGCGAGCCAAGCGCATAGACCGCGACATCGCATCCGAAGCCTTGGCCGAAATCGACGAACGAGCCTACACCGAGGCACTGGAAGCGGTCATCGCCGCCGCCGTGCGCCGCATAGGCGATGAGGCGGCACATACTTACGAGGGACGTACTCGCGTATTTCGCGCCGCCGTCAGCCGCGGTTTCGAAAGCGATATCGCGGCTTCGACCATACGCCGACTCTTAGCCGACAGACGTAGCTGAATTCGGTTGACAGGAACTTCTTATATTTGACCCATATTGGATGCCTCGAGCGTCAGAAGCATCGCCTTGGCCGCAAGTCCGCCGGCAAATCCGGTGAGCGACCCGTTGCTGCCTATCACTCGATGGCACGGAACAATGACGGATATCGGATTGGCTCCGATGGCAGCAGCAACGGCCTGAAATCCATACGGACATCCCGCCGCACGTGCCACAGCACCGTATGACATTGTCGTCCCATACGGTATAGCCGCCAGGACATCCCAAATACGATGTTGGAACGGCGTCCCCACGGCGCCAAGTTTCAAGTCAAAGGCCGTGCGCCTCAAAGCAAAATATTGGTCCAACTGAGACACAACCTCGACCATAGCCGTTGACTCCGGATCGGGGGCTATCGGCCCGATGGCAGCGCCAAGTTTGCGCATATTGCTGTCATAATGCCGGTTATCTATCCAGTCGCAAAGACACAATGCTCCGGTAGCGCTATCAATACCGAGCATCAATCGACCCGCAGGCGAAGCGTACAGACGAGCATACAGCATCAATAGTCGTCATCCAAGAAGTCGTCCGATGTCGGGTCACTGCTACCATAGCCGCCAATGTCATCATTATGATCATCACCATAGAGGCTCGAAGAGCCATAGCCGTGAGTATGCCACGGAAAATCATCATCCGTGTCGTTATGGTAACCGCCTATCGGAGGAATCACACTATTGTCATCGTGGTGACCATCGTGGCCTCCAGACAGCCAATCCAGGACAATCATATCTCTCAAAAAACTCCAAAATGACATATTTGCTTTTGATTATAACGATTTGGTACTTAGTTTTCTTTTATTTCCGCAAATATACGCATTTTCGGATTATTATAGAAAATTCCCGGCCAAGAAAAGCAAACAAATTCTCACTACTCGCACACCAACCACGATGCTTTAAAACATCAGGCAAGCACGACACAACCACACCTTGCCATACGGCAAGCGCGACCGAAGTCTACTTCTGCTTCGCCAACGCCTCGTCTATGGCGCGAGACAACTGGTCCGGACAGCTGGTGCCCTTGATGCCGCATTGTATGCCGTGAAGACGGCGCGAGACTTCGCGTGCATCCATACCCTCGACCAAGGAGGACAAGCCGCGGAGGTTGCCCATGCAGCCGCCCGTAAATTTCAAGTCGTGTATACGTCCGTCCTCAATTGCGAACTCTATATTACGCGAACACGTACCGTGAGGTGTGTATGTATATTTCTGCTTCATTGTATCGTAGCGTTTGTTTATATCTCCAGAACATTAACACCCGACATATCCCCCGTGTCCTCGGACGCGCCGCATCTCCCCGGAGCTCGATGCGACACATCCGCAGACAAAAAAGGTCGCCGACGTGGGTGGGATATTGGGAGTCGGCGACCATACCGAAAGTGTCTCGCGACACATTTCGAGTTGGGGATGATGGATGTGTGCTCGAAGTGGGACTCGAACCCACACAGCCGGTAATGGCCAAGGGATTTTAAGTCCCTCGTGTCTACCATTCCACCATTCGAGCTTATGTCAATGTACTGCCGTCCCCTTCGTTACGGCCTCACAAAGGTAGGCATTTTATTTCACTCGGCCAAACTCCCTCTCACAAAAAACGCGAAGCACGCCCCAACGACAGCACAGACAAATCCCAAGCCGGGCTTGAAGCTTCTGCTTGTCCTTGAGTATTTTTCGCAGTAAGGCATAACAGGTCTCGAGGGTGAGTAATCGTTTGTGAGTCGGGCAATTGCACAGCATTTCTATCCATCAACAAATATATGCTTTAATTTTGATGTAAAAATTGTTATGAAAATTTATTTATGGCGGCGGTTTTTCACTCTGCCTAAATTGTTGTATTTTTGCAGCAACTAATGAGGGTATCGGCCTGAGGTGTCAATGCCACCACGAAACAAACATAACTCACACAATGAAAATACTGTCTAACAGCGACATAAAGGATATAGCGAAATACACCATCGACAACGATGGCGTGACCTCGGTCCAGCTGGTGGAGCGTGCAGCACGCGCCATCGCCGACGAAGTCGCCGGATATTGCGGCGACAACACCCCGCTGATGGTGTTCGCCGGATGGGGAAATAACGGCGCAGATGCCCTTGAGACCGCACGGCTGCTGGCCTCTCGCGGATACGCACCGGAGATATTTCTCTTTAATATAGGGGGCAATCGCCTGTCCCCGGAGTGTAAGCTGATGCGCGACCGTCTGGCTGCGTGCGAAGCCTCGTACACCCTGCACGAGGTGACCGGCGAGACACCTTTCACCTTTCCCGAACCTACGGCAGACACAATCATCATCGACGGAATCTTCGGCAGCGGCCTCAACGGTCCTATGCCCACGCCTTTCCAACTTATATCTCAAAATCTTAACCGCAGCGGAGCTTTTATCATCTCCATAGACGTTCCCTCGGGATTGCTCGATGGATTCAACGGCGACACGCCACGCAATAATATGGTGCATGCCGGTCTGACCCTGGCTCTGGGAGCTCCGCGCTTGTCTTTCTTCATCGAGGACAATGCCGAGGTCGTAGGCCAATGGAAACTGCTTGATATAGGACTCAACAGCACAGCCGTACGCAATGCCCCCCTCACCTATTGGATGGTGCAGAGCAAGGATGTCCGACGATACCTGCGACCGCGCAACCCATGGTCCAATAAGAGCGACTACGGCGATGCACTCATTGCCGGCGGAAGCCATGGCATGGGCGGCGCCACCGTTCTGGCGGCCCGCGGATGTCTGCGCTCCGGCGCCGGAAAGGTCACCGTCTATGGTCCTCAAAGCCTCTATAACAGCGTGCAATGCGCCGTGCCATCGGCGATGATGCGTACCGACATCGGTCAGGAGCATCTCACCGACATCCCGCACGAATCGCATTACAGCGCCTTCGGCATAGGCCCGGGTCTCGAGGTCAATGATAATACGGCCGAAGCCGTGGGCCGCTTTCTGAAAACAATGAGCGCCGCCCCACGCCCATTGGTGGTGGACGCCGGGGCGCTGGGATGCATCGCCGCACGCCCGGCAATGCTGGAATACCTGCCGACAATGTCAATTCTCACTCCGCATGTCGGCGAATTTGACCGCATCTTCGGCAAACAGTTTTCGCACGAAGCAAGGCTGAAAAAAGCCATCGAAATAGCCAAGTACTACCAAATCATCATAGTACTCAAAGGCCGATACACGGCCATAATACGTCCCGACGAGAAGGTGTTTTTCAACACCTCGGGCACGCCGGCTATGGCCACGCCCGGCAGCGGGGACGTCCTCACCGGCATTATGACCGGCTTCCTGGCCCAGGGCTTCAAACCCGAGATGGCGGCCTTCCTGGCGTGCTACATCCACGGCATAGCCGGCGAAATAGCCGCCGAGAGCCACGGCGAGTACGGTGTCACGGCCGAGGACATCGCCGCCAACGTCGGACGCGCTATAGCCCTCATCTCCAACGGCGAATAATCCTTTTCAAGCATTACATCACCTGACAATAACACGAATTATGCACAACATACGCACAGCAATAACATCCATAGCGATATGCGCCGCCATGGTCACGGCTGCACAAACCACGCGCAGCTTCACCGCCGATAAGACCAACGAATACGCACTGGTATACAGCCTTCCGCGTACCGTGCTCGATATCACCATCGAAACCGAGCACACGGTGACACGCCCCGGCGAGTTCAGCAATTACGCCAATCGCTACCTTGGCATTACCGATGCCGTCACCACCGAGTCCAACAGCGTACGCATCAAAAGCGTCACCATCGTGCCGCGCGGCATACCCGGAGGCGCCGACAGCCGCTGGCAGGTGCAGTTCAAGAACGGCAGCTCCGTCTTGATGCTGCTCACCGATGCCGGAATACCCTTGGCGGTGAATACCGACAGCATTGCCGGGGCTCAAGCCGTAACGCTCCCCATGGCCGTGGATGCAGCCCCCACCCCGCTGGAAGGCGAAGCAGCACGTCAAGCCGTCACACAAGACATGACACGCAGTTCGTCCATATCCAAGAAGGCCGAATTGGCCGCTCAGCGCATCTTCGAGCTTCGCGAAACACGCTCGGACCTGCTCAGCGGCAACGCCGACAACCCTCCGGCCGACGGCAAAGCCATGCAATTGGTACTGGACAACCTCTCGGCTCAGGAAGCCGCACTGACCGCAATGTTTGCCGGCACAAAGCAGACCTACACGCGCGTGACCACACTCACATATACACCCGGAACCGCTGAAAGCCGCGAAATTTTGACCAGGGTATCCCCCACCGAAGGCATAGTACCCGCCGATGACCTCAGCGGCGCCCCGATATACATCTCACTGTCAGACATCGGCAAAGCCGAATTGCCTGTCACCGAAAAAGGCGAGCCCAAACGATTCCCCAAAGGCGGATTGGCATATACCATACCCGGCACGGCATCGGTCACCCTGACATACAACGGAGCCACCATCGCATACAAAGACCTGACACTGGCTCAATTGGGCGTAGTATTCGGCATCAACCCGGCCCTGTTTACCGACAAAAAAGCTCCGGCATACGCAACCTTCGACCCTGCCACCGGAGCCATCACGGCGCTGGGTACAATCGAATGACTCCAACTCGCCGCACATTTAGGCTCAACGCCTTTGCCGCAAAAGCCATTCGGGCACGGAATTTGCAATCATAGACTATGTACATCAAGCAAAATAAAGGCGCAAAGTGTGAATAAAGTATAAAATTAGACTAATTCCAAAATTATTTTCATTCCACTATTGCATATTCCACAAAAGGGGCTTAACTTTGCAATGTACAATAGTTATCAAATATCCGACAACAAACAATATTCTCTTATATAAATCTTTATCAAGTCATCAAAAAAGCACGATTATGAAGAAGAAATTTATCTGCACCGTATGCGGATACGTATACGAAGGCACCGAAGCTCCCGAGAAATGCCCGTTGTGCGGCGCTCCCGCCTCCAAATTCAAAGAGATGGAAGAAACCGGCGCACTCGAATTTGTCACCGAGCACGAAATCGGCATTGCCGCCGGCACCGACGAACAGATGAAGACAGACCTGCGTGCACACTTCAACGGCGAATGCAGTGAAGTGGGTATGTACCTGGCTATGTCTCGTCAGGCCGACCGCGAAGGCTACCCCGAAATCGCCGAAGCCTTCAAGCGCTACGCTTTCGAAGAAGCCGAACACGCATCAAAATTTGCCGAACTGCTCGGCGAAGTCGTATGGGACACCAAGACCAACCTCGAGAAGCGTATGGCCGCCGAAGCCGGTGCCAACGCCGACAAGATGCGCATCGCTCGCCGCGCCAAGGAGTTGAACCTCGACGCTATCCACGACACAGTACACGAAATGGCCAAAGACGAAGCACGTCATGGTCAGGGCTTCCAAGGCCTGTACAACCGCTACTTCAAGAAGTAAGCAATTCCACACCATACACACAGAGAGGGCGCACTCCACCACCGCGGAATGCGCCCTCTCTGCATTTTCATCGTAATCAGTCTTCAGTCTCGGACAATGGCGTAATGGTATCGCGGACTGCACGCGGAAGGCCGCGTACCACGCAGTTGTAACTGTGTCGGATAAGACGATGTAAGAGATGCTTAGGTACTGTAAGCCCCACATCGTTCCAATGGCGTTTGTTCATATGCCACGCCGGACGTATTACCGTATAGCGCTCTCGCAACTCCTCGGCATAGTACGGGGCACACTTCAAAGACACACGTGAGGTATCCGTAAGACTAAGCATCGCAAAAATTTTTCCGCCAACGCGCAAGGTTACGATCTCGTCGCCAAACGGCATATCTTCGGTCGTAAAAGGTAGCGACAGGCAGTATTCGCGCACTTCCGAAATATCCATAATTGATAGATTTATTTAATCGTTTTACATTTTCATCGACACTTCATCATCCAAGCACCTTCTCGCGATAAAGTTCACCGCTGAGGCTTATTGATGAAGTACTATACGCTCGAAGCGTTCGTAAAACGCGGCGGAGGCTATCATATACTATAGTCAAGTGTCTTGATAACGCGTGCCGGATTGCCAACGGCCACGCTATGTGCCGAAATATTATGCGTAACCACACTACCCGCCCCAATGGTGCAACCATCTCCTATGGTGACCCCCGGAAGAATTGTCACGCCACCGCCTATCCAGCAGTCGTTGCCAATGGTGACCGGCAGCGCCCACTCGCGTCGGCTATTGCGCTCTATCACATCCGTACTATGACAAGCCGTGTAGATACTCACATTAGGACCTATGAAAGCATTATCGCCTATGGTGACATACGCCTCGTCAAGCACCGTAAGTCCGAAATTAGCGAAGAACCTGCGACCTATGCGTATATGTCGACCGTAGTCACATCTGAAAGGCTGATTGATGTGTATATCCTCATAATCCTTCCCAAGTATTTCGGCCAAAAGCGCACGACGGCCGACCTCATCGCCGGGACATAACTGGTTGTAGCGCCAGCACAAGTCGCGAGTGTGGTCAAGCATTTCGATAACTTCCGGAGCAGTAGCGTCATATACTTGTCCGGAAAGCATTTTTTCGTATTCTTTCATAACTTTTGATTATGCGATAAATGAACGGTTGATTTACTCTGATTTAAGAAGCATAAGAACAACGCTGCTCCGGGTGCGGGCATATACTGAGACACTTAAGGCTCCCCGAGCCGTGCAGACCGGGGAGCCTTAGAGCGCCCTTATTGCAGGGCTTCGCGTGCGCTACGCGTCTTTACTTGGCAAACTTCTTGACAATCACGGTGGCGTTGTGGCCGCCGAAGCCGAAGGAGTTGGACAAGGCAGCACGCACTTCGCGCTTCTGTGCCTTATTGAAGGTGAAATTGAGGTTGTAATCAATTTCGGGGTCATCGTCACCCTCGGCGTGGTTGATTGTCGGGGGTACGATATCATCACGTACAGACAACAGCGAGAACATAGCCTCCATAGCGCCGGTAGCACCCAGAAGGTGACCGGTCATACTCTTTGTCGAAGAAATATTTAGACGATAAGCATCTTCGCCGAAGAGTTTGATGATGGCCTTGGCTTCGCTGATGTCGCCGACACCGGTGCTGGTGCCGTGTACGTTGATGTAGTCGATATCTGCGGTGGACATCCCTGCATCATCAAGCGCGTTCTGCATAGACAATATCGCGCCCAGACCTTCGGGATGTGTCGCTGTGATGTGGTATGCGTCCGCACTCATGCCGCCGCCGGCTATTTCGCCGTAAATCTTGGCGCCGCGAGCCAGGGCGTGTTCCATTTCTTCAAGTATCAGTACCACCGAACCTTCGCCGATGACGAAGCCGTCACGCGAAGCCGAGAAAGGCCGCGAAGCCGTTTCGGGACTGTCGTTACGTGTCGACAGAGCGTGCATCGAGTTGAAGCCGCCCACACCTGCGGGGAAGATGGCAGCCTCGGCGCCGCCGGTGACGATAGCATCGGCCTTGCCCAGACGGATAAGGTTGAAGGCATCAATAATGGCGTTGTTGGATGAGGCGCAAGCGCTGACAACGCCATAGTTGGGGCCGTGGTAGCCGTATTCCATGGATACATGGCCGCTGGCGATGTCCGCAATCATCTTGGGTATGAAGAACGGATTGTACTGCGGGCCGTTTTGCTCGCCGTGTACGGCATAGTATCCGGCTTCCTCCTCGAAGGTGTGCAGGCCGCCAATACCGGCAGCGATGATTACGCCTACACGGTTCTTGTCTACAGCGCCTTCGGCCTCGAGATCGGAATCAGCCACTGCCTGACGAGCAGCATAGAGGGCATACTGGGCATACAGGTCCAGCTGACGCAGTTTCTTGCGGTCAAAGTATTCGGCCCCATTGAAGTTCTTGACTTCGCAAGCAAATTGAGTCTTAAACTTCGATGCGTCAAAGTGGGTGATGGGCGCGGCGCCGCTGACGCCGGCCAACGCGGCACTCCAAGTGGTGTCTACATCGTTACCTAAAGGAGTGATGGCTCCAAGTCCCGTAACTACTACTCTCTTGAGTTCCATGAAAGATTTATCGTATATGTACTGATTAGACTTTATATAACAAAAGTTGCCGCAAGTCCGGACTCAATATACCCGGAAAGTCGCGGTGTTTTGTCTGACGCCTGTCGTAACGTTCGCCGGAGGCGATGCTCGCAGGACTGTGTGTGTTCTTTGTTTCCCGGCCAAATGCACGCCCCGGACGTCGTGGGGCACCCGGGGCGACATAGGCGGTATTTCGTGTCGAATGTGGTGACCGTCGTCCGAAACAGTTATTTTTGAGCTGCTTCGATGTATTTGATGGCGTCGCCTACAGTCTGGATCTTTTCGGCTTCTTCATCGGGTATTTTGATACCGAATTCTTTCTCAAACTCCATGATGAGGTCCACGGTGTCGAGCGAGTCTGCGCCCAGGTCTGTGGTGAATGCTGCTGCGGGGGTTACTTGGCTTTCGTCAACGCCGAGCTTGTCAACGATGATGGTCTTCACGCGATCTGCGATTTCTGACATAATCTTTTAGTGTTTAATTAGTAATATTCTGTTTTAGCGGTGCAAAGTAAACCAAAAAATTCTAAATAGCGAAATTTTTCACTATTATAAACTGTGAAAAAATGTAAAAGACGCATCTAACGCCATGATTTCCGCTTTTTTGAAAGAAGTATATATAAAGCCGCCCACAATTCCGACTATCATATCCGGCTATGATCTACTCTTCTATCACAGCTATGATCTCGAAAGTGCACTTGATAAAGAACTCGTCATTTCTTCTTAAGCGTCAAGCTCCCGAAATGCCTAATGCGTGTCCGCTACATATATCATAAGCGTGTCCGTCGCCTATTTTGTAGCTTACGGACACGCTTATGGTAAATAGTGGCATTGTCTTACTTGGCGGGGACTTCCCAGGTGTCGCCGGCGAGGATCATGTCGCGCAGGCAGGTGAAGCCGTGGGCGGCTTTTACCTCGTCTACCTGTTGGCTGACAGCCGTCTCGTAGCTGGGGCTCTCGACATCTCGGATGACGCCGACGGCCAGGGGCAGTGTCATGCCGTCCATCATGGCCAGCTGCTGGTGCAAGAAGTTGGAAGGGGTGTGAGCATCATGTACCAACACATCATCCATGGTGTAACCGTCTTGACCGATGGTGACAGCCTTGAGCAGGAAGCCATCACGTACGAGGCCCTTGTCGCCGTTGGCGCCGAAGACCATCTTTTGGCCGTGTACCAGGTGGATGGTGCGGTCGGCACGCACGGCGCGGTCGGTGATGGCGTTGTGGATGCCGTTATTGAAGATTACACAGTTTTGCAGAATTTCGACCACTGAGGTGCCTTTATGACGTGCTGCTGCCGCCAAGACTTCCTGCGAAGTCTTGAGTTCGACATCGATGCTGCGGGCAAAGAAAGTGCCGCGAGCGCCGAACACCAGTTCGGCAGGGATAAACGGATCCTCGGTCGTGCCGTAAGGCGACGATTTGGACACGAAACCGCGGGCACTCGTGGGCGAGTACTGACCCTTGGTCAGACCGTATATTTTGTTGTTGAACAGTACGATGTTGATATCTATATTGCGGCGTACGGCGTGGATGAAGTGGTTGCCGCCGATGGCGAGGCCGTCGCCGTCACCCGAAATCTGCCATACGGTCATCTCGGGATTGGCAACCTTGAAGCCTGTAGCTATGGCTGCGGCACGTCCGTGGATGGTATGGAAGCCGTAGGTGTTCATGTAATAGGGCAGACGAGACGAGCATCCGATGCCGGAGATGACGGCGGTGCGATAAGACGGTACGCCGATTTCGGCCATAGCCTTGTGCAGGGTGTTGAGGATGGCGTGGTCGCCGCAGCCGGGACACCAGCGCACGGCCTGGTCACTTTTGAAGTCCGCGGGTGTATATGCCGGGGTATTCTCTTGTGTTTGCATTGTCTATTATGATTAGTGGCTGGTGTGACTTATTTTTCTTTGGAAAGGTTGAGGCGAACGCCGTCTATGATTTCGCTGACAAGGAATGGTTGACCCTGAATCTTGTTGATGCGCTCGATGCGGACGTCGGGGAATTTGGCTTGCAGGTAGTCTGCAAACATTCCGGTATTGAGTTCGGCCACAATCACGCGACGATAGCGGCGCAGCACTTCGGCGGTATTGGAGGGCAGCGGGTTGATGTAGCGGAAGTGTGCCAAGTCCACGGGGGTGCCTTGTTTGGTAAGCTCCTCGGCAGCCGTGCGCAGGTGTCCGTAAGTGCCGCCCCAGCCTACGAGCAGGGTATCGGCCTCACCTTCGCCGTAAACCTTGACTTCGGGAATGTCCTTGGCAATATTGGCGATTTTCTGACGACGCAGCATCACCATCTTCTCGTGGTTGACCGGGTCGGTGGAGATTGCGGAGGTATCGGCGTCTTTTTCGAGGCCGCCCAGGCGGTGTTGCAGGCCCTCGGTGCCGGGGATGGCCCAGTAGCGTACCAGCGTCTCGGGGTCGCGCAGATAGGGACGCCACGAGCTGTTGCGCAAGTGCTCGGGCACGAAGTTGGGTCGTATTTCGGGATACTCATCGGCTTCGGGTATGCGCCAAGCGCTCGAGCCGTTGGCAATGAATGCATCCGTGAGCAGGATGACCGGGGTCATGTGCTCGATGGCGATGCGGCATGCCTCAAAGGCCATAGTGAAGCAGTCCGTGGGCGAAGCGGCGGAAAGTACCACTATGGGCGACTCGCCGTTACGGCCATACAGAGCCTGCATTAGGTCGGTTTGCTCGGTTTTGGTGGGAAGGCCGGTGGAGGGACCGCCACGTTGTACGTCGATGACCACCAAGGGCAATTCGGCGATGACGGCAAGGCCTATGCCTTCGCCCTTGAGTGCCAGGCCGGGGCCCGAAGTGGAAGTCACTGCCAGATTACCGGCAAAGGATGCTCCTATGGCCGAGCATACGCCGGCAATTTCATCCTCCATTTGGCAGGCCTTGACGCCGAGGTCTTTGCGCTTGGCCAGCTCCTGCAGAATGTCTGTAGCCGGGGTAATGGGATACGAGCCGAGGAACAGCGGACGGCCCGATTTCTCCGAAGCCATAATCAAGCCCCATGCAGTAGCGGTATTGCCGTTGATATCGGTGTATACACCCGGACGCGGGTCTTCGGTCTCGATGCGATATGTAGACATCGAGGCGTGTGTATTGTGGCCGAAGTCATAGCCGGCTTGTACCACGGCGCAATTGGCCTTGGCTATAGCCGGTTTCTTGGCAAATTTCTTGGAAATATAGTGGCAGGCAGCCTCTATGGGGCGATCAAAGAGCCAGCACACAACGCCTAAGGCGAAGATATTGCGGCACTTGAGTATAGACTTATTATCCATACCGCTATCGGCCAGAGCGGCACGAGTCATCGTGGTCACGGGCACTTCGAGCACCTGAGCCGGGTCGATACCCAATTCGGCATATGGGTCATTGGTGGCGAACAGCGCCTTGCGCAGATCCGACTCGCCGAAGCTGTCGCTGTCGACGATAATGATGCCGCCGCTTTTGAGGAAGCGCACATTCTGTTTCAGCGCTGCCGGATTCATAGCCAGCAGCACATCGCACCGATCACCGGGGGTGTGAACTCCGCGGCCTACCGACACTTGAAAGCCGGAGACGCCGCTAAGCGAGCCCTGCGGCGCGCGTACTTCGGCCGGATAGTCCGGGAAGGTGGACACCTCGTTGCCGACGCCGGCGGATACATTCGTAAAGATGTTGCCGGCAAGCTGCATGCCGTCGCCACTGTCGCCGGAAAAACGCACGACGACCTTGTCGAGGACTTTGACGTTGGTTTTGTCTAACATGGGGTTAAAATACTTACTCTTTGGACTATGTAGTGATTATAGTGTCAAAGTGTGTGGAAATGAGGTTGTATGTTTGGATTATTGTCTGTGTATGTCGCCGACGCAAGCATTGTGTAAGCACAAATCCGTTTCCAAACTCGGCGTCACGCCGCCCGGCCGACATTTTGTCATTCAAAGGCACACTCAAGCGCCTCCATAAGACGCTACAAAGGTACAAACTTTTCTCGGCAATACCAACTCCCGCGTTTTTTTGCATAATTCGCTTCAAAGTGTATTTATTCGCCCCTTGCCCATAGGTCAATTTCGCCGTTATTTTTTGCATTTTTTGCATTTTTTACTTTTGAGCGATGTCCTTACGATAATTAGTCGTACCTTTGCAGTCGGTTTTGCACATCATAGAACACACTATAATTATTATATGGATTTTTTCAAGGAACTATTTTCGCCCGGCAGCGACACTATAGCATCTACACTGATGCTTTACTCGTTTGTCATAGCCGTCGGGATATACCTGGGCAAGCGCAAGCTGTTCGGCATATCGTTGGGGGTGACTTTCGTGCTGTTTGTAGGCATTGTCATGGGATCGTTCGGGTACAGCGTCAATGAAAACATTCTCAAATTCATCCGCGAATTCGGCCTGATTCTGTTCATCTTTTCCATCGGCCTGCAAGTCGGTCCGGGATTTTTTTCATCGTTCAAAAAAGGCGGCATGCGTCTCAACGGCCTTGCCGTACTCTCAATAGGCATCAGCATCGCAATCGTCATAGGCATATACTTCTTAGGCAACGTAAACGACAAGGCCGCACTGGTAGGTATCATGAGCGGTGCCGTGACCAATACGCCCGGACTCGCCGCTGCCCAACAGACAATCTCCGAAATAACAGGTAACGGCGCACAGGTCAATACCATGGCCCAAGGCTACGCCGCCGCCTACCCCCTCGGCGTGGTCGGCATCATCGCCGCAATGCTTGTCATACGCAGCATTTTCCGCATCAAGGTAGACAAGGAAGTGAAAATCATCGAAGAAGACGAGCGCAACTCTCAGCTCAAGCCATACATCCTGACGCTGAAAGTCACCAACGCCCTTGTCGAAGGACAGACGTTGCTGCAACTGCACAATATAATTTCGGCCAACTTCGTAGTATCGCGACTGATGAACGCCGAAGGCAAAGTCGTAATCCCCGTATCGTCCACACAGATACACTGCGGAGACATATTGCTTATCGTATGCTCGGCTCAGGATGTCGAGTGCTTCCGCGCCGTACTCGGACACGAGGTGGATATGGACTGGGAAGCGACACGGACCCCGGTATTCTCGCGCCGCATAGTCATCACCAAGAGCGAATTTGACGGCGTGGCACTGGGCAGCCTGCGACTGCATAACGGCTACCGCCTCAACTGCACGCGCGTCAACCGTGCCGGCGTAGACCTGCTGGCCACAGCCAATCTGCGGCTCCAAATGGGCGACCGCATCACCGTCGTAGGCGACCTCCAAGACATTGAGCACCTGGCCTCCCGACTTGGAAACTCGATGAAGCGCCTCAACCAGCCCAATCTCATCACCATTTTCGTTGGTATAATCCTCGGCATCATCCTCGGAAGTATCGACATTGGATTCGGTATGAAACTCGGACTTGCCGGCGGACCGCTCGTTGTAGCCATACTGCTCAGCCGCTTCGGATACAAAGCCAAATTGGTCACCTATACATCATCCTCGGCATCGCTACTGCTGCGCGAACTCGGCATCTGCCTCTTCCTCGCATCCGTAGGCATCTCGGCCGGCAAAGGATTTGTCGAAACGGTATTCAACTACACCGGTATGTGGTGGGTCATCTGGGGATTTGTAATCACCGTGGTACCGCTGATAATTGTCGGCGCCATTGCCCGCGGACGGTACGGCATCAACTATCTCAGCATCATGGGTATGCTCAGCGGCGGATGCACCGATCCCCCGGCACTGGCATACGCCACCAATTCCACCGGCAACGACGAACCCGCCGTGGCCTACTCCACCGTCTATCCTCTGACAATGTTCCTGCGCGTCGTCGTCGCCCAAGCGCTCATTTTGGCCCTACCCTAAGCCACAAACGTACATACAATATACAAAGCAGGGCCGACCGGAGTCTTCCGGTCGGCCCTGCTTTGTATCTACCTCGGATAATGCCGACAACGACCGCAGTCGCACCAATGCCCGAGATGTCGCACTCAGCCGATATGCTCGCGCAGCACGGCAATGATATCATCGGCCTGATGCAGGCCGGTGCCGCGCCACAGCTGTTTGCCGTCTTTGAATAACATCAGCGTGGGTATTGACTGTACGCGGTACATGGCCGCAGCCTCGCTATTGCGGTCGACATCAACCTTGACTACGCTCACACTATCGCCCAGACGCTGTTTGACGTCCTCAAGGATAGGAGCTTGCATCTTGCACGGCCCGCACCATGTGGCATAAAAGTCCACAAGCACCGGCTTTGTCCCATTTATCAATTCATTGAAATCACTCATAATCAATATGTTTTGTTTATGATAATTAAACTCGGATTTCGATATCTTTCCTGAGTGTCAGCCTACGACACCGAGAAGAATCTTCGCACGCGAACTGCTCGGGGATATTCTTTAATCATCAAACAACTCGGACATTCCGAAAGTTCGAAGCAAATGCATCGAAATCCATTTTTCCATAAGATGCAAAAACTGTGCCCATACGGCACGTTATCTATCAAATTTTTCTTAACTTTGCATCGCCTAAGCGCCGCAAGGCGCCAAAGTGATGGTCCGGTAGCTCAGCTGGATAGAGCATCTGCCTTCTAAGCAGACGGTCACGCGTTCGAATCGCGTCCGGATCACAACAAAGAAAAAAACGCCCCCCCACCGAAACATCTAATCCACTGATAATTACAACGTTGTATGCAGCGTATGGAAATGCTGCACAAAGATTTATATTCTTGATGCGTTGCAAAATTCAGCATTTAATATCTTGAAAAAAATGCACGACAAGACAGCAAAACCAACTTCACAGAAACCAAAATGGGGCGGACGGCGTGCAGGCGCTGGCCGCAAAAAGACTTCGGAGGGTGTACGTACGATAGCTGTGCATGTGCCGCAGGACGTGGCGGACGTACCGGACACGGTGTCGTCTATCACCGAATATGTCGTTACGGCCTAGCGTGCCTATATTGCGAGGTCAGCGCCTTGACAGCTTCCACTTGGTCGTTGGTGGCCTTCATACGCTGCTTCATTACCACGTCCAGGCGCGTAGCGTTCAACTCGGTCTCCTCGTACGCCGAGGCCATCGACATAAGCATGCCGTTTAGCCGCTCTACCGTACTTATTGTAGTCTCGAACGCCGCCGCTGACTGTGCCCATTTAGTCCTTGCCCCTTCTAATGACTGCTGTACGTTTTTGGTCACCGTCTGCATCTCTTGCAGGCTGTATATAGCCGACTTTATTCCATTGGCATTAAATGCCGTATTAAAATTAATCGTTACGTTTTTTGCCATAATCGTATTGGTCTATATGTCGCATTTATTGGTCTATATGTCGCATTTATTGGTCAATTCGTCTTATTTGCGCCGTCTTACGTCATTTTATTTATTATATTTGTCGTGAACTAATAACTAACTCACTATGGTACTACTTGAAAGCATGGGGCTTGTTGATGGCTTCTTTTGGGCCATCGGTCAAGCTTTTAACGCTGGTATTGAGCACCCGTTTATCGCATTGGGTATAGTAGCATTCTTTGTCCTCTGCCGTGTACTTGACATAACACCAAATCCTAAAAAATTTGACCCTGGTGATGGTACGCGTCCGCCCTCGATTAACTTGTAGCTTGTTTATAACTGCCCCCTCGGCCGCCACTACTTTTCGACACGCTTACACGCATTGTTCGTGGAGCTTTTGGAGCTTACCACGTTCCACTCCGCCACACATACAAAGCGTTCCTCGGACATCGTGTACTCGCTTATATACAGCGGCTGCGTCTGCGCCTCGCACCAGTCGTAAAAAGCCGCATGGTCAAAGGCCGTGCCGTAATCCTTGCCCGTCTTTGTCGAAGTCGCATACGGCGGGTCGGCGTAAATTACGCTCCCCTCCGCTATCTCCAAATCCCGATAGTCCCCATCTAAAGGACTACAGCACTACAATTATATAAGTCTTCAAACAAAGCACACAAAAGCGGGGTGTAGGCCTATTGACCTGACACCCCACTTTTGTGTCGTATATGCGATGATGGGAGGGATTACTTTTTCAAACGGACTTCGTAGAGGTCGTTGCGACGGTCCTTGAGATTTTTCACGCTGCCATAAGTGTGCAAATGGTTGAGCTTGTCAAGATCCACATCGCTCACAAGTATCATCTCGGTGTTGGGAGTGGCCTCGGCACGCGTACCGTCTGTAGGGAATTCGAAGTCGCAGGGAGTAAACACGCCCGATTGTGCATACTGGATATCCATATTGTGAACGCGAGGGAGGTTGCCCACACTTCCGGCGATTACGACAAAGCACTCATTCTCGATGGCTCGTGCATGGGCGCAGACCTTGACGCGCGAATAGGCGTTCTGCGTATCGGTCAAGAAGGGCACAAATAATATCTGCATACCCTCAGCCGCCATCAGACGCGACAATTCGGGGAATTCCACGTCATAGCATATCAGAATGCCGATGCGCGCGCAGTCCGTCTCAAAAGTCTGAATCTTGCTGCCGCCGCACAGACCCCAGCTCTTGATTTCGTCCGGCGTCACATGTATCTTTTCATACGACTCGTACGAGCCGTCGCGGCGGCACAGGAAGCCGACGTTGTACAGGCGTCCGTCTTCCTTGAGCTGCGGCATCGAGCCGGTAATGATATTGATATTGTAGCTTATGGCCAGTTCGATAAAACGGTCGCGTATATCCTCGGTATACTGAGCCAATCCGCGTATAGCTTCCGACTCGCTTTCATCGTTGAAACGCGCCATCAAGGGGGCATTAAAGTACTCGGGGAAGAGGATAAAGTCGCTTTGGTAGCCGGACACGGCATCGACAAAGAACTCGATTTGCTCAAACAAGTCGTCTATTGTACGATACGAGCGCATCTGCCATTGCACCAAGCCCACGCGCACGGACGTCTTTTTGCTCACGATGTCCTGCGACGGCGCCTGATAGTAGATATTGTCCCATTGGAGCAGACAGGCGTAATGTTTCGACTCCTCATCGTTGGGCAGATAGTTGCGCATCACCTTGCGCACGTGGAAGTCATTGGAAAGTTGGAACGTCAGTACCGGGTCATAGATTTCCTTTTGGCGCACCTTGTTTATATACTCTTTGGGGCGGAGTTTGTCGGCATATTTGTGGTAATTGGGAATACGTCCGCCAAACATTATAGCCTTGAGATTGAGCGATTCGCAGAGGTCTTTACGATACTCGTACATACGGCGAGCAAGGCGCAAGCCGCGATACTGCGGATGTATGAATACCTCTATACCGTAGAGAATATTGCCATGCGGATTGTGCGTGCTGAACGTTTCGTTACCTGTCACCTGGGCATAAGTATGGTCGTTCTTCACCAGGTTGTAATCGACAATCAATGACAAGGCACAGCCCACTATCTTGTCGTCCACTACCGTTACTATCTGACCCTCGGGAAAGATGTCTATCAGCTTTTTAATCTGCTCGCGGGTCCAAAAAACATCGCTGCCGTCAGCGTATACGCGTGTAAACGATTGCGACAACTGTTCGTAATCCTCCATCTGAAGATTACGAATCTGCACTTTGTTTATTTTTATTGATTCTTCCATTTCGGCGGCGAAATTACAGTGAAATTCAGAATTGGGCAAATGTTTCGGCAAAAAAATGGAAGGCGCTTGTACCGGAAGTTCGATTCCGCAGCTCACCAACATACCTAAGCCACTTATAATATGTATATTAATACATAGACTCCAACTCACGATTAACTGCGATTTAGTCAATTTGCCGAAAATTCGCATCGTTACGGCGTATGGCAAAGCAGCACACGCCTGGCTGACGGGCCTTGAAAGACGACTTCCGCATCGGTATCCCCGGTATGCTCCTCTACGTCTTCGGCAGATACGGCTTCATCCGCCTGTTCCTTCGGAAATAATCGCACGCACACACGCACTCCATCTCCGAAGTGTGTAACATTTGACAATCCACGTCCCTGCCGCAGCCTTCTGCCGCAGGGGCATATCATATATGTCAGACAACACTTTAGAATGGGTAGCCGATGGCGAGGCGCAGGGCGTTTGCGTCCTTGAAGCGGTGGAGGTTGAAGTATCCCAATCTCACGTTATAAAGTATCGAAGCAACATTAAGATTGAGCGTAATCCGGCATTATGCCTGATATTAAGGGCTTGGTTTACCATTATGTAAACAGTCCCTATTAGCGACAAATACAGCAAATATTTTCTTAACCAAGCCAAAAAAAAATGCAGCGATGCTTATATAATAACACCGCAAAATATGCGGCATTTGAGTAAAATATGCGGCATTTGACGAGATTATTTGGTAATTCGTCATTATTTCACTATTTTTGCCGCAGAATATGCGACGTTTAGCCTCGTTCTTTGTCGCACAGAGAATAACAAAGCCTTTATGTATATACACGAAAGAAAGAATTGGACAAACTTCCGTTGGAATGCTTCCAAGATCTTAAAACTTCAGGAAATCGTCTGTCGTAAACAAGGCCTGCTTTACGGCAGACTGGGCTCGCTCGGCTTTGACAATAAACTCCGAACAATGGCAGACAACCTGACGCACGATGTAGTGTATTCTTCCGAGATAGAAGGCATACGCCTGAACGAGGAGCAGGTACGTTCTTCAATCGCAAGAAAGCTGGGAATAGAGAATGTTAAATACACAGCGCCATCACATTACATTGACTCCGTGGTGGGCGTAATGCTCGAAGCAATTCAAAACTATGATCAATCTCTCAGTAAAGAGAAACTCTGCGCTTGGCAATCGGCTTTCTTTCAAACCGGTATCAACGAAGGCAGACAAATAGAGGTCGGACGATATCGCACGCACGAGGAGCATATTGTCAGCGGTATGTTCGGCAGAGAGAAGATACATTACATAGCTCCGTCGCCCGGTCTTGTAGAAAGCGAGATGGAGAAGTTTATCAATTGGTTTGACGGCGAAGATACTGTCGGTAGCGTCATCCGTTCTGCCATAGCGCACTATTGGTTTGTATGCATTCATCCTTTCGAAGATGGCAACGGTCGACTGGCTCGCATCCTGTCCGATATGCTTTTGGCACGTGGCGAAAAGAGTGAATTGCGGTTCTATAATATCTCATCTCAGATCAATAAGGATAAAAGCCACTATTATGACATACTGGAACGTATGCAACGTGGCGATGGCGACATCACGGAATGGCTGGTATGGTATATGACTAAATTGATTGATGCTTTGGACAGCGCAGAGAGCATTGTCACCACCATTTTGAACAAAAGCTTCTTCTGGCAGAAGGCCGGCTCCGTCCCCATGACAGAACGGCAGACACAGATGCTCAATATCTTTTTAGACGGCTATGAAGCAAAGATAACGTCAAAGACCTGGGCTTCGCTGGCTAAGTGCTCCAAAGACACCGCCATACGTGACATACAGGACCTTGTCGCCAAAAACATCTTGACAGAGGATATTCCCGGAGCCAAGCGGCCGAGCTATTCCATTGTCTATGACGCGGAGGACCTCACGCAATTTTTTGCCGATGTGCATATTACCCACGATAATGGTATACCATATCTCAATGCCGTATTCAAAGGTCATCGAAAGATCTGTGAAAGAATATTGACGCTGGATGCCGAACGATATCAAAAAGGAGATTTGTCATTGTCAAATATACTCAACAAGTATTGCTCGTATTTGATGGCAAACGATTAAATGCTTATAGTATTGACCCTCCATTTGTTTCGATAAATGCGACTGAATTTTTAATTGTCCCGAAAATTATAACGAAACGTATCACACCATCAAACAGCTCTTTAGAATGGGTAGCCGATGGCAAGGTGCAGGGCGTTGGCGTCCTTGAAGCGGTGGAGGTTGAAGTATCCGCTATATCCGGTATCGTAAGGAGCATGGAGGCCTATACCCCAGTCAAGACGTACGACAAGCATCGATATGTCCAGACGTATGCCCACACCGGTACCGAGAGCCAAGTCGCGCAGAAAGTCGCGCGCGTTAAGCACTCCTCCGGGACGCTGCTCGTCAGACTTTAGCAGCCAGATATTGCCGCTGTCAAGGAACAATGCGCCGTGCAAAGGCCCGTACAGAGGGAAACGATACTCGATATTTGCCTCGAATTTGAATGTACCTGTCTGGTCAAAATATTGACCGGTGACATCTGCCGGAGCATGGTACGATCCGGGGCCGACGGTGCGTATCGTGAAGGCTCGCACACTATTGGCGCCACCGCAATAAAACTGCTCGGCATAGGGCACTTGGGACGAATTGCCGTAGGCATGGGCCGCCCCGACGGCGCCGCGCATCACCAGCCAGTGGTCGCCGCGGCCGAGGCGTCGCGAGTACACAAGCTGGGTCTGACCTTTTATAAATTGGGAGAACGGTGTCCCGAATAATTCCTTCTCGCCCTTGACGCCGCATAGGCTATATACGCTCCAGAATATATTGCCGCCTTCTTGGACGTTGAAGGTCCACGTAAGACGATTGTCACTGTCGTAATATCGGTCATAATTAAGGCCGAAAATCATCTGCGGCACGTACTGCGAGCGGAAGGACTGAGCCACGGCAGGATTCTCGTCCATAATTTTGTCAAAATCCTCGGTAGTGTTTATGAGCTTTGTGTACGACAGCTTCAGAGGCGTGAATGTCAGGTTGGTATGGCGTGAAGCCAGCCATTCGTAGGACATCGAGGCGTTGAGTTGGCCCATCTTGAAGTAGTGCGGACGATTAAGCAGGTCGCCGTTGAGGGTGAAGCGAGTCCAATTGATCTGGCGGCGACGGCGGCGCACAAAGGACGGCGCAAGCAGACGCGGAAATGACAGTGAGGTGGTCAGCCCTACTTCGTAGCTATTGAAAAGGCTTGAGCGTTCCTTGCCCGTCTGCCACTCGTAAGTGCCGGTCAATGAGGCATTCAACTGTTCGCCGCCGCCGAACATATTGCGATGTGTCAACCCCAGCACCAATCCGGGGCCGATGTACGAGTTGCTCTTGGAGGAGGCGTTGACTTCGATGGAGGCTTCGAGCGGCACGTCCAGCGTGCAGGCGATATTGACATCCAGCGTTGGAGGTGCCCCCGGCGCTGCTGTCGTATCCGGCACCGGCTCGATATTGATAGATTTGAAGATGCCCAGGCGCGCCAGATACGACTGTGTACGATCCATACTGCGTACCGAGAATACACGACCGGGCTTAATGGTAACGTTATCTTGTATCACCGACGGACGAAGTTTGGATGGCTTAACCTGCACCAATGTCATATTTTTCAGCGGTATCGTATCGGCATATTGCGCCCCGCGGTTGGGGTATACGGTGACGGTGACACGCCCCGTGCGATATGACTGCATCAGTTGACGGGGAATAGTGGCCGACGGCACTATGCGCAAGTTGACCTTGCCGCGCACACTTACCGTATCGGCCAGGTACTCGATAAATTCGGGACGGAAATAGTAAAATCCCTTGTTACGCAATCCATCGGCTATGACATTACGCACCATAGACAGCGAGTCAGCCGAATAGATGCTGCCGGGCGTCAAGTACGGTATCTTGCACGCTATCGAGTCGACCTTATGAGCCAGTTCGGAAGTATCCGGCGGCATCTCTATAGTATTGAGCGTAAACGCCGGGCCGGTGGTGATATCATAAGCCACCGAAACCTTGCGCGGATTTTTCTTGGGCAGCATGGTGTATGCCGCCTTGCCACGGAAATATCCGTTGTTTTGCAATATCTGCTCAACCATCCGTGTGCGCACCTCCGGACGAACATCCGAGATAAGCACCGGGTCTTCGACAAGTTTCTCGTAAATCCAGTGCTTGAAGCCTTTCTCGGCGCGCGGCCAATTGTTGTACACCCACAGCCCCAGCGGAAACGGATAATGCCACCCCACCAGCTTCCAGTAATTGTTTGGGGGAACATCCACAGCTTCCTTGACAGCGCTGCGTACGCCATCGCCGAGGCGAGCCCCGCTGTCGGGCACGATATTCACATTCGAGACGCCACAATACAGCAATTCGCCTTCATCGATGCGCCGCGTGGTCGAGCATGACCAGATGCTCAGCATCATGCCAACCATTAAAGCACTGTATAATATGAATTTACTTCTGATGCGGAACATTGTCTACTGTGGGTATGGGGTTCTTGGTTTCGGCTGTAGCGGCCGATGGCTTTTGAGTGTCCGTATCGACCGGGGCGTCCTCGGAGGACGAATTTGCATCTTTGACGGCATCGGTGTCCGATGTAATATTCGCGGTGTCATCAGCCGCGTCTGCATCTCCTTTAATATCCTTATCTGCGCCGTTCTTGCCCTTGCGGCGACCGAAGCGGAACATATCGGACAGGCGGCGTATCTTGCGACGATACACAAAACCGACGCCTGTCTGCGTAATCTCGCCCTCAAGTATGCTCTCGTAGCCGGTGTGTCTGAATATGCGGACGTAGGTGGTATGGGCATTGTTGAGGTAGTACTCTATGGAGATGTCGGAGATGATGTTGCGCGACAGGTTTTCGTCCGCATCCGCATCGGTGGAGTAGTTGCCGCCGACAGCTATGCGGAAGCGCTCGTCAAACAGCGACTTGGAAATATTATACGAATACCGGGTGGTCTGCGAAGTACCGGAGCGCGTAGTGCGGTCATACGAGTCGATGCCAAAGCTCAGGTCGATACCCTTGATGGCCTTGGATGCCCACGAATTGAGCTGCGAAGACAGGAAGGAGTACAGCGGATTGGCGTTAAGTGCCGCATTGGCCTTGGTGCCGGGCCCGGTGTAGGTGTTGTACAGCAGCAGGTTCATAGCCTCATTGGCACGCTGTTCGGCAGACATTGAGGCCAATTCGTTGGCCACGGTAAGGTCATCATCCGTTGCCAAATCGAAGGCCACGTCCATACGGTCAAGCGTCCCGGTAACGTCAAGCGAGACATCAAAGTTGATAAGGCGCGAGTTTTGTCCTTCCTGAGTGACATTGGCGCGCAGGCGGTCAACGCCCTTGATATTGAGACGCGGATTGAGCATATCGCCGGTGAAGGCTACATAACTTTCTTCATCGAAAGTGAATTTCTTTTCGGACATCAGCGGCGGCGTATAGCGGATATATCCGTCCAAAATATTGAGACGTCCCACCATGCGCCCGCTGTTCATGGGGTTCATCGAGAAGGACAACGTCCCTTGTGTGTTAAGTTGCAGGCGGTTTTTGCCATCGGCGCTCAGGTCTACGCCTATGGTGGTGCCGTTGTTGATATTAAGTGCAAAGTCGGCAAATAGGGCAGTGCCTTTGCTCGGCGCCACCGAGTCGGCACGAGCCATGGCCGCCGAGTCGTTGAAATTGACAAAATGCACCATATCTTCAACCGATTGGTTCTGTATGGTATTGACGGCGTCGGGCATAATATAGGTGAAGTTGCTGGGAGCAAGCACACTCAGCGAGCCCGAAGTCTTGAGTATGGACATATCGCCGCGCGCCTTGGCATCTATATTCACAAAAGCCTTGCCGTAGACATCGGCGCCCTTGACGGCACGCGTACTCTTGACAATCTGCATATTGCGTGCTTTCATAGTCAAGTCCATCGCCGTTCGAGACATATCGCGGACATCGACGGTGCCGTTGACGGTCAGCGGATTTTCGTTACATCCGCTGATGGAGAAATTGTTCAGTCGTACGATGCTATTGTTTATGGGTATGGGGGTGTCGCTTATGGCGAAGGTCGTACCCAGCATATTGACTTTGATGGCAGCCTGGTCAAATTGAAGATTACCATCCAGTTGGGGATGGTCGCTGTCGCCGCTGACGTCCATGCGTCCGTTGAGCGTTCCGGAGAGTTTGGCCACTCCCGGCAGGAAAGCATTGCACGTGGACAGTGGGAAGTGTATCATCGTCAAGTCCATATTGAAGGGCGAGGTGCGCGTCGAGTCGTTGAGGGCGCCGGACAGTGTCATAGTCTTTGACCCGTTTATCCAAAGGTCTACGTTGGTGCGTAATAGTCCCGAACGTTGTGTCACCAGGTCAAAATCGGCACGTATATCGCCCACTTTTTCACGCCCATAGGTAAGCCCGGCAAGTGACAATTGGCCTTCGCCGTTGAGAGCGTTATTGAGACGATTGATGCGCAAGTCGGCCGAAATATTTCCCTTGACGGGCGGAGCAAAGGGATTGAGCGCAATCCAGTCTTGCAGACGTATGTCGCTGACCTTGACCACGAGGTCTTCATCGGCGCCGTGCATGGCATTGTCGTGCTCATGGGCATGCTCGCTGTACAACGCCAGCGAACTTGTGGCGCTGCGCATGTGCAAGTCGGCATCGATATGTTTTGTGGCATAGTAGTAGCGTATAAAGTTGCCCTCATTGGCCGTCCATTGCTGATAACCGATGGTAGGATTGAGCGGCGTAATGTGCAACGTGGCCGTCGAATCGGCGTTGAGTTCAACTTCTCCACCCACGAGGAAGCCGGTTTGGCCTTTGATATTGCGCTGATTGACATTGATACCGAGGCGCCCGGGGCGGAAATATCCGGTGAGATCCACGGCAGCCCATGCGTCAAGCGTTCCGGGAAGGTTGCGTATCTTGGCCCCGTAATGGAGGTGATCGCCATGCTGATGTATCTCAAGGCCCACCGAGTCCAGCCGTGTGTCTCCGGTGAAAAACCCGAGAACATCGCCGTCCAAAGCCATAACAGTGTCGTTGTAAGCACGCAACCGCATATTGTCAAAGCCCATGTGGCTGTCGGCCAGTACTTGGGTAAGCATATTGTTGTCGCCGGCCTGTACATCAAGCTCGAAGCGCGGCAGTGCTCGCTGCACCTCGGGGATATTGATGCGTCGGCGCTTGAATTGGGCGGCAAGTGTCGTCATCAGCGAATCACTGTGCGCCAAGACTTCACGCAACCCGGTGGGTGCGCTGACCAGCGCAAAGAGGTCGCGGTTGCTGACATTGAGATTGACCGTGGTGTCCGATGCCGCAAGACGTGCACGCACGCGGTCCACTGTCATCTTTCCGGCTTCGTGGGCATACACAAAATCGCGCAGGTCCACGGAGGCGTCCATCAGCAACGGATTGGCAGCATCGAAGTTGGCGCTAATGTCGGCATTGATGCTCACCGTAGCCGGAGTGTCGCTGGCCTTAAGCGACATCAAGTCGATACGTCGGCCATCGATGGCGGCTATCCAGTTGTAGCGATTCCCTTGTATATTGCCCGAGCCTTCGATAGTGAAGTCGGCCGTAGGGTTGTGCGAATCGATGCTCAGCACGGCTTGCCCATCTGCGATATGCAGCGTGCCTCCTATGTCCGTCAGGCGGTCGCCGTTGTAGGTGATTTCTGCCAAATCGAGGTCTATATCCGCCGAGGTCTGCGACGACATTATATCCAAGCCGCGACCCTTGGCATTGATGCCGACCGTGACATCCGAGATGCCTAATGAGGGCATAAAGGCTTCTATCGGAAAACGGTGGGCATCCAGCTGTATGTCGTATACGTTGCCGCGCCCGTTGAAACTTCCGTCAAGGGCCAATTCCCCGGTGGCGGTGACGGCCTGCACATAGCCGCTGTATGCGCCGTTGCCGAAATCGATGCCGGCCTTGACATCCATAGGCGGGATGCGCACTCCCGCATCGGGACCCATAACGAGGCGCAGCCATGGGTCAATATCACCGAGCTTCCCGACAAGATCGATGCTGCCGGTCATACGCTTGGGCGTCAGAACATTGTGCAAGCTGCCGCCGCCGTCAAGCCTCAATGCCCCGGGGATATGCAGAGACAAATGACCTATATCCGGGGCGTTCATACTTCCGGTGATTTTGGCGGCCAAAGCAATACGCGTGCCGGCACGTAAAGGCCGCAGATACGCGTCAAAATCCGGGAACATTCGAGCCAAATCACTGACAGCCAAATCGGAAGGGTCAATATTCACGCTTACATCCGGTTCGGTGCCTGTACCGAGCATAGCATCAAAGTTCATCGATGTTCCGCCCGAAGTCTTCAAGTCAAAATGTTGCAGCCGCAGCGCGGCGCTGTCTATAGCCAACGTTCCATCGGCATGCAGCGTTATGCCCGAGCGCTCGCGTCCGCTGATGCACAACGGCACACGCACCTCGGAGGCTCGGTTGTAAAAATCCGTTATATCAAGGTTCATTGAGTCCACCTCGATATACCCAAAATCAAGACCGGGTTGTGGCCTTAAGCCGTGTATGGTATACAGCACCTTGCTTTTGTCGAAATGTATTCCATCGACTTTCACCGTCCACGGCGTAGAGGGCGCGGACACGGTATCGACCTTGGCCGGCAAAGCGGCTATACGCTCCACTGTGGCCTGATCGGGCGCTATATACGCCACATCGAGGCCGCTGCCGCCGAAGTCACCGACATCCACTGTCTGTCCGGCAATATCTATGCGAACATCGGAAATCAATCCACGGCTTATCACCGTCTGCAAGGTGTCTATCGCCGGAAGCATATTCATGCAATAGGCAAAATCCGACAAAGCCAGATGCCCCACCTCTATGAGCAGGGGCGAAGGCTTGGACGGCGGCTTGGGTGCAGCCGTATTCACGGGATTGATATACATATCCACCAAACCCCCGGACAAAGCACCGCGCTCAAGGCGTATACGCATAGTGTCACTCAAGGACACGGACAGCGGCGCGGCATCTATGCGCTCGGCTCTAAGGACTATACACGTCGCACTATCTCGCGACCCCATACGATACATAGCACGAGACAACAATGCCTCGCTCACGTCAACTCGTCCGTCAAGCAAAGGCCGAACTCGCACGTCTGCATCCGCCGCTTCGAAACAAATCATAGTGTCGCCGTTTTGCACCAGCGACATATCGCGCACTTTGACCCGGAGGGGGAATATAAGCCGAGCATCACCCACCTCAAGGTGCATTCCGGGCTGACGATTGACGGCGGTGACGGCGGCACGCAGCGCATCGCGCTGCCACCATACCGAATATACGCCTACGACAATACCCGTGACCAGCAACACTATGGACATCAGTACCCATAGCGTCACCTTACCTGCCATACGCGTCTTGCTTCGAGCGGGCGCACGCAACGGCCTTGTATCTGTATCGGTCGGCAATGCCGTATTTGGCTTCATGTATGCTCAACAATTAGGCACGGCATAGTGTTCTCAGTTAGCGGATACACGCACGCACCTTTTATCTTATTGCAAAGATATACAAAAACCCAAAGCCGTCAAAATCGGTCGTTCCATTATTCGCCTTATCGGACAAAATATCGCGCAGATTGCCAAATTGCACATTGTCAGCAAAAATCATTTGTGCGTAAACAGAAAAAGTCGTACCTTTGCGACCGATATGCGTAACCGCTGGCGGGACATGGTTGCCCGCGAATGTTGCGTCAGTGCTAACATTTTAATTTTCAGAAAACTAAAATGGATTTAATCAAGATTGCCGAAGAGGCTTTTGCCAGTGGCAAGCAACATCCCGAATTCGGTCCCGGCGATACCATCACCGTGGCTTACCGCATCAAAGAAGGTAACAAGGAACGTATCCAGCAATACCGCGGTGTGGTTATCAAAATCTCGGGCGAAGGCGCCAAAAAGCGCTTCACCGTACGCAAAATGTCCGACAACATCGGCGTTGAACGTATCTTCCCCATCGAGTCGCCGTTCATCGACTCCATCGTAGTCAACAAGTATGGCAAAGTTCGCCGCGCCAAACTGTACTATCTGCGTGGTCTCACCGGCAAAAAGGCTCGTATCAAAGAGCGTCGCGTCAAGAAAGCTTAAGACCCGCGCGCTTACGACACAACCAAGACTTCAAAGACATTCTGTCAACTCCGACAGAATGTCTTTGGTGTTTATATATCAGCCTTTTGGGGAAGGCATCATGATAGCGAACTTCTGTAGGGGTCTACTATCTTGCGCCCTCCACCGCTGCTCACCTCTGAGGCAAAGTTTCAGGGTACGGCATTGTCCGCAAAAGTCGCCCATAATATCAGCAGCCCTATGAGCACAGCCACTCCGACCGCGAAACGCAACCCGGACCGGCCATTGCGCGAGACCTTGGCTCTACTTCGTTTCAAATTACATTTCCGCCCCATATCCTTCGTTTGTTTTCATTGTCATAAATTTATAGTCACACCGAAACATCGGCATCGTGCATTGTCCGCCGCTGCCACATCAGTGCCACTACTATCACAACGTCTATCTCCCTGATTTTGTTCGCATATACCTCTTCCTGAACACATCCGCCCCACCTTCCACAAATGATTGACCGCCTCGCGAAAAATATTTTATAAAATATTTACATTTCGGGTGAATATTGCTTAAATCTGCAGCGATACTCTCCGATGCCTTGCTCTGAAACACTCAAGCAGAATGAATAGGAGAGATTAATAATAACCTAATACCTAATTTGTTATGAAAAACCACCAGACGACTGAAAGCGCTGCTGACGGCAGTGGCTTTGGGCGTGTGCTGTGCGTATGCACAGACGGCCATTCCCGGAGGCTTTGTCCTGCCTAACGCGGATCCGGATGCCGACCCTTACGACTTCCGGATGTCTAAGTCGGATGACGGTATGTCCGTCTCGCTCACTCTAAACCGCATCGACCGCACCGTCACCGACTCTGTCGCCGACATCAATAACACAAACCATATGCCGCTTATATCCATTGGCTCTGGAACAAACCAACGCACATTAGACCTCGACAATGTGCCAAACGGATTATGTGTGATTTCCATGTTAATTAGCGGCGAAGTGGTCTCCACATATAAACTTCTAAAACAATAGCGCTATGCCAAATAAGACAATAAGGCGGATACAAGCAATATTCGCGGCAATCTGTTTTTCGATATGTGGTATGGCAAGTGAAATCGTTGATGATTTCTATGGCTTGCCTGTTTACAATGTTGACGGCTTTGTATATGCCTTAAACTTTGAACAGAAAGCAACGGGCGATGTCATATACCGATATCCGGGCGCAATATTATTGCCCAACAAGGATAAACAAGTAAAGTACTCCGGGAAAGTAATAATTCCGTCCAAGATAACCGTTGATGGTAAAGACTACCCGGTGGTGGGCTTTCTATGGCTTTCCGCTTATCGTGAAAACGAAGATAGCGACCTCAAGATAATCCTTCCTGATGGTATAAAATTCATCGGCGGCTATATTGAGTATCAAAATGGGAAAAGAGAAATAACAGGGGGCAGCGGCGTAGTTCCG
>DLLT01000002.1 GCA_002478045.1 Porphyromonadaceae bacterium UBA7555
TTTTATTTAGGACAATATTGCCTATCGCCACTTTTTTTAGGACGAGGCAGTTTGCCTGATTGAAGGTGTGATACAACTGGCTGGCTTATTATATATAGGCTTATCGACTTTTGACTGATAGATACCGATTTATACGATTCAACCCTGTCTCCGATGTCGGTTGCAGGGTTGATGTTTAAGAATTAGAATACACGACCAAGTCGTGTTTACCAGATGTTCATTCGCCATAGAGTGGCGCCATGTGCCGGAACATAAACGGACACCGGACTATCCGGCATAATATCAAGTGTCGTCTCATCGTCGGATAGGGCTTCGATTGCATTATAACGGCCCGGTCGTAGTCGTAAATAATCGAATGCTGCACAAGGTACATTTACTCTGATATCGGCATCACTACTATCGAAATTGCATACGATAAGGAATGTTTCATTGCCATCGCCTCGCATATACGCATAGTGATAGTGCGGATTTATGCACGAGTTGTCGTAATTGACATACATCAAGTCAAAGAAATTCCCGTGGTTTATAGCCGGGCTATCGTTGCATAGATGCAGGACCTTGGCGTAAGTCTGACGTAATCTCTTTTCATCGGCGGTAAGCCTGCCGCGGCATGTACCCTTGGCTAAGTGGCGTCGTATTTTTTCGATGCTCCAATAGTCAAAAATGGTTGTGCGTCCGTCATGTCCGCTGTATCCTTCGGCATCAAGGGCTTGTTCGCCAAGTTCCTGTCCCATATATATCATCATAGGACCGCGGTCGAAGGTGGCGCTTACGACTAATGCCGGGAGAACGGTGTCGGCACGTCCGGCGAATTGGGGGGATGCATAACGCTGCTCATCGTGGTTCTCGAGAAAATGCAACATGTGGTCGCGAATGTCGTCCACGGTTTGCCAACAACCTGTCAGTGCCGCTGCCGAAGTGCCGCTACCGGTAACGATATTGCGTAGGGTGTCATATAATGTCACTTTGTCGTAGAGGTAGTCAAACCCACCATAGTGGATATATTGACGGTATAAAGCTACATCGTATATTTCGGCAATAAATATGATGTGTGGATAGCGGTGTTTGACCTGCGCAATGGCCCAATTCCAAAACTCAACAGGCACCATATGCACCATATCACAGCGCATTCCGTCAATGCCTTTACCGGCCCAAAACATCATAATATCAAGCATCTTGTGCCATGTGTCGGGTATGGGCTCAAAGTGTTTGGAACTATTCCAAGGGTCAACACCATAGTTCAACTTGACGGTGTCGTACCAATCATTACGACTCGGAAATGCCGTGTAGCAATCATTGCCGGATGCCCGTGCCGGAAATTCGACGTAGGCGTCAGCCGAGCCCGGCTCTCCGAGGTATACGCCTTGTGGTGCAAATTGCTGACGAGTAATGTAGTAAAAGTTGTTGTTCGGACAGAAAAACATTTCCTTATTGTCTCCATCGCCGAGATCTTTGATGCCCTCAGGCGCTACATCGCTATGGTATTGACGTCCCACATGGTTTGGTACAAAGTCAATGATGACTTTCAGCCCGGCATCGTGCGTGCGATGTACCAGCGCTTCAAATTCGGCCATACGGGCAGGCACGTGTTCGGCCAAGTCCGGGTCTATATCATAGTAGTCGGTAATAGCATAGGGACTGCCGGCGCGGCCCTTGATGATATATGGATTGTCGTGTCTTATACCGTAACGGGTGTAGTCTGCATCGTGGGCGTGTTCTATGATACCGGTGTACCATATATGGGTGACGCCCAAGGATGCAATATCGCGGATTAGGGTGTCGGTAATTGAATTGAGCTTTCCGCAGCCATTTTTGGTGATGGGGGCTCCCGGTATGGGGTTGGGACAATAGTTGGTATATAAGCGCGGCAGCATCTGGTATATTACCGGACGCTGCGCGTTTGTCCCCTTGCGACTGTCAGTCATAGGCAATCAGATGCAGGGTGTTGGGTGTTATTTGATGAGATATTGCGATGAGATTGAGCGGTTTTCGTGTACGCGGCGTATGGTATCTGCAAAGATGCCGGCGATGGAAATGATGTGGCACTTTGAGCATTCCTTGTTGTAGGGGATTGAATTAGTGAAAATCATCTCGCAAAGAGAACTGTCCATTACGCGTTGTGTGGCCGGGTCGCTCATTATGGCGTGAGATGCAACGGCACGTACGCTACGGGCACCATTTGCCATCATTAAGTCTGCGGCTTTGGCTATTGTACCGGCCGTGTCTACCATATCGTCAATCAGAATTACATTCTTGTCTTTGACATCGCCTATAATGGTCATGTGTTCGACCACATTAGCTTTGGCTCGCTGCTTGTGGCAAAGAACCAAAGGGACACCGAGATATTTGGCATAGGAGTTGGCTCGCTTTGCACCGCCTACATCGGGCGTCGCAATTACCAAGTCTTCGAGTTTGAGCGACTGGATATAGGGTATAAATACCGAGGATGCGTACAAGTGGTCAACGGGAATATTGAAGAATCCCTGTATCTGATCGGCATGTAGATCCATAGTGATTACGCGGTCTACACCGGCTGTCATCAGCAGGTCGCTTACCAATTTAGCGGCGATGGATACGCGTGGTTTGTCCTTGCGGTCCTGACGTGCCCATCCGAAGTATGGCATCACGGCAATGACGGAACGTGCCGATGCGCGCTTTGCGGCATCTATCATCAGTAGCAATTCCATCAAGTTGTCACTATTAGGGAATGTGGACTGTACAAGGTATACCTCGCAGCCTCGAATGGATTCCTCGAAAGATACTTCAAATTCTCCATCGGCAAAGTGCTGAATGTTCATCTTGCCTAAGGGCACGTTCAGCTCGCGGCAGATTTCTTCGGCCATATAGAGCGAGCGCGTGCCGGCGAAGATTTTGAAAGGTACTTGTGGTGTATTCATTTTCTTTTGAAGAATGGTAATTGAAAGGATTGGGTGAGACTAATCTCACTGCAAAGGTAGTCTTTTTTTTGCGTCCGCCCATATTATTCGGCTATAAAAACGTCCGAATAATTTGTACCCGGTTTTTTGTCGACAAAAAAGAGAACGGCCTTAGTGCCGTTCTCGGTAGAAGTCGCTATCCAAATGAGTGAAATGTTGGCCTTTGGATGATGGTAGTCTCTAAGATTGAGGAAGTGCCAGTGCTTCCAAAGCGGATTTTGCGGGGTTGACGGCGACAATTCGACCATCGGGGCCAATAAGTACTGCGCCATAGTGGTCTGAAATGCCGTAAGTCATTCGCAGATTTTGTGTAAGAGCCGAACCTGCATAGTACTGTGTCATATCAGGTAGACGGTCTTGGCGAATAATTTCGCGGTATAATATGGGGTCTTCATCGAGGTTTATGGCGGCATACTCAATGACGTTCGCGTTTCCGGCCTGCTGATACCAGCGGCTGTATTCGGTGGCTGTAATACGTGATTGTGCGTCTTCTGAGATCCAAAATGCTATGAGCGTATAGCGTCCCTTGTTGTTAGGCGCGAATGTACGTTGTGCATTTTTTACGTTGAATGCCGGAGCTTCGTCGCCGATAGTCACTGTCGTGGATGTGGTTTCAAAACCGTAGGTGATAAAAAGCAGACCGACTAAAAGCACAATAATAATAAGTTGTTTTTTCATCGCAAATCTTTATAGTTCTACACTAAGATGTACACCGGGGCATACACTGCTTGTAATGGTACATCCTGCCGATTTTCGGCAAGGCGCTAACGCTGTAGCGCCGATTTCCTTTGGGATTTACGTTGCAAAGGTACAACTAATGTGTTGAATATCAAAAATATGCTTGGTGTATACGGCCTTTTATTTGTGCAAAAATGTTGCCCAAAACGCCCGTTTTAACATTTAACAACAGCGTGTGCGTGTATCGAAGAGGGGAGGAGTGTTCAATGGTTAATATTTATTAAACAGGATTGTATCCTGCTTTTTTGAGGCTGTTTTTTACTCCGAAAAAGTCAGGGGATAGCAATTGAGTCAGAGTAGTTTCAGGATGTTTATTCAAATAGCACTTGACTATTTGTAGGCCGACATAACGAGCTACGCGACCTGGCGCATCGGGGCTGATGATGTATGTTTGCGGCGCCGGGGCAAATAGCTTCTCTATGAGTGTCGCATCTGTCGAATATAGCATTTGACCCTCGATAAGGTGTCTCCAAATAAATGCTTCGTTGGATTGTATGTCTGCCAGAGTTGCATCGTCATATCCGAGTGCAAGAGCCTCTGAGGCTTCCGGGACGATGTGCGTCTTGGCGTAGGCTAATGCACCTTCGTACAATAAGCGCGACAATACGGTGCGTTGTACAATTGCAAGACTATCATATGAATAAGCTTCAGCAATGAGTACTTCGGCTAGGTCGTAAGGTAGCATTTGCGGTTTTTTTGTGTCGCGAATATATTTGGGCCACCCGGAATATGCAGGATGGTTGCTGCCGAAGTAATGGTTTAGAGCGATAAAAACATAAGGTTCGTTGATTACTATTGACTTACGGTCGGACCATACTACGGATGCATAATGACGATGAGGCAATACCAAGCCTTTAGCGGCGGCATTGTGCAATAACATCCCCAAATTATCGCGCATTGAGGATAGATCAGGAAATACTTTTGCTGCATCGGGCGCAAACGCCGCTACAGCACGAGATGATGCGTAAGCCTGCCAGGTCGTGTCCCCATGCGTTGGGCCTAGATACTGCAATAAAGCTTCGGCACACGCCTTAATATCCTTCGGCATCGATTCGCAGGCTCCGTTATGATATTTAAGCGCGAGGCTGTCAAGCCGAGTAATTGGTTCCGGGGTCCAATCATTGTCGCCATTTGTGCATCCCACGAATGTGCATAGTAGCGATGTTATAATTATAATTATCGAAATAGATGTATATTTTTTGACCATAATGCTTGACGGAATAAAATTCGCGCAAATTTAGACAAAAATGGAAGATATAACATCAAAGTTGGCGGAAAAGTCTCCATCGGCTCAAAAATAAAGTGAGTAATGGCTGTTAGTGGCGAACTTTTTAGTATTTTTGCAGATAAATTGCGCAAGCGTATTGCCATATGGTGAGAGCGTTGTGCATATAAAAGATATTTTGATAATGACTGTCAACCGCATATACACAATACTTGTCTCGTTAATGCTGTGTACCGTAAGCATATCGGCTGCGGATGACACACAGCCGTTTGTCCTGGTGCTTGATCCTGGACACGGAGGCAAGGACATCGGCGCTCCGGGCGCGTGCCGCAAAACCACCGAAAGCGCCGTGGTCCTCGATGTCGCCAAGCGAGTAGGGCGTATGGTTGAAGATGCAGGCTTGGACATCCAGACGGTATATACGAGAAAAACAGATCGCTTTGTCACACTACAAGGTCGTGCCGATATTGCAAATAAAGCGCACGGGGACTTGTTTGTAAGCATACATTGCAACTCGGTAAAGTCCGGCGGGAACAATGTGCAAGGCACTTCGGTGTACACGCTTGGCAGTGGAAAGTCAAGCGAAAACCTGAGAGTGGCCATGCGTGAGAATTCGGTAATCGAACTCGAACCGGATTATACCGCAAAATACAGCGGTTTTGACCCAAATTCGGTTGAGTCATACATATTGTTTGAATTGAGTCAGGATGTCCATATAAGACAGAGTATTGACTTTGCACGGCTGGCGCAAGACGAATTGGTAAGTACCGCAGGACGTGTAGACAAGAAATTGCGACAAGCCAATTTTTGGGTGCTTTGGGCTACTTCGATGCCGGCCGTATTGGTCGAGCTTGATTTTATCTGCAATCCGGCTATCGAAGATTTCTTTGCCGATGAAAAAGGACGAGAAGAATGTGCTCAGGCATTATTTAATGCCGTTAAGAAGTATTACGAACGGACTATAAGACAAAGAGAAGTCGGCAAACAGCACACTGCATTTGCAGATAAGCCCAATAACAAGAAAAAAAGAAGATAAGACACGTTCCGTAAAATAAGAGTAATAACAGTAATAAATAGAAGCAACAAGCGGTATTATGCACCGCAATACGATAACACGAACCAAATACACGAACCAAATAGACAATGAATAAAGTCTTCAGAAAAGAGATTCTTATTGCCGTGTGTGCCCTTTCGGCACTTGCCATTTTGGTATTTGGCATTGACTTCCTAAAAGGTGTCAACGTATTCAAGGCAACCAATTATTATTATGCAACCTATACCGATGTCCAAGGTTTGGCAATATCGGCGCCGGTGACCTTGAGCGGTTACAAAGTGGGACAAGTAAGAGACATAACCTACGAGTACGACAACCCGGGACATGTGCGTGTCGAGATCTCACTTGACAAGGACCTCAGCTTGCCCAAGGGCTCGCAAGCCGTTCTCTCCAGCGATTTGCTGGGTACCGCATCCATTCAGCTTGTATTGGCTCCGGGTAAAGATTTTTATGAAGTAGGCTCCGAAATACCCGGCGTAGTACCCAAGGGTATGATGGATAATATTTCAGATGACCTATTGCCGTCTGTAGCCGCAATAGTCCCAAAGGTGGATACTTTGCTTACCGGTGTCAATGCCCTCGTTTCCGATCCCGCTCTCGCAACCTCGGTGAAGCGACTTGATGCAATCACAGCAAATATAGAAAAAGCCACGGTGGCTCTAAATGGTATTATGCGCACGCTTCCTCCAATAACATCGGATGTCAAGACCATTACGGGCAACGCCTCCACGGCAGTGGGTAATATTGCCATACTTTCTGATAAACTAAGCACTATACCCGTAGACTCGCTTATGACAACGCTGAACGCCACAGCACAGAACCTTAAGGCTCTCTCGGAACAACTTAAGAGCCCCAATTCGACATTGGGTCAATTGATGAATAATCCGGCGCTGTACCACAACCTCAATGCCACTGTGCAGAGTCTCGATTCGCTGTTCACCGATATCAAAGCCCATCCCAAACGCTATATCAGCATTAAGCTCTTATAAACATACGTCGGATTCGGTCATCGGACATAACCATGACGGGTACGTATGTGGCACTAAACATAGAGCGTGTCATAATAAGCAAAAATAAAGATTTTACCCCTGCCGCAGATATATGTAGCAGGGGTAAGTCTCTAAAATAAAATAATATATAGCATATAGCTCCTTTGCGCTATGATAGAATTGCAATAAGCCAAAAGAATGAACCAATATGACTGATCGTATAGAATTGACGGTAGATCCACGGACAGCTGCCGATGACGCGCTTTTGCGCGTATACATATCCACCAAGATGGACATAGATGTCAACCGTATTTGCCGCTTAGACATTGTGCGTCGCTCCATAGATGCGCGGCAGCGTAATGTAAAGGTCAATCTTGCTGTTATAGTTCATATAGACAAAATAGACACAACGGTTGATCTTGCACGGCCCATAAAGTTTGAGCCGGTGGCTGTCAATGCACCGGAAGCTATTGTCGTAGGTGCCGGTCCGGCCGGATTGTTTGCCGCTCTAAGACTTATCGAATCGGGTATTCGTCCGATAATCTTGGAACGTGGCAAGGATGTGGACAGCCGTCGCGTAGACCTGGCTGCAATCAGTCGTAGTGGAATTGTTGATGCTGACAGCAATTACTGTTTTGGCGAAGGCGGTGCCGGAGCCTATTCGGATGGTAAACTATACACTCGTAGTCGCAAACGCGGCCCGGTAGATGTTATTCTCAATATTTTCCATCAGCATGGGGCATTACGCGATATACTTGTAGATGCACATCCGCACATTGGCTCGGATCGTCTGCCGACCATTATAAAGGCTATGCGTCAGACAATTCAACGATGTGGCGGTGTTGTACATTTTTGTACACGCGTTGTTTCTCTGAATATTGAAGATAAAGACGGGGTACGTAATGTCGTAGGTGTGACTACGGCAGATGGTAAATCATTTCGGGGGCCTGTAATTCTTGCTACGGGTCATTCGGCACGAGATATATACCATTTCTTTGCAGATAAAGGCCTTGCGCTCGAGGCAAAAGGTATTGCTGTCGGTGTACGCTTGGAGCATCCTCAAAATATCATAGACCGGATACAATACCACAATCCGAATGGACGAGGCAAATACCTGCCGGCTGCCGAATATTCGATGCTGACACGTGTGGATAATCGGGCTGTATATTCGTTCTGTATGTGCCCCGGCGGCTATATCATTCCCGCGGCAAGTGTGCCCGGCGAATTGGTGGTCAATGGGATGTCACCCGGCAACCGCGGTACACGCTGGGCCAACAGCGGAATGGTTGTGGAAATACTCCCGGAGGATGTAGAGGGCAATGACGTGCTGCGTATGATGCACTATCAGGAGACTATCGAACATCGATTCTTTGAAGACGGCGGCAGTCTTAATGCACCGGCACAGCGTATGACTGATTTTGTCGCTTCGCGGCCGTCTGCCTCATTGCCTCCCACTTCATATACGGCAGGAATACATCCGGCACGAGTAGACGAACTGTTGCCCGGCGCGGTAGCATATCGTTTGCAAAAGGGATTTAGTGAATTCGGACGCCGTCATCGCGGTTTCTTATGCTCAGATGCATGTGTTATAGGCGCCGAGACTCGAACCAGTTCGCCCATACGTATCCCGCGAGATGAAACGACATTAGTGCATACCGAGGTGTCCGGCCTGTATCCATGCGGCGAAGGTGCCGGATATGCCGGGGGCATCGTGTCCGCCGCCATAGACGGCCGTCGATGTGCCGAGGCTTTGGCCGAAACATTGGCACACCATAGATAGGCATACTAAGAACGTCCGTATTACTTAAACAGATACCGGGCCAGGCCGTAGATATAGCGCCTGAATCCGGGACGATAATTGAGTACGCGCTCAAACCATCCGATATGTTTGCCAAAAAATCGCACACATACGCCTACGTATACCATGGCAAATAAAGTGCCTATGCCAACAATGTTCCATAACCACTGTCCAAAGAATATGTAGCATGCGATAATGGCGCATACAACGATGAAGATGTCAAATCCGATTTTAATGGTGGAAAAAGCGAGGGAAGTTACACGGCTTATTGCAACCGGCAGACCTTCGCCGGGCATAGTCACTGAACCGCATCTCACCTCGAGTGATATGCCAAAACCCATTACAGTACATCCGGCAATTTGCAGTATAATTTTGCCTGGTAGCCAATCGGTCACCATCATTGAAGTCAAGAGCATATTCAGGTCTATGAGCGAGCCGAAGACAAAACCAATCAATAGCTGGAAAAACTGGACGGCTTCGAATTGTCGTCTTAGAATGGCAATCTGGAGGAGTACAAACACGGCATTCATAATATAGGTGTACTGACCGATAGTCAGCGCCGGCATAGTACCCTTTGTTCCGGCACATTCGAATACATACGGAAGCGATGAAATTACGCTTGACCCCAGTTGGCTTTGGACACATAGAGCCACGCCAAGAGTCATTATAAACAACGAAAACAGCAGCAGAATATGCTGCCAAACAAAAGATACTATGCGGTTTTTATCCATACGTAAAAGCTTGATTCGATTGTGACATTAGGCGCTACGTCAGTGAATTATGTGTAGCGATGATGCTGATAAGAATATAATATGCAGACACCTTTCGATGTCTGCACATTATATTAGGGCGTTTCGGCGTGATTATGCTTTTATTCCTTTTGCGCCTTTTGCGCCTTTTGTACCGCCGCCGAGGGCAAAGATGTTTTGGTCGTATGATACTATTTTTTGGCTTTGATGACGAGCACGTTTGAGCGCAAGAGATACCAGTTGCGACATTAGTTCGCTGAATTTAATGCCCGAAGCCTCCCATAAGTAGAAGGATAGCGAGCCCGGTATGGTGTTGATTTCGTTGATGTATATCAAGCCGTTAGCATCATCTATTATCAAGTCGACGCGGGCCACTCCGTGACAGGACAATACGCGGAAAGTCTCTCCGGCAAGGAATTGGATGCGTTTGGTGACATCCTCGTCCAATTCGGCCGGAATACGTTTGGCCGAGGCTTGCATACCTTTGGCGCCTTTGCTGCCTCCCATGTACTTGTCTGTATACGAGAGGATTTCGCCTGTTTTGATGGGCTCTTCGAGTACAGACGTCCGATAGTCATCGCTTGTTCCAAGGACGGAGCAGTTGATTTCCTTGAGTTGCTCGACGAGATGTTCGACGATGAGACGTGTCGTGTACTTGGCTGCTTCAGTGATTTTTTCGGCGAGAGCCTCACGATTGTCAGCGCGTGCAATGCCTACTGAAGACCCGAGGTCGGCGGGCTTGACAATTACGGGGTAAGATAATACTTTCTCTACTTGAGCGATAACCGCGTCGGGGTCTGAAGCCCACTCTTGATCTGTAAACCAGGTGTAGTCCACCACCGGTATATTGCAAGCACGGAGTATCATCTTCATTGTGATTTTGTCCATACCGTTGGCAGAAGCCAATACATCGCATCCGGCGTAAGGTATACCCGTAGCCTGCAAAATGCCTTGGAATGATCCGTCTTCGCCATTGGCTCCGTGTAGTACCGGGATAATTACGTCAAGTGTGGCTACTTTCTTGACTTTGGTGCCAAACATCGAGGATACATCGGTATAGAGTGCGGTGTCGCCATATATGGGACGCATATATACCGGGGTGCAACGGTGTAAAAGCGCTGGGACATCGCGGTAATTGGAAACCTCCATCAAGGCTTCACCTGTATACCATTGTCCGCCTTTGGTGATATATATTGGGGTTATGTCATAGAGTGTTCGGTCGATGGCATTCATAGCCTGAGATGCCGAGATTACAGATATTTCGTGCTCGGTCGAGCGTCCGCCGAAAAATACGCCGATATTGGTTTTCATAATTCTGTATATATTGTGTTGTTGTTTGCTTGTGTAACGCTAAATTATTGATACTGAGACTTAGTCGATTACTTGAATGTGTCAGGCAAGTCGTTTTCGTATAATACTACATCACCATGTCCGGCATGCATTACAATGTATTGCTGGGCTTGTGCAAAGGTGTCAAAGGCAAGGACTTCCGTGCCTTTACCATTTTCTGCGTCTTTGGTCTCCTCGATGCCTTTGACGATAGCATTATGATTGTATTGACCGACGACAAGAGCTATGTCGGCTTTACGGCCTATCTGAGTACCGAATGTGTGGTTGAGGTCCTCTTGTCTCTCGCCTAACTCGATCATTCCTGGAGTAACGACAATTGCGCGACCTCGGCTGTCTTGTGCCATATCGGCAAGTACGTCTAAGGCCATTTCAGCTCCGCCGGGATTGCTGTTGTATGCATCATCCAGGATGGTATACGAACCGGGTAAACGGCGTACCGACAGGCGATGTTCCACTTGACTGAGCGTGCGTACTGCTAATGTAATTTTTGCGGTTGCTACACCGAGTTTGAGCGCAATGATGACTGCGGCCGTGATATTGGAGATATTGCAGCGGCCTACCAATTGTGTTTGGAGTTGCAGGTGCAGTCCATCGGGTCCTACGATGGTGAATGAGGTGCCGTGAGCAGTTGTGGCAATGTCGCATGCGCGGTAGGATGCTTCGTCTGTATTGTCCACTGCGTAGCGAGCTACAGCGACATTGTCCACCTTACGTGTGCGAATCATTTCAAAGTCATTATTGACTACTGCGAGGCCGTCAGCCGGTAGTGCATCGGCCAACTCGAATTTGGTGTCGCGCACATTTTCGATGGTCTTGAATGATTGGAGATGTTGAGGCCCTACAGCGGTGATAATGCCCATACAAGGATGCACGATGTCGCAAATTTCGCGAATGTCTCCGCGCTGTTTTGCTCCCATTTCGGCGATGAATATTTCATCGTAAGGCTTCAGGTACTCGCGTATGGTGCGTACGACGCCGAGCGTGGTATTAAAGTTGCCTGGGGTCATGCAGACGCTGAATTGTTCGGCAAGTATATGATTCAGAAAGTGCTTGGTCGAGGTTTTGCCGTAGCTTCCCGTAATTCCAATCACTTTAAGACGTGGCATATCTGCAATACGGCGACGTGCATCGTTGATATAGCGTCTATTGATTGCATTTTCGACAGGAATGAGGATGAAGCAGGCCGCCATAATTATGCCGTGCGACAGGGCGTAGCATGCCGTGAGGGACTCGGCCGCTACAAAAGCGTAGGGCGCGTAGACATCGCCTATCAGCAGCGTTGAGGCGCAGGTAACACCTATGGTAATGATGCAGGAAGCAATCATTATGCGTGCGGCGCGCCGCGTCATTACAAGAGGCTTTTTGTAATGCCTGGTGGCCAGTTGCCATGTACGGATAATGCCGTAGAGTAGTGCCGCACCAAGGGCAATGCCGGATAGGTGAAGATTGGTAAGCCCGATAAAGAATATAATTAAGACGCACAGTCTCGACATTGAAGTGCTGTCGCCGCTTTCGCGCAGCCATTGCATATACCGAGAGTTGCGATACGAGTTTTGTTGTAGCATCATAAGGTCGCGACGCAGTTCGAGGAACAGCGCTACGGCCATAGCCAAAGCGGCGGCGGATGCGAATATTGTCATTTGTATTGTCATTATTTCTTGTCTCTGAGCGAATTGAGAAATGATGTAACTACGGCGCGAAATCCGACCGGATTGTCCAGAAAACTATAATGCCCGCATCCGGCGAAAGAAACCAGTCCGGCATCGGTAATGTTTTTCTCCATTATGTGTGCGTCGCCGATGGGGGTTGCTGTATCGTTTTCGCCCCAAATCAGCAGGGTGGGAGCCTTGATTGACGGCATAACGTGCCGTAAGTCTTCGCCTACACAGCGACTGAGTATAGCTCGCATCATCGGTGTGGAATTGGCGTAATCGGACGAGCCGCGATGACGGCGCATACGCTCGACGACGGCTTCGGCTTTGGTGCGTGGCAGTAGCGCATAGGCTAAGCGTCTGCCTGCTTTATAGCTGTATACTCTGATGTAATACTTTAGGCTATGGCGCGGACGTATACCGGCGGCGTCCACCAATATGACGGCTCGTACATCGTTGCGCGAAGACATAAGTATGGATATACGCCCTCCGAAGCTGTGTCCAACGAGGATGGGACGCATGATGCCGAGTTCCTTTGCCAAAGCCTCGATATGACGAGTGTATTCTTCGATGCCCCATACAGACGGCGGTTCGGAGCTTTGACCGAATCCGGGTAGGTCGATGTTGTATACTCGGCATCCGTTGACGGCGCACACTGACTCTATGGAGGCTACGGTGGATACATTGCATCCCCAGCCATGCATAAGAATAAGCGGCATACCGTCCTCGTTTCCGGCGATATGTACATGTGTATGTATATCACAGACATCAACGTAGATGTCCCGAGACTGTTCCATAGTCGTTGTAGCTGGTTTTATTGTGCAAATTTACGCATTTTGCGTTATACGCGCAACAGCAAAAATCAACAGCAAAAATCAACCGCTGCCACGCAACAATTGTCGTGATTGTATGGGTATGCCTGTGAAATCAGAATAAGTGGCGCAGATAGGGTTTTAGGTGTGGTTATTTATCGGCTAAAAGGCCGAATATGGTTGTGCCGTCTTCTGACACCGGCACCAGTAGGGCAATGACGGCTAATATAACGAATATGACCAGTACGAAGATGGTGCCGTACCGGATTATTCCGGGAAGTTTTTCGCCGAGCATACTTTGTATTTTGGGCGAACGCTGTGTGTCGTCTGTATGTGTCTGTTTGTCCATAGATGATAGATGTTTGCGTCAATGTCCGAGTTCAAGTTGGTCTTTGACAAGGTTGAAATACACTCCACGTGATTGGACAAGTGTGTCATGTGTACCCGTTTCGACGATGCGGCCTTTGTCGAGTACGATTATTCGGTCGGCATTACGCACTGTTGATAGACGATGTGCAATTACGATGACCGTACGTCCGCGGAAAAATTCGGCAAGATTGTCCACGATTGTACGCTCGTTGGATGCGTCCAGTGAGTTTGTGGCCTCGTCAAGCACTATGTATTGTGGCGAGCGATATACGGCACGTGCGATGAGTATGCGCTGTTTTTGACCTTGGCTTAGTCCGAGGCCTTCGTTTCCTATTTTGGTGTGATACTTGAGAGGAAGCGATTGGATAAAGTCGTATATATTGGCTACGTGTGCGGCGTAATCCAATTTGGCTCGGTCTATCTCGGAGTCGTCAGCGGCGATGTTACGTTCGATGCTTTCCGAGAAGATGTATCCGTTTTGCATCACTACACCGCATTGGCTTCTCCACCATCGCGGATTGTATTCTTTGAGGTTGACGCCGGCGATGTCTATTGTCCCGGCCATCGGCGGATAGTACCCGAGGATTAGTTTGAGCAATGTGCTTTTGCCGCTGCCCGAGGCGCCGACAATAGCAGTTATCTTTCCTTTGGGTACGGACATACAGATGTCGTTCAATGTATATTCCGGCAAATCGGGGTCATACTTGAATGACACGTGGTCGAATACAATGTCGCCCGACTCGGCAAATTGTGTGCGAGTCCCGGCCGATGACTCCTCGTTTTGGCCTCTATGAACTTCGTTTATTCTCTCAAGCGATATGCGCATATCCTGACATGAGTACACAAACGACATTAGTTGCTCGATGGGCGAATTGAGCTGCCCTACAATATATTGTATGGCCAGCATCATGCCAAGTGTAATTTCGCCTTCGATGACGGCAGTGGCCGACAATACGGTAATCAGGATGTTTTTGATTTCGTTGATGAGTATTGCTCCGGTTTCTTGGACTTGTTGCAGCTTGAGCGCACGTACGCGTGTCCCGAAGAGGTCCGCTTGTGCGTCCTCCCATTCGTAACGTCGGCGTTTTTCGCAATTCTGCAATTTGATTTCGGGCATCGCGGATAACATTTCGTATGTCTTGCTTTGGCTGACAGCCTCGTACTCAAAGGTCTCGTAGTCAAGAGTCTTGCGTCGTTGTAGAAAGCGTATAATCCATAGTGCATAAACGATGCTGCCGCCCATAAACACGGCAAAAATCACTCCGTTGTATATCAGCAATACTATGCCGAAGACCGCAAAGCTCAGCATTGCGAAGGTTACATTGAGCACCTGTCCGGTCAGAAACGACTGTATACGGCTATGGTCGGCCACTCTTTGTAACAAATCGCCTAACAATCTGGACTCGAAGAAGGACATTGGCAATTCCATTAGCTTGATAAAGAAATCGCTGACGAGGCTGATATTGATGCGCATGGACATATGCAGTAATAGCCAGCGGCGTATAAAATCTGTAGCTGTGCGTCCGGCCACAATCATCATTTCGCCGATAAGTATCAGCCATATAAGTCCGATGTCGTGCCGTTTGATGCCTTTATCGACTATAAATTGCGTCAAAAAAGGCATTGCCAGTTGCAATAGGCAGCCAAGAGCCAGACCGAGGGCTATTTGGAATAGATAAGCCTTGTATTCCTTTATATAACCGAACACAAATCGTAATACCGAGGGTGTGGTTACATGATCTTCTACAATTGTACCGAATTTGTCCGTCGTCTCTAATAGCATGGCAATGCCTTTACCCGATGCACTGATCCAATGACTCAAAAACTCGGCTTCGGTTAGGCGCAATATACCTTTGGCCGGATCGCATATATGATATCGTCCATGGTCATCTATGCGGTATAGAATTACGAAATGGTTCTGATTCCAGTGTAGTATGCAGGGTAGGGGAAGGTCGTACAACTTGGCTAAGGGTATTGAGACGTTCATTGTCCGAAATCCGAGTCTTTGTGCCATTTTGGATAGTCCGAGCAAGGACATTCCCTCATGGCCTATCTGTCCCATGCCGGAGATAAAGCGAGCCGAGTATTTTACCCCGTAGTAACGACAGACTGACACCATGCAAGCAATTCCGCACTGCATAGCGTCTGTCTGTTTTGTGAAAGGGAAGCGCTTCATCCCGTTTCCTTAATATGTATGGCTCGGATTACTGGGTGATCTTGCCTTTGTTGTAGGAGTTGAGTCCGCTATCAACACCTTCTCCGTTGGACAGCATCTTGCCGGCATGTCTGCGCGAATGTCCTATCGAGAAGTAATATATTACGTCTAACTGCACCAGATTATGCAATTTTGTATATTCCGAGCTTATGATGTAGTTAAATCCGGGAATACTTCCGCTTTCGTAATCGTTATGACCGCTGTAATGCCATTGTGCACCGAAGGCCCAATTGCGCCATTTGTATTGTACTACGGCGGCATATTGAGCGCTAAACCTGTCAGTGAAGTCTCCGTACCAAGACCTGCCGGACGAATTGGCCGCAAGTGTCAGAGTTAATGCCTTGTGGCGCAATATTACAGAGCCACCGAAACGGAAATGCTTATGGTTGTAGCGTTGTGTAAGTGTTGAGTACTTTTCAGCGTCTAATTCGATGTATGGAGCGAGTTCCAACCACTTAAATGGAAACCAAGAGCCTTTTATGGTCAGGTAATGATTACAGCGGTAAGACATTTCATACTGCTTGGCTATAACCATTCCGTTGTCATACGCCAATGTGTTTATAAAAGGTTTGTCGGAATAATACAGTGAATAGCTGGCTGTTATCTTATTTCCGGAATCGCCGAATCTATAAGATGTTAGTAGCGTGCCACTTGACCTCCAATAGTCCTTTAGTTCAGGATTGCCTGTGAATATAAACCAATTGTCTTTATAGGAGTAGCTTTCGCTTAGGCTACTTAAAGAGGCCTTGCTCTTCATTGCTAAAAAATCGAGTCGGGTGTTAAACCCCTTAACTGATTTCGGCCACCAATTAATAGAAAAGGACAGTCGTGGTGAGAATGTTGTGCGTGTTTGTATGCCGTTATATTCGCTGTATACCGAAGCTCCGAGTGCTTCAAAAATGTGAAGCTCGTTGTTGAAATTCCACGACATCGCCGTGTTTATGAATAGGTTGTGCGTATGTGGAGTAACGGTATTCTCGGAATATTCCTGCTTTATTTGGGAATAATTATATGCCGCCGCTGTCGAAAAATTGCCACCCAACCATGGGGTCGTAACAAGTGCATAAGTGTTGAATGTATACGAAGTATTGTCTAATCGACTATTGTTGTTGTAGCTGTATTGATTATATGGTTCAGGCATAATCACCTTGGACCATGCATCCGAATACGATTTGCCGAAAGCACCATTGGCGGAAACAGCAAATGACGTTCGTCCTTTTGTGAGGCCGTAATATATTGTTGTATTTATCGAGTTGGCTCGTGATTTCAAGTGCGATTGGCTTGTCCCTGTATAAGCCTGCGTGCCTTCGGTCAATAGCGAAGTTCCGGAACTATTTTGTTCGCCGGGATTAATTACACCTACAACAGACACGTTGAACAGGTGGTTGCCCTGATAGCGTTGGTACTCGGCTGAAATGTTGTGTCTCGCGCCATCATACCGGCGCTTGGTGTCGTACATCGTGCTTCGCCCGAGTATGTCATAATTGTATTCGGAATGTTCGCCGATGTTCCCGATATTACGATAATTAACCCAGTATCCGGCTTTCACCATGTTCAGGGAGTCGGTATATGTGAGAACGCCCTGGTTGAAACCATCACCAAGAGCAACGGCATTGGATGTATTGAAGTATCCGTCGTATTGTTGGTTGTGCTTCTTTTTGGTGATGACATTTACGATAGGACCATGGGTAAAAATCATATACTTAGGCGGAGCTATGGCGTAATACTCAACTTTTTTGATATCGTCACCTTTGTATGTACGCAGCCTGTCGCCGTCTGCAGGTACTCCGTTGATTAGGATATACACGCTTTGGTTTAGATCGTTTGTAAGTGTACGTCCGTTCAGCGAGGTGTTAAAATAAACGAGTGATGATATGGCGTCCAACGCATTGGTGCCGAAAGTGCGGTTGTCTTCCGACAGGAGCAGCACTTCGTGGTCGCCCTTGTGTATCACCCTTTCTGCAACGATTTCCACTTCATTGAGGCTTACAACGCCTGTTGTGTCGCTCGCGGCGGCTGTGCTATCCGAAGGCTCGGACGCAAAGGTCGTGCCACTTGTCAGAGCAAGCGCGAAGACGGAGCATAAGGTGTATTTATTCAGTCGTTTCATGTAAATGTGTTAAGTAGTTCAATAGGATTTTATCAAATACGTCGTCCATAGCGTCTCTCTTGCAGTGGGTCTTACCGGTGAGATGGTCGCGCGGACATAGGCCCATGCATACGGGGAGTTGCTTGCACGAAAGACATCGCTCGTTTTCGAATGACGGGGTCATACATTGCTTGTCAAAGTCGTCTTTCCACTCTATGGCGCCATTATCGGAGATTACGCCTTTTGGCTCTGCCTCATATAGATCGTCGCAAGCCGTACATTTGACTACATAACCATTATAATTGATACAGTTATAGTATTTCTTACACACATAACAAGACATAGAGTTCATCGGCATATTGTGTCGGGCGACACAGAAGCCGGCTTGTTCAAAGGCATCCAAAATTGGGATAAGCACCTTGTAATAATCCCGGTCGACCTTTTCCTGCCAAACTTTTTGGGGTGTAATGACTGTGCGAGGCCTGTTTTGCGGGCTAATCAAAGCACATACCTGTCCAACGATTTCGGGCGTCAGTGTCTCATGCGTGTAGTTGATGCGCAAAAACATCCGAATGCCCTTATCGGCGGAAAGAATGCCGTCAATGTTGCGTAGCATATGCTCGAAGGTCGACAGGCATCCGTGCACAAATTTTACCTTGTCATGGAATTGCTTTTCTCCGTCTATGGTGATTTGGAATTGCGAGAAAAGTAGGCGCGGTAGTTCTCGGGCAACTTTCGATGATATATAATAGCCGTTGGTGGTTGCCCCATTAGTAAATGGAATCCCTGCATCTTCGCATTTTTGCAAGGCGTATTTGCTCAATGGCTTGACAACCTTGTCGAAATACATAAACGGCTCACCTCCGAACCAGTCTAAATGGAGCGACTCGATCTTCTCGACATCGACCATATAGTCTATGTGTTTCTTGACAGCATCCATAGTCTCTGCCGTCATAACTGATGGTTTGTGATCTTGGATGCAATACCAACACTTATAGTTGCAGTTCAGCGTAGGGATGACGATGAGAAAGTAGTCCTTGTGGTTTATCGCATTATGGTACTTTTCTCTGACAACGTCTATCTCGTTTATGTCGTCTGGAATAATAAATCCCGACTCGACAAGGCGGTCAAACCATTGGGGAACCTTAGCTTTAAGAAGATCTATGTCGTTGTCGACACAGTACTCGACTTTTTTACTCAAGGCCGCCGTGATGCGAAATGACGCACCGATCAAAGCATTGAACCAATATCCGAATTGGTCTGTGTATATCACGTAGTTGTAGTCACTTCGCTTCATGGCTCAGAGGATTGAAGTGTGAGTTAGAGACAACTCACCTGAAGACAACGCTCCTGTGTCTCGCAGTTTTGTGTTATATAGCACATGCACTGGGCACTATTGCTACACTGGTTTTGTAGGGTTCCTACTCCGCATCCATCAGCAGAGTTGTTGCACTGGTTTTGGGTAGTGACTTTTCCACTACCTCCGAGGATTTTTGTGGCTTCGAGCTCTTGGAGTTCGAATTCTGAGAAATCAATTTTTTTCATTGAGTGTTAGTCGTTAATGGTGAATAAATATTTGGATTTGTTCGACAATACATTCGATTAGCACATTTTTTGAATCGGAGTAATGCGTTTATCATCGACGGGACAATTTTGTGCTATGTAACACATACAATGAGATTCGTGAGTACAGATTCAGTGAATCTAATTTTTTCCATAGATCATATCGTTTTTTTTGTGCTTTAAGGTGTTGTATTCGATATTCACAAAGTTAAAGAATAATTTTTGAATTACAAACTATTATTTCCAGTTGTTAGCTTATTATTTGTGCGCGTTGTGGATACTTTGCTTATATACAGCTAAATATGATAGTTGATTTTTTTGATAAAATTTTATTCTGTTGTATTTATTCAGTTAAACCGATATATGAACATGATACGATCTGATTAATCGGAAGACTATGCCGTATTATCTAATGGCAAAGAGGCAAATAGTCTTATGTGGTCGATAACCATTATTGGCCACTTGCCTTTGTTGTAGGAGTTGAGTCCGCTTTCGACACCTTCTCAGTTGGAGAGCATCTTGCCGGCATTTCTGCGCGAACGCCCTATCGAGAAGTTGTATATTGTCGGACGGATCTGAATGGTGGCGTAATTTTGCCATTAAGCGGTGGATAAAATCATACCAAAACGATATGATCAGATTTGTCTTCACATACCGATTATTACATTTCAGGAAAAAATAGGGAGGGCTGCGCCTATTTTGACACAGCCCTCCGGTAAAGATTTAGTGTATGTTCATTCAATCGGAAGAATCTGATTTCCCGGATAGAGATAGTTCGGCACGGTTGTCACTCCGTTTGGTGAAGATTACGGTGACGCCGTTGACGCTGAAGACTAAATCGTAAGTTTCGCCGCCATTGCTGTAGCTTTCGGTGGTACTTGCGGCCTTGGTACGATCTTTCTTGACTGCGCTCTCCATTTTGGAGACGAGAGACGCGTCGCCCCTTACGGTGATGCTACGAAATACAGAGTTCTTTTTTGTGATTATGGATACACTCACGGCTTTGTTCTTGTAGGTGCTTTCGCAGAACAGACTTTCAGTTGCGAGACCCTTGGCCCAGCATGCAGTTGTGCACAGGACGGTGAGAAGTATTAATAGTATGCGTTTCATATTTGTTATATGTTTGTATTGGTTAATTGTTTGACGAAGTATATTTATTTATACGATTGACAATCGAAGCCTCCGTTGCAGCAGATTGTGCTTTGAGCTGCATGGCTCGCTGATATATATCCGAGCCGGACTGTTGCAGCTCATTGACATGCTTGATGCGCATTTCGGCTTCGTTCTCGAGCTTTTTTGCCAGAGCGATACATTCGTTGTACTTGGACATGGCAATGTCGTGTGCTCGATTGCTGTCGGTGATTTGCTTGCCGTTTGCATATACGGTTATGACTGTCTCTGAATTATCCTGCAACTGCTCGGCTGTCATCATCATTATGACTCCCGTAACAGCGACTGCGGCAAGGCATGCAGCTGCTGCTATCCATTTACGGAATTTGAATTGATGACGTACGTTAGCGACTTGTACCTGCGGACGTGCGGCTATGCTTTCGAGACCCATCGCCAGGCGACACTCGTCTATTAGTGGCGAGTGCGCCTCGGCGAATAGCAGTACTGCTTTGAGATCTTCCTCCTCACGGCGGTCGAGCTTGCAGTCGAAGTATGCTTGGGCCAGTCTTTCAAGCTGTTCTATTGTCATATTGTCTTTATATTCCATATCATTCATATAGTGTTATCAATTTTTGAACGTTTCGCGGCATTGGGTGCGTACAATCTTGCGTGCACGGCACATATAGCTGCGTGCCACATCGATGGATATGCCCAGCTCGGAGGCTATTTCCGGGTAGTTTTTTTCGCCAAATGTATACATCTCAAACACGCGCAGGATGGTTCCCGACATACATTGTCGTATCCGGCGTCGCAATTCATCAATGCTGTCGGCGTCATCGATGCGCGATGCGGTATCGTTCGCCGTTGCTTGGGCCTCTACCGAGGTGTCTATGTCTTCGGAATGATGGCGGCGTCGAAGCATATCTATGCAGATGTTACGCAAGGTGATATGCATAAATGCTTGTCTCTGTTCCTCGGTATCGGCGATATTCCTGTTCTGCCATACGCGTACAAACAATTCCTGAAGCGCATCATTTACATCGTCCACATCAGCCAATAGCCGCTGTGCCGAAGCTCGAAGGCGGCTGCGGAGGCTGATGAATGTCGATGTCTTTGCGTCTTGTTCCATTGTTTGCGACTTTTGTATATAAGACGTTTGTCAGGGGGCAAACATAACAATCGAAACGCAATTACAATGTTAAATAATGCAAAACTATTATGAGCTACGCGTAAAAGCTCGAAATACATAAAGCACAGCACCGCATATCCGAGCTAAGATAGGCCGATATACGGTGCTGTGCTTTGCTTTGTGCTGTATACTGATGATTTGCCATCCTGTCGCAGTCCGAGGTAATGTGCATCATCCCGAAACTGCGAGTATATTCTCATAGGATGTAATCTAAAAGTCTGAAGACCATAGGATGATATGGCCGGGGGTCGAGCGTTGGCAATCAACGAGTCGCTGATTGTCCGATCCGCGGAATAGTAGCGATATGTCTCGTCTGGCATGTACGTACGGGCCATCAACCAATACATCAATATATTTCAACAACTTGGCTCGTACCGGGTCGTTGCATACCTGTTCGTAATGATACCCCGTATAACACCATATTCTAAATCCGGCCTCGCGCAATCGGCGCGCCAAAGGGATTACGGCTGCGGCGTTGTACATAGGATCGCCTCCGGTAAGGGTGACATCGAAGCCATGCTTTTCGACTTCGTGTACAATCTCATCGACACTCATCGGATGCCCGGCATCGGGTGCCCAGGTTTGAGGGTTATGACACTCCGGGCAGTGATGGGCGCATCCGGCGAGGTATATCGAGGTACGCAAGCCCGGACCGTCTACGCTTGTTCCGGCAACGATATCCATCACCTGAAGCGTCTGTTGTCCGTCCGGGTTTGTGCACCCTTCGGGCTGAGAGCCCGAATTCTTAGCCGGTTGCTCAATCATTTGTGTACGACGCGGTCGTTGAGTTCGGCCAACTTGGCGTTGTTCCAGCGGTCGGTGGTACCTACAAGATAGCCGGTGATGCGCTGCAATTTATCTATGGCGTGGCTGCCGCATTTGGGACAGGTGTCGAGGTTGTCGGTGGCATCTTCGTATCCGCAGTCCATACAGCGATTGCGGTTGTGATTGACGCTGCAGTAGCCCATATTGTTTTTGTCCATAAGGTCAACGATGTCGGCGATGGCCTTGGGGTTATGGGTAGCGTCTCCGTCAATCTCCACGTAGAATATATGTCCGCCGCGGGTCAACTCGTGGTATGGTGCTTCGACTTCGGCCTTGTGGCGAGGCGAGCAGTGGTAGTATACCGGAACGTGGTTGGAGTTCGTATAATATATTTTGTCGGTGACTCCGGGAATGATGCCGAAGGATTTTCGATCTTTAGCGGTGAACTTGCCGGATAGGCCTTCGGCAGGTGTGGCGAGTATCGAGAAATTATGCTGATACTTCTCGCTGTACTCGTTGGCGCGGCTTCGCATGTGCGATACTATACGCAGACCCAATTTCTGAGATTCCTCGTCTTCGCCGTGATGATGGCCGGTGAGCGCAACAAGACATTCGGCCAAGCCGATGAATCCTATGCCGAGGGTTCCGTGGTTGATGACGGATTCTACGGTGTCGGTGGGGTGTAGTTTTTCGGAACCGACCCAAAGGCGCGACATTACAAGCGGGAACTGCTTGGCCAATGCGGTTTTTTGGAATTCGTAGCGGTGGCACAGCTGACGTGCCGTGATGTCAAGTACTTCGTCCAGACGTGAGAAGAATTTATCGATGCGTTCCTGCTTGTCTTGTATAGACATACATTCGATGGCAATGCGTACGATATTGATGGTGGAGAAGCTGAGATTGCCTCTGCCTATGGATGTCTTTTCGCCGAAACGATCTTCGAAGACACGGGTGCGGCAGCCCATAGTTGCTATCTCGTATTTATAGCGCTCGGGGTCATCGGCGCGCCATTTTTCGTGGAAGTTGAATGTGGCGTCAAGGTTGACGAAATTGGGGAAGAAGCGTCGAGCCGTGACTTTACATGCAAGTTTGTATAGGTCGTAGTTGGGGTCTTCGGGGAGGTAATTGACGCCACGTTTCTTCTTCCAAATTTGGATGGGGAATATTGCTGTGGCGCCGTTGCCTACTCCTTCGTATGTCGAATGGAGTAACTCACGGATTATGCATCGACCTTCGGCCGAAGTATCTGTGCCATAGTTGATGGAAGAGAATACTACCTGATTGCCGCCGCGCGAGTGGATGGTGTTCATATTATGAATAAACGCTTCCATGGCTTGGTGAACACGGCTGACGGTACGATTGATGGCGTGCCGGCGTGCGCGTTCAGTGGGGTCGTCAATGCCTTCGAGCGAGCGATGCAGATATTCGTCTACTTTTTGGTCTGCAAGGTACGTCAAGTCCTTGCCGTAAAGCTCGGAGAGGCTGCGCAGCTCTTCGCGGTACGATGCCAATACGTATGGAGCCAGGTAGAAGTCAAAAGCCGGAATGGCCTGTCCGCCGTGCATCTCGTTTTGTGCCGTTTCGAGGGATATGCAGGCGATGACACTGGCTGTTTCGATGCGCTTTGCCGGGCGTGACTCGCCATGCCCGGCGACAAAACCGTTGCGTAGGATTTTATCCAGCGGATGCTGTACGCAAGTGAGGCTCTTGGTGGGGTAGTAGTCCTTGTCGTGTATGTGCAGGTAGCCTTGTCGCACGGCTTGACGCGATTCCGGAGTCAGGAGATAGTCGTCTACAAAGGGCTTTGTGGTTTCCGAAGCGAATTTCATCATCATACCGGCCGGCGAATCGGTGTTCATATTGGCGTTTTCGCGTGTGATATCCGTATTCTTGGCTTCAATGATTTCGAGGAACATTTCGCGGGTTTTGGCGCGGCGAGCAATACTGCGCTGGTCGCGGTATGCGATATATTTTTTAGCGACTTCTTTGCGCGGAGACGCCATAAGTTCAAGCTCGACACGGTCTTGTATCTCTTCGACAGTCATGCGCTCATTGCCGGTCGTGCCGATGCGATCGGCAATCTTTTGGATGAGTGCCTCGTCTTCGCCTAATGGCGTTTGGAGCATTGCCTTGCGTATGGCGGCTTTGATTTTTTCTTCGTTATAGCCTACGACGCGGCCATCGCGCTTCACTACTGTCTGTATCATAGTCTTAGTGGGTATATGGTGGTGTATGTTTTTTGGGGACGTAATTGTTCCGGTGATGTTGCTGTTGAGGGCCTAATCGAACGCTCGGGAGTGCATCGAATTGGCTTGCTCGTATTGCATCGGCAAAGGTAGGACAATATATTATTTTGGGCAACTTTTTTAACTAAAAGTTTTGCGGAAATTTTAGTTTTAGAAAACTTCGCGCTTCCTGTAAAAGTATAATTGACTGTAAATAAAGGTTGTATCTTTTTGTTTTGGGAAACTTTGCGGCAAAGTCCTGGTGCAGGCTTTCCGTAAAACTGCTATTGTTTAATACTTCGCAAGTTACGTATTCCGACAAAAGTTTGGGTATAAGTAAGTCCCGTTTATGCGTGAAAAACTCCCGCTACGGACAAGCAAATATCACGAGGATTTAGGGGACACCAGCAAAAACCTGTGTGAGAAAAAATCAATGAAAGGATAAATTTCGTAACTTGCGGTCTGAAAAGACCACAAGAAGATGAAAGGAAATGCATATGTGTTGCTGGCTCGTTATATCTTGCCGCAGGAGTTTGAAGATCATTTTGAGTTGAAGGACGTATCCGAGGAGAAGGTTGGTCCGGAGATGTTGCTACACCTTTATCTTGAAGAGAAGGACGAAGCTCCGGAGGGACGAGAGGATTTGATTCCGAATGGATACTATGATGAGATGCGCATAAACGATTTCCCCATCCGCGATCATCGCACGGTGCTTCACATCAGACGGCGTCGGTGGAAAGACAAAGAAGGAAAGTCTGTGTCAAAAGACTGGCAGTTAGTAGCCAAAGGTACCCGCCACTCCAACGAGTTCGCGGCTTTTTTAAAAGAGTTCCTTGGATACATCCCCGATTACGGCCAGATCACAGGCTCGGCCATATCACATAAAGGGCGATGAGTTCGAGCGCGCCTACAAAGAGTTCCTAAGCGGTTACCGCTCATGGAAAGAGCTCGCCCATGCAGACAAATGGCTTGTCTTTCCTCGCAACATTGGTCCGCGCCTAAGCATCGATGAGACCTCAATGTCGGATGGGGAGCTTTATACCATCGTATCGAACAAAGACGCACACTGCAAAAAAGGCGCGCTGGTGGCCATAGTCAAAGGCACCAAAATAGAGGATGTCAGGGCGGCGCTGAACCAAATACTATGGTATCGCAGGGCAAAGGTACTGGAGGTCACCATGGACTTGTCCGAAAGCATGCGTGCCATTGTTTTGGGCGTGTTTCCCTATGCCAGGATTACCATAGACCGCTTCCATGTACAGAAAGACTGCTACGAGGCTATGCAGCAACTCCGCGTAAAGCACCGCCGCGAAGAGCAAAGGGCTCTTGTTGAGGCCCGCGAGCAGCATCGCCTGCGCAACAAACGAAACAAGGCAAAACGCAAGAAGGGAAAGAAAGACCCGCGAGGCCGAAAACCCATCCGTGCCAATCAGAAGTTTGAGCCCGAACGTCTCTCCAACGGCGACACGCGATGTGAACTCCTGGCTCGTTCCCGGTATCTCCTTATGGTCTCTTCCAACTTCTGGACTCCTTCTCAAAAGGAAAGAGCTCGCTTGCTGTTCCAACTGTACCCCGACATGAAGGACGCCTACTCTCTGTGCCACTCCTTGAGGATGATATTCAGCAACAAATCCGCAACCACTGAATTCGCCCATGAAAGCCTCAAGCAATGGTATAACAAGGTTACAGACTTCAACGATGACAACTTCAACACAGTCTCGGCAACAATCTACACCCGTGAGAAAGAAATCCTCAATTATTTTATCGACCGTCAGACCAACGCCTCCGCAGAGTCTCTCAATGCCAAGATAAAGAACTTCCGAGCACAACTACGCGGTGTCGTGGATGTCAAGTTCTTCCTGTTCCGCCTTAGCCTTATCTTTGGCTAAACACAGGTTTTTGCTGGTGAGCC
>DLLT01000013.1 GCA_002478045.1 Porphyromonadaceae bacterium UBA7555
GTGCGTTCATATAGCTGCTGCGGTACACTCCACGTCCCGGATGGAACTCTTTTGCCGCTTGTGATAATTTGAGCAGGCCGTGCTCGTCTCGCACTCGGCGGAAAAGCTTATCGGGATGCTGCAGGTACTGGCGCAGGTCGCGCGTCATGGCTGCGGCGCTCTTGCCCGAGCGGATGCCGAGGTCAATTGTAGATTCTTAAACGAAGTGCAAAAACACCAGCCTCTCACTACGGGGTGCGGCCGAGGTCAAGTCCCATTTCGATTTCGTCTTCTCGAAAATAATCATTAACTTCGCAGTAAGCTAAAGCAGCTATCGGCATCCGTTTTGATTATCCCGAGCGTGTCTGTTTTGCAACCTATTTTATGGCTCAAAAGAAAAATCCAAAGGCGTCATCCAAAGTACATTGCGACAAGGTCCCGGCGCTGACAGCAGGAGAGACTGTCACGACAGATGTCTCTGCCATAGACTTGACCAATCCGCAGTTCCAAGACGTTTGGAACTTGTTGCGCTATACTCGAAACTCAGTGTTCCTTACAGGAAAGGCCGGTACTGGCAAATCGACATTTCTGAGGTATATTATCGCTAATATCAAAAAGAAATCGGTTGTACTTGCACCTACGGGCATAGCGGCTGTTAATGTCGGCGGGCAGACTATGCATTCATTCTTCAAACTTCCGTTTAAGCCTTTTTTGCCTGATGACCCTGATTTTGCGAACAAGGTCCTACGCAAGAGGATGAAATATTCGTCCACATTTGTCAAGTTGTTGCGTAATCTCGAACTAATAGTGATAGACGAGGTGTCGATGGTGCGCGCAGATATTATTGACTTTATGGACAAAGTGTTGCGTGTCTATACGGGCAATATGCGGCTACCTTTCGGCGGTAAGCAGATGCTTTTTGTCGGCGATGTGTTTCAGCTCGAACCTGTGGTTAAGGGCGAAGCAAAAGATATGTTGGCTCGATATTACGACACTCCGTTCTTTTTCAATGCTATGGTCTTCAAGGAAATGTCGTTGGTGTCCATAGAACTCCGCAAAGTCTATCGGCAAACCGATTCTCATTTTGTGAGTATGCTGGATCGTATACGCGCCGGAAGTCCGTCGAAGAGCGATATAGACGAACTGAATTCGCATCTATGCAATGAAATATCAGAAGATTCAGAGTATACGATGACTATAGCTACTCGCCGCGAAATGGTGGACAATATCAACGAAAGTCATCTTAACGAGCTAAAGACCAAAGAAGAAACGTATAAAGGTTCTATCGAAGGCGAATATCCGTTAGATTCGCTACCTACGGATATGGAATTGCGGTTAAAGGTTGGTGCGCAGGTTGTTTTTATAAAAAACGACCCCGATCATCGATGGGTCAACGGAACTATAGCCGTAGTGCGCGAATGTCGAGATGATTGTATAATTGTCAGTGCCGAGAATGAATCCTTTTTACAGGTGGTGCGCGAACGATGGTCCAATATCCGTTACGTTTATAATGAAGAAAAGCACACGATAGATGAGGTCGAACTTGGAGCGTTCACTCAATTTCCACTGAAATTGGCTTGGGCGCTTACGATACATAAAAGCCAGGGATTGACTTTCGATAATGTAATCATTGACCTTGGGCGCGGAGCATTTACCGGAGGTCAGACATACGTTGCACTCAGCCGATGCCGAACACTTGATGGCATCAGTCTTAGAAGTACCATCAATGCGCGCGATGTGTATGTTGATGCAAATATCCGCCATTTTGCTTCGGGATTCAACGACTCGTCAGTTATAGACAAGGCTCTGGAACAGTCCCGTGCCGATAGTTTGTACGAAGAAGCAGCACGTGCATGGAAAGAGCGTAAAACAGGTGACGCTGTTGAAGCTTTTTGTGCTGCCTCGGCTTTGCGAAACGAGACCGGCAAACAAGCTGTTGTACGCCTTCTGCGAGTCAAATTAAGTGAGATTAATCGCCTGCGAGGCGAGATTGCGCAGATGAAAGAAGCCATTGAGACCTCGCAAAAGAAGTTAGATAAAGTGGCGGCACAATACGTGACATTAGGGCAAGAGTGTTGTGACGAAGCTTGGGATCATAATGCCGCTTTAGCTAATTATGATAGGGCCTTGGAGATGTCCCCGGACTATTATCCTGCAGTATTGGCCAAGGGAATATTGCTTTCGGATATGGGACGCAATGATGAAGCTCATATGGTATTGCACCATGCGTGTAAACTTTGTCCGACTGACTATAAGCCCGTTATGGCGCTCGGTGATATAGAATATGGCGAAGGCGACCTTGCGGCAGCTATGGGCTACTATTTGCATGTTGTTGAGCTAAACGATTCGTATATTCCGGCATACACGTGTATTGCCGATATCTACCGCAAATTAGGAGATGAGGACGAAGCCGCACAAACCGAGGCAATCATTAAGAAGCTTAAACGTAAAAAGAAGAAATAACGTCCGGGCACACCTATGATACTCGAAGGAGTAATTAGGAATGGCGTCTTGCGGCAATTCCGAGTTCGCCGAGAGTGCGTATACGTGCAGTAATGGACCTCGGAGCATCTGAAGTGACATGGGTGTTTAGAGTCTGCCATGCGGTCTGAGCTTGGCTTAAAGCCTTGCCAACGGCCGAAATATCACCGAGTATACGTTGCAGGTCCTCAAGAACGAGTGTGCATACACGAACGATTTCTTGTTGTTGCTTGTTTCGTCGGTCGAAGCGCCATTGCATTTCTACAATTTGCAGAATAGCCAAAAGTAACGCTGGAGATGCAAGCACGACACGCTTATTGTATGCATACTCGTAAATGGAAGCATCTGCGGAGGTTGCCGCAGTAAGCGCCTCATCGTTTGGCATAAAAAGGATGACAAATTCAGGCGAGCCTTCCACTCGGTCGTCATAATGCTTGGATGCAAGGTTATCAATCTGTCGGCGTACCGATGCTACGTGTTCGCGCAAGCATACTCCCTTGTCTTCATCGGTTTGGGCTTCAAGATACTTTATATATGCTTTGAGTGAGGTTTTGGCATCGATGACTATATTTCGGCCGCCCGGAAGATGGACTATTGCATCTGGGCGGCGCATAGTATTTGTACTTTCGTCTGCGGCTATGAAGCTTTGCAGGTCATAATCACGGCCTTTGAGCATACCTGTTGCTGCAAGTATGTTGTTTAACAGAATTTCGCCCCAGCGTCCCTGCACATTGTTATTTCCGGAAATATTTCGGTTGAGGTCACGGGTTTGACGTTCAACATCTCGTGTAGCGGCGAGGATGTCGTTGATATTTCGACGTGTTGTGCTGTCTGCATTTCGTTGTTCCTGAATGAAGGCCGCCATATTTGAGCCCAAAGTTTCGATGCGTCCGCGCAAAGGCTCAACGACTTGACGCATATCATCTACGGCCGCGCCGCGTTGCTGCTCACGCGAAAGCGAGGATAGAGCATTCTCGGCACGTTCGGCACGCCCGATGGATTCGCGTGCAAGTGTACGCCACATCGAAAGGCGTGAAGACAATATGACAGCTGTCACGATTGCGGCGGCACACAAAATACCGAGGATAATAACTGCAATGTCCATATCGGCGATTTTAGGTTGACTATCAAGGTGGATTTATTGTCGGAGAATTGCACAATTTTGCACGAAGGTCTCAGTCGCCTATTGCCGCAGAAACCTTCGGCATATATATGGAGAACTTATTGTACAGGGGAGAAAACAATTGTTCCGTCTTTGGCTTGCATTGAAAACAGCGCTCGAACCATAGTGTAATCGGTTTTGATGTATGTTTCGACTTCATCTTTATCAACACCTTCGATGTAAATACGTCCGCGACTATTGCTGTCTTTGCTTATGATATTGCCCTTGGAATTGACAATATTTTTATCTGTTTGGTAGGTGAACAAGAAGTCGTATTTATCCTTATCCAGTGTTACGCCTTTTTTGAACGAACGTTTTACGATAATTCCGCCTATACAGGGGAAATCGCTGTAAGTTATAGTCTTGGCCCACGGCGATGTCGTGACGGCTTCGACTTTTTCTTCACCGCCCAGGTAGTATGATATGGTGATATCGGCTACAGATAGAAGATCTTCGTTAGTGGTGAGCGTTATTGTATAGTCCACGTGGTGGTCTGTACTTTCGGGCGCATCACTATTACACGATACCATACAGACGCCTAACAAGAGAGATAAAGATACTAAGACATTTTTGACCATAATAGTGTAGAGGTGTTATTGTATTGCGGCAAGACCGCCTTTTGCAGTCTCCTTATATATGGAAGGCAGATCGTGTCCGGTTTGCTTCATAACTTCAACGATACGGTCAAACGACACGCTATGTTGCCCATCAGATATGGCCGCGTATAAATTGGCGTCCAAAGCGCGTGCGGCGGCATAGGCGTTTCGTTCGATACAAGGTATCTGTACCAATCCGCATACGGGATCGCAAGTCAGGCCGAGGTGATGTTCAAGACCCATTTCAGCCGAGTACTCGATTTGAGCCGGTGTTCCGCCAAACAGTTGAGATGCAGCCGCTGCGGCCATCGCGCAAGCCACGCCCACTTCTCCTTGACAGCCAACTTCGGCGCCCGAGATGGAGGCGTTGTGTCGTACAACTGCGCCGAAAAGCCCCGCAGTAGCTAGAGCTCGCAGTATGCGTTGGCGGCTGAAATCTTTTGAAGTATGTAGGTGGTATAGCACTGCGGGCACTATGCCGCACGAACCGCATGTAGGTGCCGTTACGATTTTTCCACCGGCGGCATTCTCCTCGCTTACTGCCAATGCATAGGCATATACCAAACCTCGGCTTTTCAGCGAACTTGTGTAGCCGGCGGCATGTACATAATAGCTGACCGCTTTGCGTCTGACACCCAGGCCTCCGGGAAGTACGCCTTCGGCTTCAATGCCGCGGAGCACGGCTTCGACCATAACGTCCCAAACATTTCCGAGATAGTCCCAAATGTCCGGCCCTTCGCATTGCTCGACATATTCCCAGAAACTGTGTCCGGTGGTTTCGCACCATTGCAGAATTTGGCCAATAGTGTCCATTCCGTAGATGTCTCGCGCATTTTCCGGGTCAAGGGATTGCCCTTCTTCGACAATCTCTCCTCCGCCGATGCTGTACATAGTGCGAGTCGGACATATAGGCACGCCTTTTGCGTCCAAAGCCTCGAAGGCCATGGCGTTGGTGTGAAACGGTAGTACGGAATCAGGCTTCCAGACAATGTCTGTATGTGCTACCGGAGTCAATACGTCCAATATGGCCTTGTCGGTAAGGTGGCCTCGTCCGGTGGCGGCCAAAGAGCCATATAGGGTTACGCGGAACGATGCCGGGTGTGACGATTTGACACTGCTTAGAAAAGCTGTGGCGGCGTTGCGCGGGCCCATGGTGTGGGACGATGACGGTCCGTATCCAATTTTGTATATGGTTCTTATGGTCTCCATCGTTAGTGCGATTAGCTGGTTGTTTTTAGATGCGATCCAGTACGGTGGCTACGAGGTCATGGATGCCACCCTTGTAATTGGGGTTGGCTTCTTCGTTGAAGCGGTTTGCGATAATCGAGCATACCGTCATGCAACGGTGTCCCATAAGACGGCCCAAGCCTTGCAAGGGTGCAGATTCCATCTCATAGTTGGTGATTTTGCGGCCATTGTATCGGAAGCTTTCGATACGATGGTTGAGGTCAGGATTAGCGAGGGGAAGACGTACTTCGCGTCCCTGCGGGCCGTAGAAGCCGACAGCAGAGATTGTATTGCCTCGAACCATATCATCGCGTCCGATTTGTTCAACAAGCGATGCATCGGCATCAACGACATAAGGATTGGCCCACGTGGGATTCCAGCCTACATGTTCGCAGAAAGATTTTTCGAAATCAAGGTCGGCAACGGAATTACGACCTGCATAATAGTTGAGCACGCCGTCAAAGCCTATGGATTTTTCGGCTATGACGGGGGTTCCAAGCGATAGTTCGGGTTGAAGCGCGCCGCTGGTGCCGATGCGTACCATTGTAAGCTGACGGTGGTTTTCCTTGACTTCACGTGTGGCAAAGTCTACATTGGCCAGAGCATCAAGCTCGGTGATTACGATGTCGATGTTGTCGGGGCCGATGCCGTGGCTTATGCACATAATGGGCTTGCCGCGGTAGGTGCCACCGATAGTATGAAATTCGCGCGACTGTACTTCGAAGGTCTTGGTATCAAAGAACCCTGCAATCATATCCACGCGACCGGGGTCTCCGCACATGATAATGCGGTCGGTGAGTTGATCGGGCTGCAGGTGGATGTGGAATGCTGTTCCGTCGCTATTGATGATAAACTCGCTGGGAGGTATGATTTTCTTTTGTGCCATAGGTGGTTTTTGTTTATGTTTGTATGTGTTTTTGATATGTTATGTCTTTCTTTGAATAGATATGTAGTGGTATTAATCAATGAAATATGCTGTATCCGCCGGCAGGGGTGGACCCTACGCAACCCATAAGCTCGAGCTGAAACAATGCGTCTTGCACGTCCGCGAGGGACATTGAGACAGCAGACGCAATTTGCACAGGCAGGCTGTCGGCGTTGGCGTCCAGATATTGGATGATACGCTGCTGTTCCTCGGTAAGATCCAACGGTAATTGTTTCTGCTGAGGTGCGTCATTGTGGGCCCAACCCAAATACTCGGCCAATTCGCCCGGCTCGGTGAGGAGGTGCGCAAAGTTGGTGCTTATAAGGTTATTGCACCCACGGCTATATTGGTCGGTGGTACGTCCGGGGAGTGCAAAAACATCTCTGTCATACGAATTGGCAAGGCTTGCAGTGGTCATAGACCCTCCTTTTCGGTCGCTTTCCATCACCAATAGGCAGTCGCACATACCGGCAACAATTCGGTTTCGCGCCAGAAATAGTGACGGATTGGTGTGGCTTTCGAAGTCGTATTCGGTGAGTACCGCGCCTCCGTTCTGTATCATCTTGACAGCGACGGGACGGTGCGTCTCGGGATATATACGGTCTAAGGGTACGGCACTGACGGCGACAGTGGGTACTCCTGCATCGAGTGCCGCACGGTGGGCTGCCACATCAATACCGTATGCCAAACCGCTGACGACAACCAAGTCCGGAACTATTGAGGCCAATTCGGAAACGAATTTTGAAGTAGAAGAGACGCCATAAGAAGTCGCACGGCGAGTGCCTACTACCGAGATTATGTGGCTTGCATTTAGGTCGGTATCTCCGGCTATAAATAAGCCCAAAGGTGCATCGGCGCAGTTGGCCAAACGGCGAGGGAAACGGCTGTCCGAGTAATATATAAAGTCAACATTTATTTGCCGGGCATGTCGAGCTTGCCGCAAAGCCCTTTCGAGCAAGGCGCGGCGATAACCATCTTCCAGTATCGGTGAACGAGCGTTCATAGTTCTTTGCAGTTCGGCCTCGGACATTCCGAAAAAGCGGCGTTCATCGCCGACTTTATTGAGAATTTGTGTCCCCAACGAAAGGTTGTTGCCTTTCAGCCTTGCAAAGGCGATATGTAGTACGAGGTCATCGTAGCTATCGATGTCCGGCATTCTCTTATAATTATTTAGACGATTCAATGTATTTGCCAAAAGCTTCGAGAAGACGCTCGCCACGTGTCAAGTGTCCGTTTTCGATACATGCCACAGTGACTTCGGCGCGCAGCACCGGCGTCTCGTCGGGACGGTATATATCCTGGTAGAATATAAAGGCAGCGCCACGACGTCCGAGACGCAGACAGCTGACAAAGCTATCACCGATGCGCAACGGCGTTTTGTATTCAATGTTCACACGTGCCAATACCGGGTCGATGCCCATTGTGTGCATCTCGCCAAAGGTTAAGCCCGCTTGTCGACAAAATTCGTGGCGGGTGTGCTCCAAGTAGTGCAGATAGTTGGCGTTGTTCACGATGCCCTGATAATCAAGCTCGTAGTCTCGCACCTGCATCTCTAAGGTAAATATATATTGGTCGAACATAATGTGTATTGCATAAGAAAAAACAAAGATAACACTTTATTTTGATACAGCGTATCGGCCAAAGGCAATTTTCGTTGAAAATAAAAATGGAAAGATTCAGATAAGAAGTG
>DLLT01000039.1 GCA_002478045.1 Porphyromonadaceae bacterium UBA7555
CACTTGCCACTTGACTCTACACCGTGGATTTTTCTGAAAAAATTTTGCGGGAATGGGGAATTATGCGTAACTTTGCAGCGCTTAAGGCGCGGAGCGCCGCGCTTGGGCATTACGATAGTCTTATGGTGTAATGGTAGCACTACAGTTTTTGGTTCTGTCTGTCTAGGTTCGAATCCTGGTAAGACTACTCACAAGAAAGAAGGAAGCCCCAAGGCCGAATGGCCGAACGGCTTCCTTCTTATTTGTCTTTTTGCCCATACTTCCGATTTTTGTATCCACCCCCCCATCCAAACCGACTTCCAACAATATGTGTGGCCGTGATGAATAACCCGGCCCGCGAAAAGATTATGCAATGCTTTGCTATTGCTTCGGAGTGCACGGCAGCCGAGGTCGAGGAGGCGTCAAAATGGCCGTTTTGCAGACAAAACGACACAAATAAGCCCAATTAAAAATATTTAACGCGGAAAATTTGGAGGTATTCGCGGCATTTGTCTACCTTTGCATAAGAAAAATCTAATACATGGTTTCTCATAGGGTAATATATAGATATAGTTTTTACTAATTAACACAAACAAATCCACGAAAAGCAACCCCGAGCGGCGCCATCCGGGCGTCCTCGGACAGCAAGGCACAGGAATGTGCCGCGCACAAATCCGAACGCGTCAACACGCGTTTTTTTTGTGCCCGGAGGCATCCATCGTTGTGAAATCCTATTACCGTAATGACCATAGCCGCTCTACGGCCACTGTTTTATTCGTCTATAGAGTACTCATTGTATCATCTATTGTGTATTCAACAACACCTGTTTTATCCCTTTCAAAAGTCACAACAGCTATGAGTTCCGGAATGTCGGCAGTCCACACAGGGACCTCTACCGTTTCTCCTTTGTCAAGATCAATCTTCTCTACAAGGCCTCGTGCTTTTTTCTCAGTAAGAGAACGTAGGTGTTCGTAACTATCGTTTACAGAACCCAGTCTAATGGCAATATCTTTCATATTAGCGTTTATATATAAGTAAAGTGATTAACAAAACCATTCTGATTAAGAAACACATATTTCTCGTCAGAACTCCAAATGCACGGGGACTACGGTGTGGCGGTCCAGATACCACAGGTATCCTTTGATGGGATATTCGGGGTATATTTGGTGCAGGATGTGGCAATATTCGCGGACTTGTCGATGGTGGCTGCGGTATTCTTGGGTAGTGAATTTGAAGTCGACGACTTCCATAACGCCTTCGTGTATCACCACGCGGTCCGGACGCAGCAGGCGGCCGAAGTCGTCCTCGTCCTCGGGATGCACGGGCGGCACAAATATCGGCTGTTCCTCCATACTGTCGTCCGTCTCTACAAACCAGCGGCGCAGTTCGGCGTCATTGACACCGCTATCGCCGAACAAGGCTCGCAAATCGTCCAAATAGGCCTTGTAATCGTGCGTATGATGCAGGTAATGTGCACTGGCACAGCGACACAGCGGCACCACCACTTCGTCATCGTCCACGTCCTCGGGACGTCGTATACCACTGAGGACTTCGTGCAGCACTTTGCCGCGTATGGCGGCTTGGCGTATCTCCTCGCTTTCGTATATTCCGTCCACCAGAATATGTGCCTCGGGCGGCGTAGGCTCGTCATCTTCGTCATCGAAGCTTTCTTCGCCATCGTCTATGCGCGTAATTGCGTCCACGCGTGTCACTATGGCCGTGTCATCGCGTATGTACGTGCCGTAATACAGATCCTCGGCCGTATCATCCTTGGCGTCCACATCATACTCGGGATGCGTGTCGACGCCGTAGACATACTCGGTGGCGCTCTCAAAATGCTCGGCCAGCGGCTCGGTGACCGCCTGGTCGCGGCCTTCATAACCTTCGGGCACGGGCGTATTGCCGGCAATGGCGGCGACAGCATTGACCAAGATGACATCAAACGGCTTCCCGGACTCTAAATCGCCGGCAACGATAGCGCCCGTCTCCTCATCGCGCGACAGGGCTTGCGATGATTTTTCGCTCACATATATATCCAATTCGCGCTCGGGACGCGTAAGGGCTACGTAAGCCTTATTGATGCTGTCGGTGGCTTTGGCGCTACAATTATTCATATAGGCATCATTGAAGCGCGTATTATAGTCTGCCATCTCCTTGCCATAGCGAATAAACACTGCCGGAGGCCGAACCGCGTCCGGGATCAGCCCTTCGAGTGCGTCCGATGTCACCCATTCGCTCTCGACTTTTTTGCCATCGATAAGATTGAAGTCCATATACGGCAGATGCACGCATGGGTATTGCAAGCCTTTGGCCGAGTGTATGGTGACGACATTGACGGCGTCCGTTTCGCCCGAGGCTTTGATGGTGGGGTGTTTGCCTTGTCGATCCCACCAATTCAAGAATTCGTAAATATCATTGCCATACAGGTTCGAGTAGTCCATCAGCGTATCCGACAGGGCACTCAGGTAGACCATTTCGCGCTGTGCCATCTCTTGCGGCACGAAGGTGGCTATAATCATATCCGCCAAGGACATCAGTGTCGACGGATGCAGCGACACGATATGTTCCAATTGCTTGCGAAAGTCATCGTCCAAATGATTTTCGGCCAGGTCGTTCATAACCTCCTCAATGGTTTTCACAAATACCTCATCATCCGCAGTACCTTTGCCGCTCATACTATTACGGAACAGAGTTAACTCGAAATGGCACAGCATCATCGAAGCTCGCACACGTTGCGACTTTTTATCCTTGCCTACGGCTTCATCGGCTATATTCCACAGGTTGGCAATCAGGCGAATAATGCCTATGACGAGGGTTACGCTTCGGGCATTGTCAATCTCAAGCGCATCGGCAGACATCACCGGGATGCCCGCTTCGATAAGTGCAGCAACGCATCCCGACGCTTGCTTATTTGTATCGGTAAGCACGGCAATATCGCCCCAGCGGTATCCGCTCTCATCGTGCTGGCGGCGTATATTTTTGATCATTGCAGCCTCTATGACTTCATCCTCGTCCGCATCCGCTGCGTTGTCCGCATCCGCTGCGGCTTTTTCCTTTTTTGGCGGAATATGGATGCGCACGGCACCATGCAGGTCGCGATGACGTCCCGGAATGTCCTGTATGACATTGCCGAAGCTGTCAAAATGTGACCCATCGGGTAACGTCAGTTCCTTGGCGATATAATGGAACAGCGTATTGTTGAAACGCACGATTTCGACGGCACTGCGATGATTGGTATTCTCGCCGGGGTTGATGCCCTTGAGTTGGTAGTCATCGGGGAATTCGTCAGCGACTTCGTGCTGCAGCAGCGATGAATCCGAATTGCGAAATCGGTATATCGACTGCTTTTCGTCGCCGATAATAAGGTTGTCATATCCCGAAGCAAGGCTGTTGGACAGCAGCGGGCGGAAGTTGTTCCATTGCAGACGCGAGGTGTCCTGAAACTCGTCTATCAGGAAGTGCCGCAAGTCGATGCCCATACGTTCGTACATAAAGGGTACATCGTCTTGCGTTACAAATCGGCTTATAAGGTCGGCTGCATCGCTAAGCAGCAGGACATTGTTGTCTCGGCGCCACTGCTCGACGCGATCCAGCACCAGCTTATACAACCCATACATACCTATATATTTTCGCACCGCCTCAAGGGTCTTGATATCAGCCCAAATCTTGGCATAAGAGTTGAGTGCAGCCAGAATTGTCTGCGCCTCGGCCGGAGTAGGCGTATCCTTACTGAAAATATCCGCCGAGCCGAAAGGCTCATCATTGAAAGCAGCATCCACCGCACGCTCATAGTATTTGGTGCCGACACTCGGCTCCTCATCGCTCTTCAAAATATTGGATGGAACGCTCTTGAGCTTGCGCACACCCACAGCATCTCGTGCCGCATCCATCAGCGCGGCCAGTTGCGCCTTGATGTTCTTCGTTTTGTCGTCCAGGGCTTTTCTGAAATCTCGTATGGCGTTGTCTTGCTCCAGCCACCGGCTCATCGCCTTGCCATACTCGGCAAAGCCTTCATCAAAAAAGCTGCGGACAAAATCCACGATACCGCGTCGCACACTGCCCTTGGATTGGAAGACGTTGAAATCCGTACCATCACGCATAGACTCTTCCATCTTGCGGAGTATCCAGTTGTTCAATGGGCCAAATTCTATCTTGCGCTGACGCGAATCAGCCATATTAAACTCCTCAAGCAGCCCGTCTATGGCAAAATTGATGACCGCTTCCGAGTCCATCGTGATGTCATAGTCACCTTGACGCTCGAATTCAAAGGCCATAGAACGCAGCACGTTCTGAAAAAACGCATCGATGGTGCTGACATGGAACTGGCTGTAATCGAATATAATCTGACGCATCGCATCATTGGCCGCCTCGGCCAACTGCCCGCGTGTACAGCCAAACAAGTCCATCAATGCGGCGGCATAGGCGGCATCCTTCGCCCCGGGCGTCGGTTCATCGGCCAAGTCTTGCAACTCCTTGAGTATGCGTTGTTTCATCTCGTCCGTGGCCTTATTGGTGAAGGTCACCGCCAAGATGTGGCGGTGGCGGCGACGCTGCACTTTCTCGTCTTGCGGCAGACATTCTTTGTGGTTAAGATGGTATACTCCGTCAGCGTCCTTGACGCCCAAAAGCAGCGTAATATATTGCAACGTAAGCGTATACGTCTTGCCCGAACCGGCAGAGGCTTTGTATATGGTCAGGTGAGACATAGTGTGGTACGGATTGTGGGGAGACTTGAACTTATATGATTAGATGGATGTAAATCCGGATGTAAGGCATTTTTACGGCGAGGAATGATACCGAAGACACCGAAGGCGGGACAACCCTTGCCGCGGTCAGCCTTTGGTCTTGAATCCAAGCCCCGGCAGTATGGTGCGCAAGGCATCACGGCGGTCACCCTGCAGCAGTATTTCGCCGCCACGGGCACTACCGCCCACTCCGAGGTGGCGGCGCAACGCTCCGGCCAAGGCGCCCACTTCGTCATCGGGCATATCCTGCGGACACACCACGATGGTGGCCGGATGGCCGCCACGGCCTTTGCGTTCGTATACAATTTCGAGGATATGCGTCTTGGCGCTGACCGTAGCATCTTCGGTGCTATCGTCAGCCGTCCCTGCCGATGCGTCTTCGCCGACCGGTACGATGACGCGGAGTGCAGCCAAAGCGTCCTTCCAGTCGTTACTCATGGCTATGGACGTCTATGCTGTCGGGTACATAGTCCTCGTAATTGCGCAGATCCGAGTGTGTGCCCAAGGCCAGGCGGTGTGCCATATTGGCAATGCTCTGCTCCTCGATACTCAGATTACTGAGGAACATCGACACCGAATCGGCGCTGACCGAAGCGGCGCGGCGAAAGCAATCGGCTGCACGAGCCATATTCAATTCGTTGTCACAATCATTGTCCGCCGCCGTGGCATACACGACCGCAATGCGACACATCTGGTTGACAGTAAGGGTCGTACTGTCCGTTTTTTGGAGAATATCACGGCACATATCCGCAGCCTCGCTATAGCGGCCTTCGTGTATGGCACTTTCGGCAAGCGCAAGGTCGCCCTCCGTGTCCGCACTGCCTACACACGCCGGCAGCGCGATAGCCAGTATAACTATCAACAGCGGCAATATGCGCTGCAGATCACTCTTGATTATGGTATCGATAAGAAACATCTTGGGTGTTTGTATGATGACGCTCCCGGCGTGGGAGTGCCTTTTGACAGATGCAAATATACACTATTTTTTCGGTATGGATGCCATGTTCAAGCATAAAAAAGGGCGACCGAAATGCCCGGTCGCCCCCATTTCCTTCTGTCGTAATGACTAAATTATTGTTTTATGGGAGATTGAGCGAAATGCGTATACAGATCGGTGATGCAGAAGTATGCCGGGTTGTTCATGTACGAAACTCCGTTATACGTGGAATTGTCGCTGGACTCCATCTGGAACACAAGTTCGTCCACAGTACCCAGATTGGAAAGATTGGCTGCAACCCAAGTGTTACAGAATGTACCGTTTAATGCAAGTGGAACTTTTACCGTGCCTACGCACACGCCACGGAGACGTCCGTAAACGATGACATAGCAGTAGTCATCTGTATCGAAGGCCTCGCTGTATGCGCTGCCATTCTTCATTGCGTAATATCCCCAGGTGGTATTGGTGAACTGTGCGCTAAGAAGAGTGACCTCGCTATCGAATTTGATATAACAGCTGGGATTGGCAATATCCTTGTCGATTTTTTCGGAGGTATCCCAGTAACCTACGAGATAGTTGGGTGTTGTGTAACCCTTGCCGGGCATAGCTGCATACTGATGGTCGACCCAAGTGCCGTCAGCCGTATAGTCCTTCAGATCCGAAACCTTGGAGGGGCAGAAGCCGGTCCAAGAGTAGGTGGTGGTGCCGCCGTACTCGTATGCGGAGACGCTGTGCGATGCAGTCAAACCGGTGTACTCAATGGGACCCTGCTCTGGGTTGAGTACATCCGTCCAATAACCGTCTGCATTGTAGGACGCATCACGCAAGCCGAAGTTATACACCAAGTCGATGCCATCAGGGTCGTCATTGTCATCGTTACATGCGGTCATACAGGGCATAAGACATGCCAATGCCGTGAGAGCCAGAAGATTGTGAAGATGTTTCATTGCTGTATTTAGTTGTGATATTGTTCATATATGGTGCAAAGGTACACATCTTTATTGATATAACGGCTATCCAACGGCTCAAAATACTCAATTTTAGGTATTGCCGGACTACGGCGATGGCAGTAATTTTGCAGTGTCAACCAAGGGCAAGCACGACTGCACCGGCAGTCAGCCCCGGACGGAGCCACAGACGCCGCCGACATTGACAAAAGATTTTGTATATAGAGGATAATTACGTAATCAAGGAAAGACACACACCACGGCATAGCCGCGCCCCAAGGCGCCGGCCGCCAAAGACTTAGGGCGCGAAGTGATTCGCGCCCATTTCTATTACACCTAATATGCAAAGGGCATAAATTTGGGTCAAGCCTAAATTCCCGACACATTGCTTAAGCATCAATAGTTGCAATTATGTAAGCGTCAACATCACATCGACACCGATTCGCCCGATACAGATACCCGAGCCATACACAAGGCATACAAAAAGACGGGGAACAAGCAAATGTTCCTCGTCATTAAGCGCTTCAAGATGGACTCGAACCAACGACCCTCTGATTAACAGTCAGATGCTCTAACCGACTGAGCTATTGAAGCATTTACGTGCTTATACACTCACGTGCCTCGCACGGTTTCTAAAAATCTCTATACCTTAAATTCAAAAAAGGATGAAAAATTGCGCTTCAAGATGGACTCGAACCAACGACCCTCTGATTAACAGTCAGATGCTCTAACCGACTGAGCTATTGAAGCGTGTATCTTTTTTTCAGCAGCATACAACCGCTACGATTGCATCCTGTGACCCTCCCCCTCCGGGGATTTGCGGTGCAAAGTTACGCAGAATTCCCGTACGCACAAAATTTTTTTTAAAAAAACACGCAACTTTTTTAGTCCGCATATCCGGGCAAGGCAAACAACGGCCGTGCAGCGCCCCACTCCACCCCCCCCCAAAAAAAAACGGCGCGAGGACGCCCGACTCATTCATCGGACATCCTCGCGTGTATGTATTCTACGGCACGAGGCCGGCAGAACTTAGCGTACTAAAACCTTGGTGGCCTGAGTGCCTTGACGGCGGATGTACAGGCCGGCAGCGGGAGAGTCGCTGACGCGACGACCTTGCAGGTCATAGTATTCAACGGGAGCTGTTTCATCATTGTCCACGACCACATTGTTGATGCCGTCATGCAATGCTTCCGGGAGCTGGAATTTGGCTATCTGAATAGCGAAGGCCGAACCGGTGCCGACTGCTTCGAGGCCGGCGGCGCACATACCGCCACGGCCGCGTGCATCGGTGAAAGCCAATCCGGCTTTGGGCACATAAGCTATATTGAAAGCAATAGGAATTGCGGCATTGAACTCATTATCCTTCTTGACACCGGTTACCAGCGACCATGCATCTGCGGGATCTGCCTCAAGTGTATTGGCATTGTATGGACGCAGGAAGACGCCGATAGTGTTTTTCATCACATAGCCAAAGACGTACACCTTATCGGGCGTAGTGGCGTTGATCAAAGCATCCTGATAGGCCGTAAGACCCGTATTGGCTCCGGTGAACGACGTATTTGAACTTACGCCCTTGATCCACTTGCCGGTAGTGGCATCAAATTTGACAAGCATACCTTCGCGTACCTTTGCTGTGCTGTATACCGCCTGGTCGGCATTACCTTGAGGGTAGAACTTGCCGTTGTACTGACCGCAGAACCACAGGTTGCCGTTGCCGACACTGATGCCGGAGTTTTGCATAACGCACGAATTGTTATACCTTTCGCCCACAATGTTCGTATGCCATTCGGAGGCAAAGGTGGAAGCATCAATAGCCGCTACAAAGAGGTCTACGACACCGGTATTGCACAGCTGTGCGCCTGCCAAAGTAGCAGTAAATGTTTTGTCGGTTACGACATCATACTTACCATAAAGATAAAGGATGCCGCGTTCGTATTTTACATTGCTAATATGGCCATTGGTGATACCCTCTCCTTGCGCTTCAAGCGAAGCGAGCAATTGACCCTCGGGGGTGAGCTTGAGCAGATACATATCGCCGGCGCCTGTCTGCGCATCGCCATCCCATTCGTAGTTATACTTGGGAGTAAATGTCACCGTCTCGCCTGCAACGTTCTTCACGTGCATAGGGGCGCGATAGTTGCCGCTGATAAAGATATTTCCATCGGGGGCAACCGCGAGGTCGTCCACAAACAACCCGGCATGCACGGTTTTAGCACCATCGCCGTAGCCATTTATAACATCTACATCGATAACACCGTAGCCCAGGAGTTTACCCTCGGCCGACAGATGTCCTACAATACCTACGTTGCGGTATTCATCGACGCCGGGATATACATCCGTAGATGCACCCGTACCATCGACAATCGTCAGCGGGTGAGCAAGCATATCGGCCTTTTCGTCATGTCGCAGAACGGCCACAAAAACTATCGAGCCGTCGGGAAGGATATCGAGGCCGCCGGTATTGCTGACAGCATCGCCATACGAGCTGTAAAGACTCCATACTTTCTTGCCTTGTGCGTCAAGACGCATGATTATCAGGTTGTTGTTGGTGCTGCGCTGCACATCCACGGGGCTGGCAAAGATTGTTTCGCCGGCATAAGTGGGGGCATCACCTTTGCTGTGAGTGGCGGCCGAGCCCATCCAATAGATGGCCGAACCGTCTTCCGTGGCCTTGATGCTGCGAGTCATACTGCCCGAAGCAAGAGGTCCGTTTACGAAGTTTGCCCATTCGGCAGTGGGCGCCTCAGGAGCTGCCATAACTGCAGTCGCACCCATAAGCATTGCTGCTAATGTTGTTGTAAAGTGTTTCATAAGCATACTATTATTGATTTATGTTTTTTCAATTATTTCAACTCATAAGCTCGCCTTAAAGGGTGGGCCATGTCCCGAATATAGGACTGTTTTCGATGGCAAAATTACATATACTCTCCTTAAAATCAAAATTTTTAGATACTATACATCCAAAATACCAACAAATGAGTATAAATTCCCGTCAAATCCTGCCTCTCTTTGCACTTTTTGAGTATTCCCCATAGCTTTCAAGTCTCTATTTTACCTCACGCAAAAGTATCGTCAGGCCGTTATCTTGAAGAGATGCTCCTTGTTTTCACAGAAAAGATCGAACAAAACGGCTTGTTTTGCATCGTTTTTCGGCAAATCTTAGCGATAAATCGGGATAAGATTACTATTTTTGCATAAATATTTCAAATCACCCCGGGGCATGGCGACCATAAAGCCGCAAGCCCCCATCACCGACCCTACGCCTTATGAAAAAGACATTACTATCGGCATTGAGCACAACGATGGCACTTGCTGCCGCCACATTGGCATCATGCAACGGAAACTCCGTGACATATCCGGACGCCATACCCGTACAACTGGACGACGAAGACACTTGGAGCCTTGTAGATTTTGATGGAGAAATCATAGTCAAAAATGTCTTTGACAATGCTCCCGGCTATGCGTACAATGGGAATTTCGTCGCCGAGGATGAGGACGGTATGTATGTTTACAGCCTGTCCAAACCTAAGAAAGCGCTCAACAATGACCCATATATGCAGCTCACTAACTTCGCCGCCGGGAATGCCTTCGGCGTACGTCAGGGCACCGGGATACTGCTCGTGGGGACAGACGGTGAAGTCATCAAGCAACTCTCCGATGACATAGCCGCAGTCCGCGTATCAGCGACTATCGGCGATGCAACAATGCCGCTATATCAAGATACAGACCAGAAAATGGGATACCTCAACACCTCGGGCGACATCGCCATCAAGGCCAAGTGGGACTATGCCGGACCATTCTCCGAGGGGCTGGCTTTGGTGCACAACAATGACGACCGTTATATCTGTATAAACACCTCCGGCGAAAAAGTTTTCACCCTAAGAGAAAACGAAGAAGCCGGCATATTCCTAAACGGCTGGCTGGCCGTAAACAAGGATGATAGAGGCCACTTTGTAGACCATACCGGCGAGACCGTGATGAAACTGTCACATGGCACACTGGCCGTTGCACGCTTTGGCGATCGCGTCCTGGCTCGCAATTCGGACGGATGGATGATACTCGAAGCCAAGGACGATGGCGAAAAAATCCTCAAAGGATATGATGAAATCACGCCCCTCGGACTTGACGGCACACGCTTCATAGTACGCAAACGTTCCGACAGTAAATATCGCATAGTGGATGCCAACGGCGAAGACATAGGTGATGACACTATCGAACATTTCAACGACGTAGTTTCGTTGTATGGATTCATATTCGGTGGCGACGAAAAGCCATATGCACTATACGATCGAAACGGCAATCCGGTAAACAAAAAATTAGACATCGACCGCATCACCTACGATCAATACACCACCGTCACCTCGCAGAAAATTTACAACAAGAAACAGGTTGCAGCTCTGGCCGACATCATCGGTAGCGGCGCAATGTTCGGCGGCGCCGAAGGCGTACCCTCGGTCAGCAAAGGCGAGACGGCCTCGAGGCTGCTTCCCGAAATGGGCATAAGCGCCGAAGACGCCTTTACATACATCAGCAGCGGCTGCTACCGCGTATCAAGGCCCATAAGCGATGAAATCGGCGTACTATACGCCACATTCGCCACTTCCCCGGCAGACTGGACTTTCGAAAGCGACGGATGGTCTATATCGCAACGATACTACTACAGGGACGTACCCGTGGCACTATTGGCCATAGAGACTCCCGTGAATACGGACAGCCGTACCGCCACGGCCAACGCCCTCATAGATGCCCTTATGAGCAAGGGCTGGGAGCGTGCCGGCGGGCACAGCCACGAACTGCGCAACAACGCCGGCAACTACGTGTACATCGTCCCGTCCACCTACAGCCTGCGCATAGTCTACAGCTTCGGCCAGCTGGACTACAACGCCGTGATGGGCAGCGCCCTGCGTGCACCCGCCAACGACAATAGCGACTACTACCTATCCGCCGATACAGACTCGGTGGTGGACGTCGCCCCTTCCGAAGAAGTAGCCGTTGCTGAATACTAAAAGCACATAAACAGAATACATTACACACATAACACATACAACGATGAATCTCTTTGACACTATAAGCGAAGACATCAAAACCGCAATGAAGGCTCGCGAAAAAGTGCGCCTCGAAGCCCTGCGCGGCATCAAAAAAGAATTTCTCGAAGCCAAGACCGCTCCCGGCGCCGGAGGCGAACTAACGGACGATAACGCCCTCAAAATCATAATCAAGCTGGCCAAGCAGCGCCGCGAAAGCGCCAAGATATACGCCGATGCAGGCCGACAAGACCTCGCCGACAACGAATTGGCCGAACTGGCCGTCATCGAAGAATACCTGCCCAAGGCCCTCTCGGACGAAGAACTCACCGCCGCTCTCACCGAAATCATTGCAAAGGTGGGCGCTACCTCGCCCGCCGATATGGGCAAGGTGATGGGCGTAGCCACCAAACAATTGGCCGGACGCGCCGACGGACGCGCAATATCAGCCAAAGTACGCGAACTCCTGGCCAAATAACACGAATATCAAAAAAACAAAATAGCATATAAAACACAACAATGCTTACAATTCAACAAATCAAACAAGACCCGCAAGACATCATCCGCCGTCTTGCTGTCAAGGGCTTTGACGGCACCGAGTCCATAAACCGCGTCCTCGAACTGGACGCCGAACGCCGCCGCCTCCAGCTGGAGAACGACAACGCCGCCGCCCAACTCAAGAAACATGCCGATGCCATCGGCGCCCTCATGAAAGCCGGCGACCGCGCCGCCGCCGAAGCCAAGAAAGCCGAAGTGGCCACCCTCAAGGAAAGCCAGAAAGCCACCTCAGACGCCCTGGCTGCCGCCGAAAAAAGCATACGCGACATCCTGCTCAACGTCCCCAACGTCCCCTGCGCAATGGTTCCCGAGGGCACCAGCGCCGCCGACAACGTCGTCGAGAAAACCGGAGGCCCGATGCCCGACCTGCCCGAAGACGCCCTTCCCCACTGGGAACTGGCCAAGAAATACAATATCATCGACTTTGACCTCGGCGTCAAAATCACCGGCGCCGGATTTCCAGTATACCTGGGCAAAGGCGCTCGCCTCCAACGCGCACTCATTCAATTCTTCCTTGACAGCGCAAGCGAAGCCGGATACCTCGAAGTCGAGCCGCCTTTCGTAGTCAACGAAGCCTCCGGATACGGCACAGGCCAACTCCCCGACAAGGAAGCTCAGATGTACTACGCCCCCCTGGACGGCCTGTACCTCATACCCACCGCCGAAGTCCCCGTCACCAACCTTTATCGCGACGTAATTATCCCCGCCGACCGCCTGCCTATCAAGAACTGCGCATACAGCGCCTGCTGGCGTCGCGAAGCCGGAAGCTACGGCAAGGATGTACGCGGCCTCAACCGCCTGCACCAATTCGACAAAGTAGAAATCGTCCGCATCGAGCGCCCCGAAGACTCCTACGCCGCCCTCGAGCAAATGAAAAACCACGTACAAGGCCTGCTCGAAAAGCTCGGCCTGCCCTGGCACATCCTGCGCCTCTGCGGCGGCGATATGTCCTTCACCAGCGCCATAACCTTTGACTTCGAAGTGTTCAGCGCCGCCCAAAAACGCTGGCTCGAAGTTTCGTCCGTATCCAACTTCGAAACATATCAGGCCAACCGCCTGAAATGCCGCTATCGCGATGCAGACAAGAAAATCCACCTGTGCCACACCCTCAACGGCTCGGCTCTGGCACTGCCGCGCATCATGGCCGCATTGCTCGAAAACAACCAGACACCCGACGGCATCATCGTCCCCGAGTGCCTGCGCCGCTACACCGGCTTCGACATCATAGACTGATCCGTAATCACCGACCGACCAAGCGTCATTGATAGACCAAGCGTCACCGACTGACCCGAAAATCACTGATTGACTCGGCATCATTGATAGGCTTGAAAATTATCAATAGACGCACCAAGCGGTATGACTGTCGCCGACAGATAACATTCTTTCGCCTGACATCATCCCCATAAAAAACGGCGGTGGCCGCCCCATAATCCACGAGGCGGCCACCGCCGTCTTTCTGTCCTCCCCAATGCCGATACTCATCGACCACGTACACGAATATCCCTATCCACACTTAGTATTTTATCCTGAAATAGTCGAGGAGGGTCTTATACCGGTCTTGTGCCGTAAGACATGTATCGAGGAGGTAGCCGGGTGTATGCGGCCATTGGCTCAGACCGCGATAATAGAACATATTGAGCTCGTCAGTGATGATGAACGGCACAATGCAGCATCGCAGACACTCCTTGAACATTATCAATCGGCCGACACGTCCATTGCCATCCTGAAACGGATGTATCGCCTCAAAGCGTTGATGGAAGTCGAGGATGTCTTCCAGGATCACTGTTTTTTTTGCCCGGTATTCTTCGAGCAATTCCCTGACCGCAGCGCCCACAGCCTCGGGCTCGGTGGTTTCCACTCCGCCGACTTCATTGGGCAAGCGCTTGTATTCGCCGACTGCAAACCAATCCTTTTGGGCATCCGATGTGCCGGATTTCAAGATACGATGGATTTGCTTTATTATGCTTTCGGTCAACGGCTCGGTCGCCCTGTCTATGATGAAGTCTATACAGCGAAAATGGTTGATGGTTTCGATTATATCATCAACTCTGACTGCAACATCCGTGACGCCTATCGTGTTTGTCTCGAAGATATAGCGGGTCTGTTCTTTGGACAGCCGACTACCCTCAATGTGGTTGGAATTATAGGTCAACTCTATCTGCGTGCGGTGGTAGATTCCGCCTTTTATTCTTGCCGCTTTCTGCTCTCTCAGAGCCTTCAAAAGCGGCGAGATGACGGTGCGTGCATTTATTCGCACGGGTAGCGGCGTATCGAACGGTATGCTCCATGTTTTGCCGACAAGAACGGCGCCCGACAGCCTGCCTTGGGCGCAATAGTTGCGCACTGTCCGCTCGGATATTCCGTGAAAGCAAGCATATTCTTTGGCTGAGATATAGTCCATATCTATCGGCATGAAATAATCGTGAAACAGTCTGCAAAGATACATTTTCTTGCCGATATCGGCAAGAAAAGACGCGCATTGTTTGCCTGTAGAGACACGGGAAGGAGTGCTCGAAGCCCTTGTATCGTCCGATACCGGTCAGCGTACGAGGATTTTGCGGCTGCCGATGATGTAGAGGCCCGGGGCAAGGGCGCGGACGTCTTTGATGGTCGGCGCTTTCTTGACGAGCATACCGTCGATGGTGTAGATATCGCCGATTTCTGTGTCATCGGAGGCTTGGATTTCGTTGACGAGATCGGTTTTGTCCTTGACTTCTATGCTGCATATTTCGGAGGTCTGCAATCCGCTTTCGTCGTTATACTTCACGGTGATGAAGCCCGTGCCTATACGTTTTCCTTCAAGGTTAATGGTCAACTGCGCCGTATCTTCCATGTTGATTTCGATTTCGGAATGGCTCAAAGTCACACCTACATTAGCCTCGGGCTTGAATGTCTTCACTTTCTTGAACAGATTCCAAGGACTCACTGCGGCGAACGCCTCCTCCGAGCCTTCCGGAATATACAGTGTCGCATTCTCGTAAACGGGACTGAGACCTTCATCATCATAAGGATCTGATGTCGTGAAAATATCGGAGGAAGCCGGGAACGGCGTGGCCGTAGTGAATATGACCCTCTCAATCGCCGTACAACGGGAAAAGGCCCAATACTGCAAGTCTTCAATCGGTCCGTTAAAGGTTATGGACTTGAGATTTGTGCAGTCCGAAAAAGCATCTCCTTTTATTGTCGTCATCTTAGGAAACGACACCGATGTTAATGAACATTTAGCGAAGGTATAACCCTCAATTCCTTCGACCGTGGCGGGAATAGTAACCGAGGTTATACCCGCTTTGCCCCAAAAAGCAAATTGGCTTATTGACGTAACCGTATAGGAGCGCTTATCATCCTTACTGTATACCGCCTCCGGTATGATGACGTTGGGACTGGTTGCATCATTCGCGTAAACGATTACTTTGCAATTACCGTCTGACATACTTTGATACGATAAAGACTGTCCTTCATACGTGTAAATGAACTGACTCGCCGATGCCGGCAGCGAGGTTAGGACGGCTAAGAGGAATAATACGAGCTGTTTCATCATTTGGAGTGGTGTTATGTGGTTGGATTGTCCTATGATAGGGTGTTGAGGGTTCAAGCTGCCGAAGCATCCTGATTGGCACAAAGATAAGGATAATTTTTCTAAAACATCCCGGCATCCCGGATAATCTTGAGAAAAGGGAGAAATGAGAATACTGGGAGTTATGGGGACAATAGGAACAATGGGTGCGATGGGAATAATAGAAATAATGAGAGCAACGGCTTAATCGCCATTACTCCCATTGTTCCTATAGTTCTTATTGTTCCCGGTGAAGATTCGAGCCGCCGGGGTTATTTGCGGCGGCGTACGCTGCGAGTGGCCGAGGCGGACTTGGAAGCCTTGGACTCCTTGACCTTGGAGGACTTGGGCCGCTTGGACGAACGCTTGGTGGAGCGTTTGGGTTGCTTGTCCTGCTTTTCTTCGGAATTGGTGACAGCCTCGCCGGAGTTAGCGGAATTTTCGCTATTGTCAGCGGCTACGCCCTCGTCTTTGTCTTTTTTGTCTTTGTCGTTGTCCTTATGCGCAATGACTTCCTCGCGGTCGGGTACCCAAAGCTTGGCCTCAAACGAATCGAGACGACGCTGTATGCTGTCCTGTGCCTTAGTCAGCTCCTCGGGATCGGGATATATCTGCATCAACGACTTGTTCTTGAGATTGCGAGTCTTGTAAATTTCGCCCTCGTACATATTCAGGGTGAAGTAGTCATCGTAGGTGCAGGTGGGCAGGTTGTTGTCATCGCTCGTAAATATGTGCTGTTGCGCAAGCCAGGGGCGCAGATCGGCAAATTTAACCCAGAACATAGGATACTTGACGGCCTCGCCGCCGAAGTCGCCGCTGCGATGCAGTACCGGGCAGATAGCCTCAACGATGGTGCGCATACGGTTGTTGCGCGTGTCAAATTCCCAGCGCTCGATGATGTAGTACGACAGCACCTCGTTGGTGGGCACGTCTGCTTCCTGAATTGTGAAGCGAGGATTGCGCTCGGTGCTACCCTTGGCCTCGGTATATATTATATGGAAGCGGTCGAGCAGGTCACGTACTTTGACCTGATACTGCTCGGTAAAAATTTCGCGACCGTCGAGGTATTCGTAGGCGTGTATCTGGTTGTTGGCCAGCAGTCGCATAATTATGCGGAAGAGGTTTTCCTGCCCGTCAATATTTTCTTCGGGATAATACAATGGAGCATTCTTGTCCTTATCGAGGTCCAGTTGTCGGTAAATTATGCGCATCCATTGACGGTCGGCGTCCGTGATGCCTGCATCGGCGTCTTCGTAGAAAGCCTGCTGACGCTGAGTAACTTGTGGGACGTTGGTTTCGCCTTGTCCGTGGCGTGTGCGCGGTCCTGAGGTACGGCGTTGCACTGCCGTGGATGTTGACTGGCCCTGAGCATCGGCTTCGGGTCCCTGCGCGAGAGCGAGGGTGGCCAGAGCGAAGGCGCATATTGCAGTACGGTATATGGTTTTCATCGTGTGTGAATTATTTTGTCGATGTGAGTGATACGTCATCCGATGATTACCTCCATAGGCGAGAGGTCGCGTGTAATTCCGTCAGGGCCTTTGGCCTTGATGCGTGAGATATAGAAGCGATTGCCGCGGCGCAAGCGCTGGAAGGCTTGTTTCTGACGCGCCGAGAATTGTGCTCCTGCCGAGACTTCGGGTATTGCATTGCCCATAGAGTCGAAGATGACCGTCTCGAAGGATAGTACCGTGAACGGTGTATCCAGCAGGCCGTCGTCTATGGCGGCGGAGAGGCCCTTGGCGGCCAACAACAGGGTCTTCGAGAACGGGCGTCCGCCTTTGTAGTGGTCGCTGTTGCCCTTGCTGTCGGTGAAGGCTATGAAGGCTGTCGGGTCGGGCAGACGACGTATACGGAAGGATGTCGTGCCCACCTGAGTGGAACGTCCGTCTATATTGGCGGTGACGGTGACCACGGCTGTATTGCCTGGCGCTGCCGTGGGGCGAGCCACCCAATGGTCGCCGCTGCGTTGCAGTGTTCCGCCACTCATGGAGGCGCTGATGCCGTCCATGGGCACACCGGGCACGGAGATGCTTATGGGGTTGTTGATACCGGCATACAAGACGTTCATCATCGTGGCCGAGACGGTAGCCATCGGCTCGATGACGGTATATTCGCTGGCGAAGTCGTGACGAGTGACGGTTCCGTCGCCGTGTGGCACTTCGAGGTAGCCCTTGTAGGTAAATTTGCCGGCCGTGCCGACGGTGGTGGTGAAATGGCCGTCAGCCAATTGGCGACCGTTGACAAATATGCGTGGGCGTGCCGTGGTGTCTACGGCGGCCAGAACGATGTCGGCGCTGTATTGTCCGCCGCGCATAACCATACGCGAGTTGGGGATGACGAGGGCGTCAAGTTTATTGACACGAACGTCACCGGCGTCCACTTGAGCCAACAGTGAGTTGAGCGCTTCGCCTTCGGCGTACAGCAGGTCGTTCTGTATCTTGGTGAGTATGGTGACGGCGGCTACTACGGGCTGCTGGTCAAACTTGGCTTCTTCCCACAGCTGCGGTGTGAGCTGGCCTTGACGTTTGACCGAGGCTGTAGACAAGGCGTCCTTGACGGTGGCGGCTTTGGCCGGATCCTGAATTTGCGTGACGATGAAATTGCGGTAGTTGTCAATGCTTTGGCGCAGGCGGCGTCCGTTGGAGCTTCCTGGTGCCAGCATGACTACACTGGCGCTCTCGAGGTCGTCACGTGATTCTATATTGTCGGGGTTGCCTTGGGGGCCGTCGGCCTTGCGGACTATGGCCAGTTTGAGCGAGTCTACCATGGCGACCATTTGGTCGGTGGCCTGACGCACTTTGGCGGCACGATCCAGCCACGTCGAGCCTTTGTCGGGATTTTGTGCGGCAAAGGCTTCAAGCGTGCGGAAGATGTCCGCATTACGCCGACTGACGTTGGCATTGGAACGTGTCAGTCCTTCGTGTACCTGTGTAAAGCCGTCCAGAACGTCAGATGAGACATTGAGGGCGAGCATTGCCGTCAAGACGATATACATCAGGTTTATCATCTTCTGGCGTGGTGACAGGCGTGTATTGTTTGCTCCCATTTAGGTGTTTGGGTGGTGGTTTATCGGGTGTGGTGTTGTTTGTCGGCTATAATGGTTGTTATAGCTGTAATGGCTTTATGTGTCTTATTGTTGCGGCGCTTCGGGCTGTTGAGACTGCGCAGCTGTGGCGGCGGCCTGTGCGGCGGCTGCGGGGTTGTACATATTGATGGTCATGGCGGTAATCATCTTTTCGTACACGGCGTTGAGCTGCTGCATATAGCGTGCCATCTTCTCGGTCTCTTCGCAGTAGCGGCTGCTTTGACTGGCGCTCTTCTCGTACATATCGCGGATGTCCTTGATGCCTTGGTTGACGCGGTCTATCGAGTCAAGCTGCGAGGATATACTGCGCAGTTGTATCTCGTAGATGGTATTGAGGCCCTGGATATTGTGGCTCAGATCGCCCATTTGCTGAACGTAGCCTTGAGACGAGCGCGTGATATTTTCGGAATTTTCGGTGATGGCACGATAGCTTTCGAGCAGTATCTCGGAGACTTTATTGAGGGCCTCGGTAGACTGCTGCAACTGCTGCATCTGCGCCGTGGTGGCGGCCATCTGCTCGATGTATGCTTGGGTGGCCGAAGCGACGTCTGCGGGTGCTTGCGATTGGTCGGCTGCGGGCTGGGTCGGCACTGCCGCCACGGGTTGTCCGCCCTGATATTGGCCTCCAACATACACGACGCCGGCAACACCTGTGGCCGGAGCTTCGGCAGCCGTATCGGCGGCTTCGTCTTCGGAGTCAAGAGTCTGCGGTGTCTCGGTTTCTTCATCGTCTTCGCGGTCAAGTTGGGGGTAGACTTTCTCCCAGTTGTATTCGCGCGGTGGGCGGTCGAAAGCGGTGAGTATGAACATCAGAACCTCGGTGCCCATACCGATGGACAGCAGCATATTGCCGCCGGGAAGATGGAGGATTTTGAAGAGCGCGCCCCAGATGACGACGGCGGCGCCGATGGAGTATGCAAAATTGAAGAAGCGCTGGCCTTTGGTGCTTGAAATCCAAGCGCCGACGCCTTTCTTGTATTTTTTCAGTTTGACCATAGCGTGGTGTACTGTATTGGTTTTGTGGTGTCTTTTTGGGAATTATGGGAACAATGGAAATTATGAGAGCGATGGGCACTGAGTCGCTTTTGCGATGCTTTTATTTCTTGGCATGAGCCTTGGTGCCGCGGGCAAATCCTATCTGTGTGCGAACGCAGCGGAAACCTATGTACGAGCGTTGTTCGTTTTGGAATTCCCACATACGGAGGTCGCTGCGGATGTTGTGTGCAACGTCTTTCCACGAGCCGCCGCGTACGATTTTGCGTTTGAGTCGGTAGGGGTCTTCCTTGGCGGCGTTGTATCGGTATTCGGGGTTGAGGTCGTTGGTGATTTTGCCTACGCTTTCGGTGTAGGCCGTGGATGTCCATTCGCTGACGTTGCCGGCCATATCATAGAGGCCGAAGTCGTTGGGAGCGTAAGTACCTACGCGCGAGGTGATGAGTTGTCCGTCTTTGACGTAGTTGCCTTCCTGAGGTTTGAAATTGGCGTAGAAGCAGCCCTTGTCGTCGCTCATGGTGAGGTCTCCGTCCCAGGGATACATATTTTCGTTGACGCCGGCGCGTGCCGCATATTCCCATTCGGCATCGGTGGGCAGGCGGTAAGGTTCGACATACACGCCTTCTTTGCCCAAGGCGCGGCGCAGGTAGTCGGTACGCCAGTTGCAGAAGGCGTTGGCCTGCTCCCAGCTGACGCCTACCACGGGATAATCCGAGTATCCGCCGTGAGCGAAGTACATACGCACGTATGGTTCGTTGTAGGCGTTTTCGAAGTCGTTGACCCATGCCGTGGTATCGGGATAGACGTTGACGATGTATGTGTTCAGGAAGTCGTAGTCGCCGGTGAGACCGCGGGTGATAGTTTCGCGCACAATCTGCCCCTCGTCATTGAAGTATGCCGTATCCTTGGAGATGATGGGTACATCGGTGGGCGTGGGCACATCGGTATTGTATATGCGGCGAGTGGGGTCCAAGCGATTTTTGCGCTTGGCGGCCTCGGTGTGGTTGTATATTTCGTAGCGATAGTTGAGCTGCGTGGGGTCAAGCTCGCGCACTCCGGTGATGGGGTTGGTGCGGTATACGCTTTCGATGGCACGCTGCTCGTCTTCGTTGGGGTTGCGCCAGGGTATGGCTTTATTCCAATTGAGGTGGGGCTTGACGGGATTGCCCTGGCGGTCTTCTTCGATTTTGAATTCCTCGTTGCCGCCGTATGCCGGGTCGGCGAGACGCTCACGGATAATGGAATCGCGCACCCAGAATACAAATTGCTTGTACTTGGCGTTGGTGATTTCGGTCTCGTCCATCCAGAATCCGTCTACGCTGATGCCGCGTGCATCGGCGGGGAGGTTCCAGGCACTATCGGCCTTTTGCACGCCTACTTCCATGGAGCCTCGGTCGACGAGGACCATGCCGTAAGGCGTGGGTTCGGTCCACGAGGTGCCGCCCACTCCGGTGACTTCGCCTCCGGCAGCACTGCGCGATCCGGTGGCGCAAGCGCCCAGGACCACGGCCAGGGCCGCGGTCGACAGAGCTATGATTGTCTTGGTTGGTTTGTCCATATTATGGTGTATGTGGTAATGCTATGTAGTGTCTCTTGTGATGTCTTTGTCTCTTAGTGTGTCGTCACATCAGGCGTATAGCCTTGTGCCGGTAGGGGTTTTTGGCGCCGAGGTTCAGCTTCAGGCTATACCCGGCGGTGATTTCGTGGCTGCCGGACGAGGCTTTGGCTATGGCGCTTGTGGGATAGTCGTAGGAGTACTCGATGAAGAACCCCTTGAATTTGGCGCCGACCACGGCGTAGGCCGCATCGTTGTAGCGATAGCCCACACCGAAAGTCAGGAATTTGCCGTAGGAAGCACGCGCAGTGACTTCGGCTGTATAGAACGTGAAATCGGTGCGCACAAGCATCGACGGCATCAATTCAAATAACGTATTTTTCAGCGGAATATTGCTTCCGGCCATAAAATAGAGCGTGCGTCCGGTCTTGAATTCGTAGATGTTTTTGGCCGTAGCATCGCCGGCGTCGTTGCTCAGCGTGACCGTGGGGGCGGTCAGGTGGCTGCACGATACGCCGGCCCAAAATTTGGGATGCTGATACCAAATGCCGGCGCTGACATCGAATGCTGTGCCGTGAAGGTCTTGCGTAGGTATGCCGTCGTCTGTGCCCTGGTGGTAATCGTCTTCATCGGGCAGGTAGACTTCGCTGCCTTTGAAGGACTGGTCGTACATACCCAGGGCTATGCCGCCGGTGAACTCGCCGCCCCATTTCTTGAATTTATATCCTATCTGGGCGTGCAGATTGAGCGTGCGGTACAGGCCGATGCTTTCCTGCGAGATGACCACGCCCGTGCCGAAGCGCTTGCCCAAGAATTTGAAAGGCATATCGGCGGTGGCGGCGAAGGTCTTGGGGGCATTGTCTATACCCAGCCATTGCAGGCGTGCGCCGCCGCGTATGCGCAGGTAATCGGTCTGGCCGACGGCGGCGGGGTTGTAGTATGTCGGGACGTTGTAGTACTGCGTGAAGGTGGCATCGGTCTGCGCGGCCGCCTTGGTGCACGGGCACAGCAACACTGCCGCCGCCATCAGGCGCAGGCACCAACATCGCAATTGTGTATTATATGTCTCGTGGTCGGTCATTCAAAGTAGAATGTGAGGACTATCATTTTGGACGTCGCTTTTTTCAGCGCGTTTGTATACTTGAGTTTCTGCGGGTCGTCGGCCAGATCGGGGCGGTCGTGTTGCAACACGTCGGTGAGGCCGATGCAGAATTTTATCTCGGGGTTGAGCTTGAAATACGGCAGGTAGAAGTCGCAGCCGAAGCCGACGCTGAGGTAGCAGTCGGTACTCTTGAGTTTGAGCGCCTCGTTGCGCTTCTTGGACACATCGAAAGCGGGCATGACACCCACCACGCCGTAGGGGCGAGCATTGCGATAGCGCTTGGACGCAAATTTCAAGTCTATGGGCGCTACCACGTATGCGCTCTTGAGATTGAGACGTTCTTCGCCGCCGTCGCCGGTGACGTCTATCATACGGATGTCGCGATTGCCGAAGTACATACCCGGCGACACACGCAGGCTGAACCACTCGTTCAGTCGCAAGTCAAAAAGGCCGTTGACACAAAATCCGGGCGAGAAGGAAGGCTCTTCCATATACCAAGTCTGGCCGTCTTCGGTGGCTACGCCGTTATGCGTAAATTTGAGGTCCTGTGTATGCAGACCCACCGAAAAGCCTAAATGCCAGCGTCGCAAATCGGCATACGGACGATTGAGCACCTTGTCGTTGAAGCTCTTGGCACACACAGATGAAGCCATCGGCAGCAGCGCGCACAGCGCTACCGCCACAGCCATCGCCGTGCGCAGGCACAGCCTTTTATGGTGCTTCGGCATTCTCATTTTTCTATTAAAATAACGGCCGCCGCCGTTTTTTATTGTATACAAGCCGTATCAACTCGCACCCGACCGCGCCGAAACGCATTTCCGGACTACGACAAGTGGCTGTTACGCTGATGTGTATTCTGCCTATACCACCCCGAACGGACGGGATAGTACCATCCTGTAAAACTTACGTAACAAAACGCCGCCCTAATTGCAGCATAAACGATGAATTAGACAGTGTGCGCTTGCATATTGCCAATCTGTAATCGTCATTGTAATCTATTGTTATGCGCCATAATACGGCTTCATTTGTTAAAAAACGACAGACATCGCCGACTTGCAATATTTTGGGGCAGCGGCGTAGTTCCG